>NZ_CP049357.1:2295000-2452500 GCF_011067105.1 Deinococcus wulumuqiensis R12 | reverse complement strand
TAGCCCCAGTGTTCGAGCAGCGTGCGGGCGGCGCGGCCATGCAGCGCGAGCGGGTGGTTGGCGTCGATGTCGCACTCCGGGGGGGCGAGGCGCAGCAACTCGCTTTCGGGCAGGTCACGGGCGAGGTCGTGGAGGATTCCGGCGGCGTAGGCCCGTGCCACCTCGTCGGCACCGAGCCGGGCGGCTTCGGCAATCTGCTGCGCCAGGTCGGCCACCCGCAGCACGTGTTCGTAGCGCCGGGGCTTGACCATCAGCCGCACGCGCTCTTGCCACAGCGGCAGCTCGGCCAAGGCCCCCGGCAGCGCCTGGGGGAAACGGACAGCCATCACGCGGAGGGCCTCATGCGGGTTGGCGGACTCTCTCCCACACCATGTACTCAGTATACGGCAAGGCGTCAGGAAGACCGGGTGCTGCTGTCTGGGGCCGGGCCGCGCTTTGCACCCGATCCAACGAGACGCGCAGCGGAGGAAAGCGCCGTTATGCTGACCGGCGATGCCGAAATCGCCCCCCGTATCCCGCTACTACGATGTCAAACGCGACGAGCAGGGCCAGCGTTATATCGAGGTCAAGGTCACCGGCCTCGCCCTGCTGCAAAACCCGCTGCTGAACAAGACCACCGGCTTTACCCCCGAGGAGCGGCGTGAGCTTGGCCTGGAAGGACTGATTCCGCCGCATATCAGTTCCTTCGAAGAGCAGAAGCGCCGCACCTACCTGCGCTACCTCGACGCGCCCACCGACCTTGCCCGGCACGAGTACCTGCGGGCGCTGCAGGACCGCAACGAGGTGCTGTACTACGCGATTCTCGAAGACCACCTGGAGGAGATGCTGCCCATCATCTACACCCCCACGGTGGGCGAAGCGGTCAAGATGTACTCCAACAACTACCGCTACCCGCGCGGCTTTACCGTGAGCACCCAGGACATCGACCGGGTCGACGAGATGCTCGACAACGTTTCGGTCAACGACGTGCGAATGATCGTGGCGACCGATTCGAGCGCGATTCTGGGCATCGGGGACCAGGGCTTCGGCGGCATGGCGATTTCTATCGGCAAACTGGCGCTGTACACGGCGGCGGGCGGCGTTGGCCCCGACAAGACGCTGCCGGTGGAACTCGACGTGGGCACCAACCGCCAGGACCTCATCGACGACCCGCTGTACCTCGGCGTGCACCACCGCCGCTGGCAGGGGCAGCAATACGACGAGTTCGTAGACGCCTTCGTGGAGGCGGTGGCGGCGCGGTACCCCAAGGCCATCATCCAGTGGGAGGACTTTTCGCGCGGCACGGCGTTCCGGGTGCTGGAGCGCTACCGCAAAGTCATTCCGAGTTTCAACGACGACATTCAGGGCACCGGCGCGATGGCGCTGGCCGGGCTGCTGCGGGCCAGCCGCATGAAGGGCGAATTCCTGGCCGACCAGGTGTTCGTGGTGGTCGGCGCGGGCGCGGCGGGTATCGGCGTGGCGAGCGCCATTCGGCAGGGCCTGGAAGCCGAGGGCCTGTGTCCCGAAGAGGCCCACGCCCGCGTCTATGTCGTGGACCGCTACGGCCTGCTGATGGAAGGGCAGCCCGACCTCGAACCGCAGCAGATGCCCTTCGTGCGCCGCCGCGCCGACCTGCACGGCTGGAGTTATGAAGGCGAATATCCCAACCTGCACGAGGTGATTGTCCAGGCCCGCGCCACCGCCCTGCTGGGCTTCACCGGGGTGCCGGGCCTCTTCAGGCAACAGGACATAGGGGCGATGCTGGCGCACACGCCCCGGCCCATCGTCTTTCCGCTGTCCAACCCGTCGAGCCATGTCGAGGCGCGGCCCAGCGACATCGTGGAGTGGACGCGCGGCGGCGCGATTGTCGCCACCGGCAGCCCCTTTTCCGACGTGAACTACGGCGGCGAGCAGATTCCGGTCGGGCAGGGCAACAACGCCTTCATCTTCCCGGGGCTGGGCTTCGGGGCGGTGGTCAGCCGCGCCCGCGAAATCACCGACCACATGGTGATGGCCGCCGCCCTGACCCTGGCGGAATACACCACGCAGCATCACCCCCACCTCGTCTACCCGCCCATCAGCGAGCTGCGCGAACTGAGCATTCAGGTGGCGGTGCGCGTGGCAGAGCAGGCGATTCAGGACGGGGTGTGTGCCGAGCGCAAGGTGCGCAACCTCAACCGCGAGGAACTGGAAGCGGTCATCCGTGAGCGGGCCTGGTTGCCCAAGCCGCTGCCGCTTCGCCGGGGAAAAGGAGTCTGAGTTGACCGCCGCGCCCCCGGCCCTGCCCCCGCTGACCGACCACGCCGGGGCCACCGCCCACCTGTCGCGTGACGCGGTGATGGCACAGGTGATCGCGCTGTGCGGAGAACTGACGGTGCTGACCCCCACGCCGGACCCGTTCGGGCGGCTGGTGCGCAGTGTGGCGGGGCAACAGGTGAGCGTGAAGGCGGCGCAGGCGGTCTATGGCCGACTGGAAACGCTGCTGGGGACCGTCACCCCGGCGGCGCTGCTCGGCGTGACGGGGGACGACCTGCGCGGCGCGGGGCTGTCGTGGGCCAAGGTGCGCACCGTGCAGGCCGCCGCCGTTGCTGCCGAAACCGGGCAAATCGATTTCGCGCACCTCGCGCAGCAGCCCGACGCGACGGTGGTGGCCGAACTCGTCGTGTTGCCCGGCATTGGCCAGTGGACCGCCGAGATGTTTCTGCTGTTCGCGCTGGCCCGGCCCGACGTGTTCAGTTACGGCGACCTCGCGCTGCGGCAGGGGGTGGCGCGGCTGTATCCGGGCGAGGACTGGCAGGCGGTCACGGGCCGCTGGGCGCCCTACCGCTCGCTGGCCTCGCGCTACCTCTGGGCCGACAACGCGCGGCTGCGGGCGGGTGGGGCGCCGCTCTGAAGCTCAGTCCTCCTGCCCGCTCCACTCGGCGTAGGTCCGGCGCTTCAACTCGAAGGTGTCGCGGGTGTGCGTATACGTCCCGCGCCCGCCCATGCGTCCGATGAGGTCGAGGGCCGCCGTGTCCACATGGTGCTTTTCGGCGTCGAGCACGGCATCCTCGCGCAGCCACAGCGCCAGCACTTCCCCCAGGATGATGCGGGTCTGCCCTATCCGGACCGTCTGGACCTCGCGGCATTCGAGGGCGGCGGGGGCGTCCTGCACACGGGGCACCTGCACCTGACGCGAGGAGGCGAGCCGGAGGCCGAGCACCTGCGCCTCGTCCATGCCACGCGGAAAGTCGGTGGCGCTCAGGTTCATCGCCTCAGCGAGTGCCGCGCTCACCAGACTGACGGTGAATTCTCCACCGGGGCCGATGTTAAGCGCGGTGTCTTTCGGCGTGCCGTCGGGCCGGTCTCCGGGTGCGAAGGCGACGACCGGCGGCTCGGACCCCATCAGCCCGAAAAAGGAGTAGGGCGCGAGGTTGAAGCCGCCTTCGCCCTGCGTGCCCACCCAGGCGATAGGCCGGGGCACCACCGTCGCCGTGAGCAGCTTGTAGCGGGCCGACTGTGGCAGCGCGGTCAGGTCGAAGTGGGCATGCGACATGGAAGCAGGGTAGCGGTCTGCTTTACGCTGTGGGCGTGAGTGCTTCTGCCAGCTACCGTGACGCCTACGCCCGGCTTTCGCGCATCGCCGCCGAGCTGGAAAGCGGCGAGGCCGACCTCGACCGGGTGCTGCCGCTGCTCGAAGAGGCCCGCGCCGCCTACGCCGAGTGCCGCAGCCGTATCGAGGCGGTGCGGGCGGTCCTGAGCGGCGAGTGGGGACAGGGCGAAGAGGAAGAGGTTGAGGACACCGAAGACGAGGGGACAGCCTTCTGACCTGACGGGCGTATGCTCAGCCCCATGACCGACGGTGCAGTTTCGGTGCCCCCGGCCCCCGAAGAACAGTTTCCCCATGTCAACCCGCAGGTGTACCGCTTCGTGGTGGACGTGACTTTCCTGCCCGTGCTGCTTTCGGGGATGCGGCTCGACATTCACGGGCGCGAGCATGTGCCGCCGCCCGGCACCCCGCTGGTGGTCGCCGCCAACCACCAGTCGGCGCTCGACCCCTTCCTGATTGCGCGTGCCCTGCCGCCGGGCCGCTTTCTGCAGTTCATGGCCAAGCGCGAGCTGTTCGTGCCGGTCATCGGGGACATCATCCGCGCCGGGGGCAGCTTTCCGGTGGACCGCGACGGCAGCGACGTGAAAGCCATTCGCACCAGCCTGCGGATTCTGAAGGCGAACGGCACGGTGGGGATTTTCCCGCAGGGCACGCGCGGGGGGCAGGAGATTCACGGCGGGGCGGCGCTGATTGCCGCGCGGGGGCGGGCGCCGATTTTGCCCGCCGGAATCAGCCGCGACGGTCGGCGCTGGGTCATCCGGTTCGGCGAACCCATTTCGGCCCGGGGAGGCATCAAGGCCAACACCGAGGAACTGGCGCGGCGGTTGCAGATGCTCTCGCAGCCGGTGGGCCGCCGGGTCTGAACCTTCGCTCTATACTCCTCAGCAGCAGGCACAGGGAAAGTCCGGTTTCAGTCCGGCACTGTCGCGCAACGGTTTTCAGTCCGAACACCTGACCTGCTCGCGCCCTCCCCGGGCGTGCGGCCTGACCTCTCGCGGAAAGAGGGACCGCCCGGCTTTTTCGTGCGGACGTTCCCTGTTTTCGCTTCCCAGACTGGGGGGCGTTTTTTTGCGTCCCGCCGAGGAGAACCAGATGCGTACCCGTTTTGTCCTGCTGACCCTGAGTGCCGCCCTCGCCACCTCTGCGGGGGCCACCCGCTACCCGCTGAGCCTCACCGACGACCTCGGGCGCAAGGTGACGGTGAAGGCCGAACCCGCCCGCATCGTCAGCGTGCTGCCGAGCAACACCGAAACCCTGTGCGCCATCGGGGCCTGCGCCAAGCTGGTGGGTGTGGACGACTACAGCGACTTTCCCGCGCAGGTGACCAAGCTGCCCAAAGTGGGCGGGCTGTACGACTCCAACGTGGAAAAAATCGTGAGCCTCAGGCCCGACCTCGTGATTGTCAGCAAGTACGGCAAGCTGGCCGAGCAACTGGGGCAACTGGGCGTGCCCACCGTCGCCGTCAACCCCGAAACCTACGCCGACGTGTTCAGCAAAACCACCCTGCTGGGCAAAATCGTCAACCGCGAGGCGCAGGCCAAGGCGCTCAATATCCAGATGCAGCGCGACATCGCCAAGGTCGAGATTCTGACGCGAAACGCCGTGCGCAAACCCACCGCCTACTTCGAGATCGACCCCACCCCCTACTCCATCGGCCCGAACTCGTTCATGGGCGTGCTGCTGACCAAGGCGGGCGCAAGAAACGTGATTCCGGCGTCCCTGGGCGACTTTCCCAAGGTGGACCCCGAACTCATCGTCAAGCAGAACCCGCAACTGATTCTGGGCACCGACCTCAAGACCGCGAGTGCGCGTCCCGGCTGGAAAAGCATCACTGCCGTGAAAACCGGCAAGGTCATCGACATTCCCAAGGAACTGAACACCATTCTGGGACGCCCCGGCCCCCGGCTGCCGCAGGCGCTGCGCGGCCTCGCCAAAATCGTTCACCCTGAACTGTTCAGGTGAACGTGGCGGCCCTGGCGACGCGGCGTTCGCGGGCGTATGTGGCCTCGGGCACCGTGCTGCTGCTGGGGCTTTTGCTGGTCGCGGTGGTGCTCGGCACCGGCCTGGGCAGCGTGAACATCGCCCCCGGCGCGGTGCTCTCGGCGCTGTGGCAGGGCGTGACCGGGCAGGCGCTGGAGGGCGACGCGGTCATCATCTGGCAGATTCGCCTGCCGCGTGTGGTGATGGGCGTGCTGGTCGGCGCGGCGCTGAGCGTGTGCGGCGGGGCGTTTCAGGGCGTGTTTCGCAACCCGCTGTCGGACCCCTACCTGCTGGGCGTGGCGAGTGGCGCGGGGCTGGGGGCGACGGTGGCCCTGACGCTGGGCTGGCCGCATTCCCTGATTCCGCTCGCGGCGCTGCTCACGGCGCTGGCGGCGGTCACCGTCACGCTGCTGCTGGCGCGTGAGGGCCGCCGTTTTCCGCCCACGCGCCTGATTCTGTCGGGCGTGGTGGTGGGCAGCGTGCTGAGTGCGGCCACCACCGCGCTGATGCTGCGCGGCGAGGACCGGGCGCGGGAGGTGCTGGCCTACACGCTGGGCGACCTGAGTTTTTCGGGCTGGCGCGACGTGCTGACGGTGCTGCCTTACGTGGGGCTGGGCTGCGGGGCGCTGCTGCTGCTGGCCCGCGCCCTGGACACCCTGCAACTCGGCGACCTGACCGCCCGCTCGCTGGGTGTGCCGGTGGAGCGGCTGCGGCTGCTGGTGGTCGCCTGCGCGAGTCTGGCGACGGCGGGCGCGGTGGCGTATGTGGGCATCATCGGGTTTGTCGGCCTCATCGTGCCGCATCTGGTGCGTCTGGCCTTCGGCGCGGGGCACCGCACGCTGCTGCCGCTGTCCGGGCTGCTGGGCGGGTCGCTGCTGGTGCTGGCCGACCTGCTGGCCCGCACCACGCCGCTCTCGCAGGTCGGCATCGTGACCACGCTGCTGGGCGGGCCGTTTTTCCTGTGGTTGCTGAGGCGGGAAAATGGCTAGGACGCAGAGGGCAGAGGGTGGAGGGCAGAGGGCAGAAGCGCTGCTGGAGGCCACTGGTCTGCAGGTCAGGGCGGGGCCGACGCTGGCCGTGCGCGGGGTGGACGCTGAATTTCGGGCGGGCGAACTGACGGCCATCATCGGGCCGAACGGGGCAGGCAAAAGCACGCTGCTGCGCGCCCTGCTGGGCCTGAGTCCGCTGGACGGGGGCGAGGTGTATCTGGAAGGCCGTCCGCTGCGCGAGTGGAGCCGGGCCGAGCGTTCGCGGCGGCTGGCGTACCTGGCGCAGTCCGAGGGGTTGCCGAACGAAACGCGGGTGCGCGACGTGGTGACGCTGGGACGCGGCGCGGGCGAGTGGCGCTGGGGCCTGATTCCTGCCCGGCCCTGGTCACACGCCGACGAGGACGCCGTGGACGCGGCGCTGGACCGCACCGACACCCGGCAGTTCGAGGAGCGGCGCGTGACCGAACTCTCGGGCGGTGAGCGGCAGCGGGTGGCGCTGGCCCGTGCCCTGGCCGCCGAGCCGCAGATGCTGCTGCTGGACGAGCCGACCAACCACCTCGACCTCGCCTATGCCCTGGAGCTGTTGCGTTCGCTGCGGCGCGAGGTGGACGCCGGGCTGGGCGCCGTAGCCGTGCTGCACGACCTGAATCTGGCGGCCCGCGCCGACCGGCTGCTGCTGCTGCACCACGGGCAAGTCATGGCGGCAGGAACGGCGGGCGAGGTGCTGACGCCGGAGCACCTCTACCTCGCCTACGGGGTCAAGGCCGAGGTCATCGAGCGGGGCGGGCGGCTGGTGGTGGTGCCTGTAGACTGAACCCTTTTCCTTCCACCCTTTACGCTTCACAGGAACATCCATGACCCACCCCAGATACTTCCCCACCTCCGGCCACCTTCTGCTGTGCCGGGGCAGCAGTTGCCAGCAGCGCAATTCGGTTCTGCTGCACAAAGCCCTCTGGAACGCCCTTGAGCGCGACGGCGTGGCCTACTACAAGCAGGGCGGCAGCGTTCGCCTCACCGACAGCGGGTGCCTGGGCGCCTGCAAGTTCGGCCCGACCCTGTGTGTCTACCGCGAGCGTGACGGACAACTGGAGCAGGCGTGGTACGCCGGGGTGGATTTTCCGCTGGCCCGCGCCGTCGCTCAGGCCGTGCATGAGGGCAGGGAGCTGCCGAGTGAAGGGCGGTACGACAGCCCACCGAACCCCACCGGCAACCTCTGACCCTCTGTCGGCGTAGAGTGGAGCATGAGACAACCTCTCTGGCGGGCTTCTCTCGTTCTCGCGTCTCTGGTGCTCGGGGCGGCTCAGGCTCAGGGCACCCCACCCACTCCGGTCCTGGGCGCCGCGCTGTTCGAGCGGCTGACCCCCGCCGAGCGTCAGCTGCTGCTGGCGGTGGTCGGGGTGTCTGGCAGCGACCAGTTTCAGCCGGGGCAAGTGCTGCCGGGCCTGCCGTTCCCCGCGCCCACCCTGCCCGGTCAGCAGGTGGTCGGCAGCGTGAGTCAGACCGGGGGCAGCCGGGTGATCGTGCGAACCACTCTTGCTCCCACCGCCGCTCAGCAGACGGCTGAAAAAGCTCTGCGGGCGGCGGGCTGGCAAAATCTCTATCCCGACGCGGGCATGACGGGACTTGTCTTCGAATCTTCACGCCGGGGCGAATACGTCTCGCCGCTGTGCAAACCCGGCGTTCCCGGCACCCTGACGGTCTACGCTTTCGGAGGTGAGACGGGCGGTGCCCAGGTCAGCTACGGGTACAGCCTCACCGGCTTTTCGCAGAGCTGCCCGGCGAACATGCCGCAGGACGACCCCGCGCAGCTCAATTTCTATGCGCCCTACCGCAACCAGACGGTGTACCGCCCCGCCGACCGCCTGGAAAAACGCGGCCTGAAGCTGCCGCAGCTTCCCGCTCCGGACGGAGCGCAGGTCGAGAGCACCAACCTGACCTCGGGCGACACGGAGGTCAGCGCCTACACCTCGATCTACGGTTCGCAGGACACCGAGGCGCTGCGCCGCCACTACGCCGCCGCCCTTCAGGCGCAGGGCTGGCAACTGGTGGACACCCGCACCTTCGCCGGGCAAAGCGTCACCCGCTTCACCTTCCGCGCCGGCAAGGAAGAAGGGGTGGGCACGCTGTCGCTCAAGGCGCGAACCGACCTGAAAGACACCACGCGCCCGCCCCGGCACGACGTTCAGTTGGAGTTGCAACTTCCCTGAGCCGTGCCCTCTGCCGGAACTCTCGGCCATTCCGGAGCGTATTCCCAGCATGAGCAAACTCGACGGACGCATCGGTGGCCTGACCGCCGGCTATGACCTTCACGCCGACTGGGACGGCTCGCGACTCACGGGACGCATCGGGGGCCAGTTTCAGGGCAAGGACATCCGGCTGGAGGTGCAGTCGGGCGACGTGAACGGGCGCGTGGGCGGCGTCTTTGCAGGCTTCGACGTGGACGGCGACGTGAGCGGGCAGCGGGTGGACGTGCGGCTCGGTGGTCGCGTGGACGGCGACTCGCTGAGCCTCAGCATCGGTGGCGACGACGTGCGCGGGCGCTTCTCGGGCCGGATTGCGGGCAAGGACGTGGCCCTCACCCGGCGCGGCGAGCGGCTCAGCGGGCGCATCGGTGGACACGTAGACGGCAAGGACGTGACCCTCAACCTCGGCGACGTGCCGCTCGAAATCGCGGCGCTGGCGGCGGTGTGCACGTACAAGGCGCTCGAAGACACGCAGCAACAGAGCGCGGCGGCCAGCAGCTCGGGTGGGGCGAACTGAGCCCGTTCCCTCCCGCACATTCCCGCCATGAGGCGCGTGCTACGTTCCGCGACATGACCGCCCAGACCACAGCGCAGACCAGAGCCAGGACCCTCGGCGAGCTTTTGCAGACGCCCGAATACGCCGGGCGCACGCCCTTCGACGGCCAGCGCCGACTGGTGCAGGACGAGGTGCGCGACAACCTGACGCGCAAGCTCCGCAGCGGTGAAGAGCTGTTTCCCGGCGTGGTCGGCTACGACGACACGGTGATTCCGCAACTGGTGAATGCCCTGCTGGCGCGGCAGAACTTCATCCTGCTCGGGCTGCGCGGTCAGGCCAAGAGCCGGATTCTGCGGGCGATTACGGGCCTGCTCGACGAGGAAGTGCCGGTGATCGACGGGGTGGACATGCCCGACGACCCCCTCAACCCGATCGGCGCCGAGGGACAGCACCTGCTGGAAGCGCACGGACTGGACCTGCCCATCCGCTGGCTGCCGCGTGACGCCCGCTACGTGGAAAAACTGGCGACCCCCGACGTGACGGTGGCCGACCTCATCGGTGACGTGGACCCCATCAAGGCCGCCCGCCTGGGCACCTCGCTGGGGGACGTGAGAAGCATGCATTTCGGCCTGCTGCCGCGTGCCAACCGGGGAATTTTCGCGGTGAACGAACTCGCCGACCTTTCGCCCAAGGTGCAGGTCGCGCTGTTCAACATCCTTCAGGAAGGCGACGTGCAGATCAAGGGCTACCCCATTCGCCTCGAACTCGACGTGATGCTGGTCTTCTCGGCCAACCCCGAGGACTACACCGCGCGCGGCAAAATCGTGACGCCGCTCAAGGACCGCATCGGCAGCGAAATTCGCACCCACTACCCCACCGACATTCGCCTCGGCATGGACATCACCGCGCAGGAAGCCGTCAAGGAAGAGGGCGTGGTGGTGCCGCCCTTCATCGCCGAACTCATCGAGGACATCGCCTTCCAGGCCCGTGAAGATGGCCGCATCGACAAGCTCTCGGGCGTGTCGCAGCGCCTCCCGATTTCGCTGATGGAACTCGCCTGCGCCAACGCCGAGCGCCGCTCGCTGGTGTCGGGTGACTCCCCGGTGGTGCGCGTGACCGACGTGTACGCGGGCCTCCCGGCGATCACGGGCAAGATGGAGCTGGAATACGAAGGTGAACTCAAGGGCGCCGACAACGTCGCCAAAGACCTGATTCGCAAGGCGGCGGGCGCCGCATATGCCCGCAGCTACGGCAGCGCCGACACCCGCGAGCTGGAAAAGTGGTTCGACCAGGGCAACGTGTTCCGCTTTCCGCAGGGCGGCGACGCGGCGGCGGCTATTAAGGCCAGCAGCGAAGTGCCCGGTCTGAGCGACTTTGCCGCGCAGGTGGCGCAGAGCAGCGACGACGCCGTGCGCGTCTCCGCCGCCGAGTTCATCCTGGAGGGACTGTACGGCCGCAAGAAGCTCTCCCGCGCCGAGGAACTGTACGCCGCGCCGGAACCCGAGCTGAAGCGCGAACGCGGCGGACGTTGGAACTGAGCGGCTGGGGCGTTGTCCAGGGCAAGGTCAAACCGTCTAACCGTCTACAGCACCTGACATAAGAAAGAAGGGCTTGCTTTTTAGACCCTCTCCCCTTGTGGGGGACTCGTTAGAGCTGCTTGCAGAGGGCGTTGCGAAGCAACGGGACTTGAAAAGCTGCGAAGCAGAGGGGGGGCGTCCGGACCAGCTTTCTTTCTGTCAAATGCTCTAACGGCAAAAAAAGAGAAGCGTAAGCTCCGTGCCTACGCTTCTCTTTTTGCGGTTTTGCGGTTTGACTTCCAGCCGGTTCGACTTCCAGCCCTCAGAGCTGGTTGTAAGGCAGGCTGAAGGTGTCGCACTGGTTGGGGTTGCCGGTCTGGAAGCCCTTCATGAACCAGTTCATGCGCTGCTGGCTGCTGCCGTGGGTAAAGGAATCGGGCATGACCTGGCCCTGGCTCTGCCGTTGCAGGGTATCGTCACCGATGGCGGCGGCGGTGTTGATGGCCTCGCGGATGTCGTCCTGGGTGAGGTTGGCGGCGTCGGTGCCCTTGACGCTGTTGCCCCACACGCCCGCGAAGCAGTCGGCCTGAAGTTCCAGGCGCACCCCGTAGGAGTTCTGCTCGGCCTCGGTGCGGGCGGCCCGCTGCTTGCGCTCGACCTGTTCGGCGATGCCGAGTTCGTTCTGGACGTGGTGCCCGACCTCGTGGGCGATGACGTATGAGTAGGCGAAGTCGCCGCCGCCGCCCAGCCTGCGGTCCATCGTGGCGAAGAAGCTGGTGTCCAGATACACCTTGGAGTCGAGCGGGCAGTAGAAGGGGCCGGTGGCGGAGCTGGCCTGCCCGCAGGCACTCTGCACGTACTGGTCGAACAGCACCAGCGTGGGTTTGGTGTACTGGCGGTTCGACTGCTGGAACACCTGCGTCCAGGTCCGGTCGGTGCTGGCGACGATGCGGTCCACGAACTGGTACGTCTCGTCGCTCTGGCCGGTCTGCGTCTGGCTCTGCGTCTGTACGGGGGGCTGCTGCACGCCCCCGGTGACGATGCTGGGGTCCACGCCGAAAAAGTAGGCGATGAGCGCCAGAATCAGGCCGCCGATGCCGCCGCCCACCGCCAGGCCGCCGCCGGGCAGCCCGCCGCCTCCGCGTCTGTCTTCGATGTTGCCGCCGCCGGGTAAGTTTTTCCAATCCATAGCTGGACTCCTTTATCAAAAAAGTGGGCTGTCAGGCACCCTGTGGGCAAACCTTCAGCGCATCGTTTTCAGATTCTAGAGGGCAGCGGCTGATGCGGCCTTTACATGGGGTTATTCGGGCGGGGTATGAACGGGGCAGCCGGAAGCCACCGCCGCCCGCACGAAGCGCGGCGACTCCTCGCGGCCCCGGTACGAGCGGCTCCACAGCGGCGTGGTGGCGGGCGACAGCGGCGGAATCAGCCACGACCACTTGCCGCGCACCTCGCGTCCGGCGCGGGCCTCGCGCTCCTCGAAACGGACGTGGTGGGCCGTGACCGTGTGGTGGTCGGCCAGCTTGACCCCGGCAGCGTCGAAGGAATGCAGCACCGCCACGTTCAGCTCCACCAGCGCCCGGTCACGCCACAGCGTGCGCTCGCGCCGGGTGTCCAGCCCCAGGGCGCGGGCCACAGCGGGCAACTGGTCGTAGCGGTCCGTGTCGGCCAGGTCACGGGCGGCAATCTCGGTCTGGACGTACCAGCCGTTGAAGGCGCAGGGCAGAGGCAGCCCGCCCACGTCCAGCCGCATGTCGCTGATGACCGGCAGGGCGTGCCAGCGCAGCCCCAGCTCGCCTATACCGGGGCAGTCGGGGTGCGTGATAGCGATTTCCTGCACGGCGTCCGGGGGCAGCGGAAAGAGCCGGGTTTCGCCGTTCGCCTCAATCAGCAGCGGCAGCACCTCGAAGCGTGCGCCGCTCGGCTGCCAGCCGTGCCGGGCCAGCCGCGCCACGAACGGGGCATTCAGCGGGTCGTCGGCGTAGCGGATAAGTTGCGGATTGTGCAGCCGCACACCGGGGCCGAACACGCTGATAACAGGCCGGATGTGCCCGCCGCAAAAGGCGTCGTGCAGATGCTCCAGCAGCGCCGCGTAGACCGCTTCGGGTGTACCCAGCCCGCGCAGGTCGCGCACTTCCAGCGCCTCCCAGTACAGCCGCCCCACGCAGCGGGTGGAGTTGCGCCACGCGACTTTGGCCCCCCACGTCAGTTCGGCGGACGTGGGCGTCCACTCCTGCGCCGCCTCTGCCAGCCGCGCCGCCAGCCCCGGCGTACCCGTTTCGGTGTGAAACCGGGTCAGAAAGTCAGTGACTTCGGGGGGCAGCGGCGCGAGCATCCCCTCACCTTACCGAGCGGAAAGGCTGGGAATGTCCCCTGAAAGGCGATGGATGATGGGTCCGCTGCGCTGATGGATGATGGAAAGAGGGATGCCCAGCACTCATACGGATTCCGATTGAATCTGAAACTACCAGATTCAATCCGAGCGGATGCGAGTAGGAAAAAATACGGATTCTGCGATATGGATGCACAGGCGGCGCTTTCCCGACTGTGCAGGAATCAAGCGGAATCCGTATCAGTCGCCCTGCAACGTCAGCACCAGCCGCCGCGCACTGGCCCGGTCACGGTGTTCGCACAGGTAGATGCCCTGCCACGTCCCCAGCGCCAGCCGCCCCGCGCTGACCGGCAGCGTGAGTGACGGCCCCAGCACGCTCGCCTTGATGTGGGCGGGCATGTCGTCCCGGCCCTCCAGCGTGTGCTCGAACTCGGGCCAACCGTCGGGCACCGCGTGGTCGAAGTACCGCTCGAAGTCGCGCCGCACGTCGGGCGAGGCGTTCTCGTTCACCGTCAGGCTGGCCGAGGTGTGCTGAATCCAGACATGCAGCAGGCCCACGCGCACCTGCGCGAATTCGGGCACGGCGTCCACGATTTCGCGGGTCACCAGATGAAAGCCGCGCCGCTTGGGGGGCAAGGTCAGGGTGTGCTGAAACCACATGGGGAGAAGGTAGAGGGTCAAGCGTGGAGGGAGGAGGGTGACAGCGTCCCTCTACTCTTCACCCTCCTCCCTTTACCCTCTGCCTCATGCGCCGCTTTCTCACCCCCGTGCTGTTGACTCTGGGCATGTCCCTGCCCGCTGCCGAGGCCGCTTCGACCCTGACCCTGCCGGTGCAGGTGCCGCTGTCCGGCGTGCAGCGGGCCGCCAATGCCCAGGTGCCGCAGGAATTTGCCCGCATCGACCAGACCCAGACGCTGCTGGGCGGGGCTGTGCCGGTGCGGGTGCGCGGCACGGTGACCCGCACGGCGCAGGTGAGCGTGGGGGCCGACGGCGACGCGCTGGTGCTGCGCGTGCCCATCCGCGCCGAGTTCCGCGCCGAACCGGGGGGCCTGCTGGCAGGTCTTGCCCGCGACTTCGGCGGAGCGGCCACCGTCACCCTGCGCCTGACGCCGTACGTGACACCGAACTGGGACGTGGGGGTCAGGGCCAGCGCCGAACACCACTGGACCGACCCACTGGCCGTAGACCTGGGCCGGGGCATGAAACTGAGCGTGCAGTCGCTGGTGGACCCCCAGGTGCGGGCACAACTGGAGCAGCTCACGGCCCGAATCGAGCGGCAGGTGCGTGAGGGAGCCAATCTGCGACAGCGCGCCGGAACGCTGTGGGCGCGGGCGCAGCGTCCCTGGCCGCTGCCGACGCCCGAACCCGCCTACGCGCTGGTGCGTCCGCTGGGCCTGAGTGTGACCCCGCCGCGCCTGACGCCCGACGCACTGAAGCTGGACGTGGGCGCGACCCTGGACCTGGGGGCCGCGCTGGGGAAGCCGCCCACCACCGTCCACGCCTCGCCCCTGCCCGCGCTGAAGGTGGGGCCAGTCGGCACGCCGGGAATCGAACTGGCGGTGCCTCTCCGCTTGGCTTACCCCGAACTTTCGAGCCTCGCCACCCGCTATGCGCAGCAGCAGTCATTGACCCTGGACGTGCCGGGCAAACCGGTGCTGCGGGTCACGGGCGTGCAGGTGCAGCCCAGCGGCACGCGCCTTCGGGTCACGGTCAGGACGCGCCTGGACGGGCCGCTCGGCCTGAGCCTGCGGGCCACCACCGACGTGACCGGCACCCCCACCGTCGCTGCCGACGGACGCACCGTGTCGCTGCGGGGCGTGCAGGTCCAAACCCGCCGCGAGGGGCTGACCGGCAAGGCGGTGTCGTGGCTGGCCGACGCCCGTGCCCAGGCCTACCTGACCCGCGCCGCCCGCTTCGACCTCGGCCCGCTGCTCAGCCGCGCCCAGGCGCAGGCCCAGGCCGGGCTGCCGCTGACGCCGGTGCCGGGCGTCACAGTGAGCGGCAAGGTCGGTGCCTTCAGCGTGCAGGGCCTTCAGGTGCAGCCCGCTGCGTTGGTCGTCACGGCGCGGGCGGCGGGGCGCTTGCAGGCCGAGGTGAACGCCGGGGCGCTCGTCGGGAGCGGTCAGTAGGCGGGCCGCTCGACTGGGCAGTTCAACTGGGCCGCCCGGCGCGAGGAAGCCTTCACGCGGTCAGGCTCTATAATACGGATTCCGATTGAATCTGGTCGTTTCAGATTCAATCCGACTTGCAAAGCTGCGCAGCAGAGCGGATGCGAGTAGGAAAAAATACGGGTTACGCGATATGGATGCACAGGCGGCGCTTTCCCGACTGTGCAGGAATTAAGCGGAATCCGTATAAGCTGAGGCCATGCGTCGCCTCGCTTTCCTTCTCGCCGCTCTGCTGACCAGCGCCGCGCGGGACGCTGCCGCGCAGGTGCAGGTGATTCCGTTTGCTGCCCCGGCACCGGCTCTGCCGCCCGCGCCTGTTCCTGCACCGCCCGCGCCCACATCCCCCGTCGTCCCAGCCCCCGTCGTCCCAGCCCCCGTTGTTCCGGCCCCCACCCCGGCAGCCCCCAGTTCCGCGACACCCAGACCCACGACTCCCGGCCCTGCTGCCGCTCCCACCCCCACCGGCTGCACGGCGCCGCTTCCGGCGCTCGACCTGGCCGCCGCCGACCTCGCGGCGGGCGCCGACGCCTACCGTGCGCTTACCCAGCGCACCGGAGCGCCCAGCGCCTACCGCTACTGGAAGGTCAGCCCCGCACAGGTGGCCGCCACCGTGCGGCAGGCGTGCGCCCTGGGATTTGCCGGGTACGGCACCGCGCCCAGCGGCTCCCTCGTGACCGTGCTGGCGGCGCGGTGGCCGGGCGGAGTGCCCGCCGTGAACCCGGCTGCGCCCCTGCTCCCTGCCCGGTCCACGTCTGCTCCGGCGACCCCCAACACGCTGGCTTCCACCTCACCAGCCTCCCAGCCGACTGCGGAACGCTCCGTTGCAGGCCAGCCCGTCGGTCCCGTGGCGGCACGACCCGCTGCCGGGCCGCTGGAAGAACTCCTGGCGGGAATCAACGCCGCCCGTGCGCAGGGCCGCCGCTGCGGGGGAACGTGGCAGCCCGCTGCGCCGCCGCTGAAGGTAGATATCCGGCTCGTGGCAGCGGCCCAGGGACACGCGGCGGCAATGGTCGCGCAGGGCTTTGCCGACCACGTCAACCCGCGCACCGGCAGCACCCCGGACAGCCGCGCCCGTGCCCAGGGCTTTACAGGCCGGGTCAGCGAGAACATCCGCTACGGCACCCCGACGGTGGACGGCGCCCTGATCTGGTGGCTGGGCAGCGCGGCCCACTGCACCAACCTGATGAACCGCGACTGGACCCACGTGGGCGCAGGCAGCGAGGTGCAAAACGACCAGAGCACCTTCTGGGTGCTGATGCTGGGACGCGAGTAGCCCCCAGGCCTACTTTGGCCCCTTGCGGCGCGGCGCGTCGGTCGGCTGCCAGATGGCGGCCTTGCCCACCTCGGCGCCCACCTGCCGGGCGGCGTCCCAGGCCGTCGTGGGGGCCGGGGCGTCACGCAGGGCCTCTTGCTGGGCGAGTTCGGCCTCGCGCTCCTGCCGGGTGGGACCGGGGCGGCTGGGCTGACCGATCAGGGCGAGCAGCAGTTCTCGCAGGACATTCCACAGGGCGCTGAACATGCCGCCATTCTCACCCGTTTCGCGCATCATGGGGCCGATGCCGCGCCTGCTGTCCGCTTTGCCCCTGCTGCCCTGCCTTCTGCTCACTTCCTGCTCCCACGCCGGGGGCCTGCAGGTGGAACGGATGACGGCGGGGGGAATGCTCTACACCGTGGCGACGGTGGACCCAGCGCGTGACCGCCTGACGCTGCACTGGCTCAATCCGGGCACCGGCAAGCCCTACTCGTCGTTCGCGCAGCTCGGGCAGCGCCTGGGCAAACAGGGGCAAAAGCTGCTGTTCGCCACCAACTCGGGCATCTACGCGCCCGGCCCCCGGCCCCTGGGCCTGCATGTGGAAGGCGGCAAGACGCTGGTGCGGCTGAACAACGCGGGCAAGGGCGGCGGCAACTTCGCGCTGCTGCCCAACGGGGTGTTCTGGCTGCGCGGCCAGAAGGCGGGCGTGACCGAGACGCAGGCCTACAAGAAACTGGCACTCACGCCCGACTACGCCACGCAGTCCGGGCCGCTGCTGGTCGCGGGCGGCAAGCTGCACCCCGACTTCAACCGGGGCGGCACCAGTTTCAAGGTCCGCAGCGGCGTGGGCGTGTGCGCGGGCGGCAAGGTGCGCTTTGCCATCAGTGCGGGGCCGGTCAACTTCTACACCTTTGCCACTTTTTTCCGTGACAAGCTCGGCTGCCCCGACGCGCTGTACCTCGACGGCTCCATCAGCGCCTACGCCACGCCCGACACCGACACGCAGTTTGCGGAGTTCGCGGGCATCTGGGCCGTGACGAGGAAATAACGGGGGGGCCGCCCTGCCCCCGGTACACTCACCCCATGTGGACCCTCGTTCTCAACAGCGGCTCCAGCAGTCTCAAGTTCGCGCTCCTGAACCCGGCCTCCGGCGAGGTGCGGCTTTCCGGCTTGGCCGAGCGGCTGGGCGGCGGGGAAGCGACCATTCGGCTGGAACGCGGCGGCGAGAAGGTCAGCCGCTCGCTGGGCGGCGGCAGCTACGCCGAGGCGCTGAATGAGGTGCTGCGCGAGCTGGACGCGCTGGGCATCCGGCAGGAGGTGCGGGCGGTGGGGCACCGCATCGTGCACGGGGGCGAACGCTTCAGCGCCCCGGTGCTGCTGACCCCCGAGGTGCTGGACGCGGTGCGGGCCTGCGTGCCGCTGGCGCCGCTGCACAACCCGGCGAACATCGTCGGCATCGAGGCCGCGCAGGGGGCGTTTCCAGAGTTGCCGCACGTGGGCGTGTTCGACACCGCCTTTCACCAGACCATGCCCGAGGTCGCCTACCGCTACGCCGTGCCGCAGACGTGGTACCGGCAGCACGGGGTGCGGCGCTACGGCTTTCACGGCACCAGCCACGCGTATGTGGCGGGCAAGGCGGCAGAGTTGCTCGGGCGGCCCCTGCCGGAGCTGAATCTGGTCACGGCGCACCTGGGCAACGGCGCGAGCGTGTGCGCCGTGGCGGGCGGGCGCAGCGTGGACACCAGCATGGGCCTGACCCCGCTGGAGGGCCTCGTCATGGGCACGCGCAGCGGCGACGTGGACCCCGGCCTCCACGACTATCTGGCGCGGCAGGCGGGGCTGAGCCTGAGCGAAATCACGGCGGCGCTGAACAAGGAAAGCGGGCTGCTGGGCCTCTCCGGACTGACCAACGACCTGCGCGAACTGGAGGAAGCGGCAACGAAGGGCCACGCCGGAGCGCGGCTGGCGCTGGACGTGTTCGTCTACCGCCTCGCCAAGCAGGTGGCGGGCATGGCGGTGGCGCTGGGGCGGCTGGACGGCGTGGTGTTTACCGGCGGCATCGGGGAAAACAGCCGCACGGTCCGGGCGATGACGCTGCGGCGGCTGGGCGTGCTGGGGCTGGAACTCGACGAGCACGCCAACGACCACCTGCCGCGCGGCGAGGCGGGCGTGATTTCTAAGTCGGTCCAGAAGAAGTCGGGCCAGAAGAAGTCGGGCCAGGGAGAAGCGAGAGACCCGCTGGCACTCGTCATTCCCACCAACGAGGAACTGATGATCGCCCGTGAAACCGCCGTCATTGTGGGCGGGCGGGGGTACGCCCTGTGACCCCGACGGGGGAGCGGCGACTGGTGGTCGGCGTGTCGGGCGGCAGCGGGATTCCCTACGCGCTCGACCTGCTGCGGGCGCTGCACACACTGGACATGGAAACGCACCTGATCGTCAGCAGCGGCGCCAAACGGGTGATGTCGGCGGAGGGGGGGCCGCAACTTTCCGACCTGACCGCCCTCGCCAGCGTGGTCCACGATGACCGCGACCTCGCCGCCAGCGTCGCCAGCGGCAGCTTCCGCACCGGCGGCATGGTGGTGGTGCCGTGCAGCGCGGGCACGCTCGCCAAGGTCGCGCACGGCTTTGCCGACAACCTGATTTCCCGCGCCGCCCACGTCACCCTCAAGGAGCGCCGCCCACTCGTGCTGGTCGTGCGCGAGGACCCCATGCCCCGCCCGATGCTGCAGAACATGCTGGCCGCCCACGACGCCGGGGCCACACTCATGTCGGCCTCGCCGGGCTTTTACCACGCGCCGGAGTCGCTGGGCGAGCTGCTGGGCTTCGTCACCGCGCGGGTGCTCGACCAGTTCGGACTGGACCTGCCGGGCTTCCGGCGCTGGCGGGAGGACGCGTGAGGACAGGGGAAAGGAAGCGCACCGCCGCGCTGATTCCCGCCGCCGGGTCCGGCACGCGGCTGGGCCTGGGGCCGAAGGCGTTCGTGGAAGTGCGCGGCAAAAGCCTGCTCGCGCGCAGCGTGGCGGCCCTGGCCCCGTATGTGAACGAGGTCATCGTCGCTTTGCCGGAAGGTCTGGAGCTTCCCCCCGGTCTCCCGGCCCGCGCCGTCGTCGGCGGGGACACCCGGCAGGAGAGCGTGCGGCGCCTGCTGGAAGCGACGGACGCCGACACGGTGCTCGTTCACGACGCGGCGCGGCCCTTTTTGCCGGAACACGTCCTTCTGGCGCTGCTCGAAGCTGTCCCCGAAACCGGCGCGGCGACGGTGGCCCTCCCGGTGGCCGACACCCTGGTGCGCCAGAGCGCGGCGGGCGACTGGGGCGAACTGACCCCGCGTGAGGGGCTGTGGGCGGTGCAGACCCCGCAGGGCTTTGACCGCGCCGCGCTGCTGGATGCGCACCGGCAGGCCGCACGAGACGGATTTGCCGCCACCGACGACGCCGGACTGCTCGCCCGCCTCGGGGTGCGGGTGCGGCTGGTGCCGGGCGACGCCCGACTGTTCAAGGTGACGACGCCCGGCGACCTCGCGCTGGCGCAGGCGCTGGCCCGTACCCTGGACGAAGCATGACCCGTTTTTTTGCACCCGCCAAAATCAACCTCGGCCTCTCGGTGCTCGGCGTGCGCGAGAACGGCTACCACGACCTGCACAGCCTGATGGTGCCGCTGACCGTGGGCGACGAGCTGGAGATTCGGCCCGCCGAGGCGCTGACCCTGCGGGTGGAGGGCGCCGACCTGCCGACCGACGAGCGCAATCTGGTGTACCGCGCCGCCCGCGCTTACCTGGACGCGGCGGGGGTGACGGGGGGAGCCGACATCGTGCTGCACAAGCGGCTGCCGCTCGCGTCCGGGCTGGGGGGAGGCAGCAGCGACGCGGCGAGCACGCTGCTGGCCCTGGCGGAACTTTACCCTTCAGACGTGGATTTGCCCGCGCTGGCGCTCTCGCTGGGGGCCGACGTGCCGTTCTTCCTGCTGGGCGGCGCGGCGCTGGCGCAGGGCGTGGGCGAACGGTTGACCCCCATTCACGACCTGCCGCCCGTGCATTTGGTTCTGGCAAACGCGGGCGCGGAAATCAGCGCGGGCGACGCTTACCGCTGGCTGGACGAGACGGGCGATTTCAGCTCTCCCCTAAGGCTGGACGCGATTCGGCAGGCGCTGGCCAGCGGCGTAGAAGTGCCCTATTTCAACTCGCTGCAAGCGGGCGTACTGGCGCACTTTCCCAGTGTCCTGACCACGCTGGAGGCGCTGGCCGACGCGGGCCTACATTCGGTGCTGATGTCGGGTTCGGGTGCGACCTGCTTCGGGCTGGCGCGGGACGAGGCGCAGGCACAGGCTGCAGCAGGGGCGCTGGCGGCGCAGTTTCCGCAGTGGTGGGTGAAGGTGGCGCGGGTTGAGGCTTAAGGGCCGTCATTCACTGTCGGCAGCCACCAGTCGCCCGTACATCTGCTCCAGCGTCAGGGTCAGGCCCAGGCAGGGGATGTCCACCTCGCCCTGATTGCGAAGTTCACGCATGGCCCAGCCGCCGTCCGCTTGGCGCTCGTAGGCCACCACATACCGCTCGGTCTGCGAGACAATCAGGTAGGTGTGCAGGCTGGGCAAAGCGGTGTAGGCGCGGTATTTGTCGCGGCGGTCATTGTGCGCGGTGCTGGGCGACAGCACTTCCACCAGCAGGCAGGGCAGCGTTTCGTAAAACTCGCTGGGTGGGTCGTGGTCGCACGCCAGCATCACGTCGGGGTAAAAAAAGCTGTTGCTGGCGGGAATGTGCAGTTGCATTCCTTCCTGATACAGGCGGCAGTCTCGCGCCTCGGCCGCGGCATGAAGGGCCACTTGAATGCGCCCAGCGATACGCGAATGTGTGCCGCTGCCCCCCGCCTGAGCGTGCAGCGGATAAATGAAGCCGCCGACATACTCGTGCTTTACGTCGCCAGCGCGTTCGCGGCGCAGGTACTCGGCTACCGACATGGCCTGAGGGGCGGGGTCAGTCATAGGGAAAGTCTAGCGTTATACGGATTCCGCTTAATTCCTGCACAGTCGGGCCTATACAGTTGGGAAGGCGCCGCCTGTGCATCCATATCGCAGAATCCGTATTTTTTCCTACTCGCATCCGCTCTGCTGCGCAGCTTTGCAAGTCAGATTGAATCTGAAACTACCAGATTCAATCGGAATCCGTATTAGCGAATCTGAAAGCGGATTTCCTGCGGCGGAGGCGTGAGCGGCAGCCTGGCTGCTTTGGCTCGGTGCTCCGCTGGGCTAAGCTGCCGCAATTGCTCAGGCGTGAGACGGTACTCACCTGCCGGATAACCGCTGATGATGACGTGATATTCGCCCGCGTGGCTTTCGTTGGGAGCCAACGTTTTTAAGGCGGCGGGGATGGTAGGGCAAGCGTAAGTTGTTCTTGGCTTGGGCGCTTTGCCGCTTTCTATCTGCTCTGCTCCCCAGATATAGGCACAGTCCAGCGGGTCGGACAGGTTCAGCGTCCGTTTTCCCTTGTTCGTATACGTCACCTTCAGCGGGTAAAACTCTTGCCGCGTGACCCACTTGGGCGCGGAGACGGTAATTTCCAGGTCGCCCGCCCGCATGGTTTGAGTCGCCGCCTCACCCGACACTTTGGGCGCACAGGCGGTCAGGCTCAGCAGCAGCAGGGGCAAGAGGCGTCTACACATGCTTTCAGTCTGTCGGAAAGACATGACGGGAGTGTGACCCCCTCGCTTCCTTTTTCCACCCGCCGCGCTAGCCTGGGGCAGTGACCCTCTGGACTGACCCACCCGCCCCACCGTCCAGAGCGGAAGAGGAAAAAGCCGTGCAGCACGACGCCGCGCCTGCCGACCAGACGTGGCAGGTGTGCGTGCCGCTGCCCATCGCCGCGCTCGACTTTCTGCCGCCGCACGGCACATCGCTTTCGCAGGTGCCGCTGGGCTGCCGGGTGGTGGTGCCCTGGCGCGGGGGCGAGGTGCAGGTGGGGCTGGTGGTCGGGGCAGGCAACGGCGCGGGCCGTCACCGACTGCGCGAGGCGCTGGCCCTGCTCGACCCGCCCGACTCTCCCTGGGTGCCGCCCGCCACCGTGCGCGGCATGTCCGGGTGGGCGCACGAGGCCCACCTGCCCCCCGGTCTGGTGTGGGACGACCTGCTCGGCACCGGCTGGGAACTGTCGCATGTCCACGAAGTCCGGGCCGTGGCGGGGGCCGACCTCGCGCCCTACGGGGACACGCTGCCCGGAGCCGACTGGAGCCGCGCCGACCTCTACCCGCCGCTGCTGCTGGACGCGGTGCGCGAGCAGGGGCTGCTCGACGAACGCTTTTCCCCGGTCGTGCCGCAGGTCAGCCGCATCGAGGCCCGCGCCCTGGACGACGTGCCGCCCGCCGCCCGCACGCAGGTGATGGTGGCCGCCCGGCCCTGGCAGGACGCCGACCCGGAGGTGCGCTCGCCGCTGCACTGGGAAGCCGTGACCGGCGAAACCGCGCTGACGGCCAAGCAGGCACAGGCCCACGACTGGCTGCGCTTGCACGGGCCAGTGCCGGGTCTGAACGCCTGGGCCAGCGGGTCCGGCGTCGGCCTGGCGGTGGTTCGCAAAGTGGCCGAGGCGGGCTGGGCGCGGGAAACGCCGCGTGCCGTGCCCCCGCCCCCCGCCTGGACCTGGCTGCGCGAACACGGCCCGGTGTCCTCGCCTGCGGCCTGGGCCGCCGCCGCCGGGGTGCGCCCCGCCGAGGTGCGCCGCCTGATGGAAGGGGGCGGGGCCGACTACACCTTCGTCCCGGTGCCGCCGCCCCCCGCGTGGACCTGGCTGCGCGAACACGGCCCGGTGGAAACGCTCAGCGCGTGGGCGAGCGGTGCGGGCGTTCGTCCCTCGGCGGTCTCAGGTCTGCTCGCCCGAGGCTGGGCGGTGCAGGCCCAGGGTCCGGCCCCCGCCCCCGAGTTGCCCGCCGCGCCGCTGTGGAACGGGCCACCGCTGGACGACCTGACCCCGCTGACCGCCGACCCGCTGACCGAGGAAAGGCACTGGCGGCTGCACGGCGGGCGGCCCGCGTCGCGGTTTGCCACGCTCGCGCCCCGGGTGGCCCGCCTGCTGTCGCAGGGACGCGGGGTGCTGGTCGTCGCGCCCGACCACGCCAGCCTGCGCCGCGCCTGGGCCGGACTGGGAGGCCTGGCCGAACTCGCGGGCACCCGCGCCGCGCTGCTCAGCGGGCAGCTCTCGCCCCGGCAGCGTGAAGAAACGTGGCGGCAGATTCGGGCGGGCGAGGTCCGGCTGGTCGTCGGCAGCGCCCTGGCCCTGACCGCCCCGCTGCCAGACCTGGGGCTGCTGCTGGTGCTCGAAGAAGGCTCGGACGCCCACAAGCTGCTCTCCGGGTCCCGCGCCTTCGTGCCCGACGTGGCGGCGCGGGTGGCGCAGAGCTGGGGCGCGGCGCTGGGGGTGGTGGGCAGCGTTCCGGCGGTGGAAAGTGTGCCGCTGCCGGGGCTGGTGCTGCCGCCGCCACGTGCCCGCGTGCATGTGGTGGACTACGCCAAGCCCCCGGAGCAACCCGAACTCGGCCCGCTGTCCAGCGTTCACCTCACGCCCGGCGACCTGGGCTATCCCATCAGCCACGACCTCGCCCGGCTGCTGCGGCAGGTGCAGGAACGCGGCAGGCAGGCGGCGCTGCTCGCTCCCCGGCGCGGCTACTCGGCGCTGCTGCGCTGCCCGCGCTGCGACCATGTGCCGGGTTGCCCCAACTGCGACGTGCCGCTGCGGTTTCATCAGGACACCCGGCAGCTCGCCTGCCACCAGTGCGGTCACCGCCAGAGCGTGCCGGACCGCTGTGACCAGTGCGGCGAACAGATGTGGAAGGCGCGCGGTCCCGGCACCGAGTGGATTGCCGCCGAGGTGCAGAAGCTGCTGCCCGGGTTTCCGGTCTACCGGCTCGACAAGGACCGCCAGGACGACCTGACCCCGCTGCAAGAGGGCGAGGCGGGGGTGGTGGTCGGCACGCAGCTTCTGCTGTCGCAGCCGTGTCCGCCCAATCTCGCGCTGATCGGCGTCACGCTGGCCGACACCTGGCTGGGCGTGTCGGATTTCCGCGCTTCCGAGCGCTACCACCGGCTGCTGCGGCAGCTGGCCGAGTGGCACCCCGCCCGCGCCCCGCTGCTGCTGGTGCAGACCTTTCAGGGCGAGCACCCCGCGCTCAGGGTGCTGGAAACGGGCCGCGACGCCCTGGCCTACCCCGCCGCCGAGGAGCGTGTCCGCGCCGAACTGTTCTACCCGCCCCACGCCCGCCTCGCGCAAATCGAAGTGGCGGCCCGTGACCGGGAGCGGGCCAGGGTGGCGGCTCAGGCCCTGGCCGACGCGCTGCACGGGGCCGGAGCGACCGCCGCCGAGGTGCTTGGTCCGGCCCCCGCCGCCGTCGCCCGGGTGCGTGGGGCGTATGTGTACCAGCTTCTCCTGCGCGCCCGCAACGACGCCCGCCTGTCTGCCCTGCTCGCCGTCCTCGACACCCGCACCTGGGGCGCCCGCCTGCGCGTGGACGTGAACCCGCGCTCGACCTGAGCGGCAGCAGGAGGGGACAAATAAAAAAGCCGCCCTCTCGGACGGTGATAGAGAAAGAATAGTGCGGTATACGCGCGTTGTCAAGCCCATAAACGCATCCGGATTTTTGCCCACTGGCACAGAGAAGACGGCGCTGGAAGTCAGGCCGATTATTCAGGGCGCACGAGCCAGTTGCTTCTTTGCTGTCCGCCGAATCCGGGCGAAAACCAAAACGAAAAATCCGCCCTTCGCGGACGGTGATAGACAAAGAATACCGGGGTATTCACCCTTTGTCAAGGCTATACATTTGGGCATGTTTTGATCGGCTGATACGGATTCCGATTGAATCCAGCAGATTTCTGGATTCAATCCGACTGAAAGGAGTAGGAAAAAATACGGATTTCGCGATATGGATGCACAGGCGGCGCTTTCCCGACTGTGCAGGAATTAAGCGGAATCCGTATGACACGACATTTTCTGTCTTTAGCCGACCAAGCCTTCCCAGGGCACCACACACGGGGCACAAAAAAAGCCGCCCTTGCGGACGGTGATAAGGAAAGAATAGTGCGGTATGCAGCCCCTGTCAAGTCGATGCAGGGGCGGCTGTTTTTGCTGTCCAGAACGGTATTTCTACCGGTGCCTCACAGCGTGTCGTGCCCTGCCGTGCCCGGCACCCAGTGTTCGCCGCGTCCATCGACCTCGTGTTTCCAGACCGGAAGCTCGATTTTGAGGTGCTCGATCAGAAAGTCGCAGGCTTCGAGGGCGGCGCGGCGGTGCGGGCTGGCGACGCCGATGACGATGCTGGCGACGGCGGGGGCGAGGCGACCGGTGCGGTGTTCAAGCCACACCCGCAGCTCGCCGTGGCGCTCACGAGCGAGGGCGGCGGCTTCACGCATCACCTTTTCGGCCATCGGGGCGAAGGCTTCGTAGTCGATGTACTCGACGACCTGGCCCTGGTTGGGCGAGCGCACCGTGCCCACGAAGTACGCCTGGGCGCCGCATTCGGGCCGCACCAGAAAGGCGTCGGCGGCGCTCAGGCTCAGCGCGTCGGCAGTGACGCGGCAGTGGGTGTCCTCCCCGGCATCCGGGGCGCCGCCCGCCACCGGTGGCAGGAAGGCCACCTCGTCACCGGCTTGCAGGAGGTGTTCGGGGCGGGCGTAGGTTTCGTTGACCGCCACCATGCAGCCGCGCAGGTTCAGGCCATGTTCGCGCCCGAGTTGCTCGGCCACCGCCCGCACGTCGGCGCCGTCGGGCACGTCCAGGGTCAGTTCTTCCATGCCCAGCTCGCGCCTGAGGCGGGCGAAGAACACGGCGCGAATCCGCATCAGCCCTGCTCCTGGGCTTCGGCCCAGCGGCGGCGCAGGTCGTCGAAGCCCGCGTCGATTCTGGTCTGCGGGAGCAAGACCTGGGTGGTGGCGCCGTGGCCGATTTCGTCGCCCAGTTCGTTCACGGCCCGCATGGTCGCGTAAATGCGGCGGCCCTCCACCCGGTCCAGCGTCGCCGTGACCGTCACCGTCATGCCGGGCAGCGCCGAGGCGGTGTGGGTCACGTCCACCTGCGCCCCGATACCGCCCTCGCCGTCTTCCAGAAAAGGCAGGATGATCTTGCGCCCGGCTTCCTCAAAGTGTTTCGCCATCCAGTACGTCGCGTAGACCGGGTGAACCTGCCCGAGTTCGCCGAAGTCCACCGTCATGTCGGCTGTCACCGTGACCGTCAGGGTCTGGGTAAAGCCTTCGGGAATGTTTTGCATACGCTCAGCGTATCAACCGCCCGGGCCGCGCCTTTACACTGCGCGGTATGACGGTCCGAACTCCTTCCCCGCTGCCGCCCGCCAGCGGCCTGTCCGCCGCGCCGCCGCAGAAGTTCAAGGCCGGTGACCTGTTTGGCCTGATGGGTGACTCGGCCAAAGCCTTCGGTCAGGACAAGGCCCCCCGGCTCGCGGCGGCCATTTCGTACTACGCCATTTCCAGTCTCGCCCCGCTGCTGCTGTTCGCGGTCGCCATCGCGGGATTTTTCCTGAGCGACCCGGCGGTGGTGGACAAGCTGTTCGGGCCGGAAGGCAGCGTCGCGCAGAGCGTGGGCGGAGACGCCGCCGAATTCCTGCGCAACCTCGTCAGCAACCAGGAAGGCCTTCAGCGCGGCTCGGTCATCGCTACCCTGGTCGCCTTCGTGGTGACGTTCATGGGTGCCACCGGGCTGTTCGTGCAGCTTCAGGACGCCCTGAACTCCATGTGGGGCGCCGACCCGGCCCCGCCGCAGGGCATCGCCAACATTGTCAAGACGCGCGTGGTGTCCTTCCTGATGATTCTGCTGATCGGGCTGGTGCTGATGCTGTTTCTGGCGCTGAACACCTGGCTCTCGGCGCTGGCGCACACCCTGGGCGACTCGCTGGGCATCGGGGCCGTGCTGGTGCGGGTCGGCACTTTCCTGCTCTCGGCACTGCTGCTGACGCCCGTGTTCGCTGCCATCTTCAAGTTCCTGCCCGCCGTCAAGCTGGAGTGGCGCGAGGTGCTGGTCGGCGGCGCGATTACCGCCGTGCTGTTTTCCATCGGTCAAATCCTGATCGGCATCTACTTTGGCCGCGCCGCGCCGGGCAGTGCCTTCGGGGCCGCCGGGGTGCTGGTCGCGCTGCTGGCCTGGATCTACTACAGCGCCATGATCTTCTTCTTCGGCGCCGAGGCCACCTGGGTCTACTCGCAGAAATTCGGCACCCACGCGGGCGGAGCGGGCAACCCGGCCAAGAAAGCCGCGCTGAGCGAAAGCGGCGCCGACGTGGACCACGGCATGGGCCAGCAGGAGCGCGAAGCCCAGGCCGCCGCGCTGCGTCAGGGCAAGCCCATCAAGGACCACCGGGGCCGCATCATCAAGACGGGGGGCAAGACCCCGGCCCCCCGCCCTTCGGTGCCGCGTCCTGGCCGGGCGACCAAGGCCCGCTCGGGCGGCCTGCTGCCCAGCCTCGCCGCCGCCGTGTGGAACGCCTTCGCCGCGATTCTGGCGGTGCCCACCGTGCTGATTCTGGGCCTGCTCGGTCTGGGCAAGAAAAAGCGCTGAGCCGCACGCGAAAACGCCCCCGGTCTACACATGGCCGGGGGCGTTTCCTGCCGCGTACTCATACGGATTCCGCTTCATTCCTGCACAGTCGGGAAAGCGCCGCCTGTGCATCCATATCGCGGAATCCGTATTTTTTCCTACTCGCATCCGCTCTGCTGCGCAGCTTTGCAAGTCGGATTGAATCTGAAACTACCAGATTCAATCGGAATCCGTATCAGCGGCAGCGGATGTCTTCGCCGAAGTACTTTTCCGACAGTTTCTCGTAGCTGCCGTCCGCCTGCGCTTTTTTCAGGGCGCTGTTGACCCCGGCGAGCAGGGTCTTGTTGCCCTTCTGGAAGGCGATGCCGATTTTTTCCTGAAACACCAGCGACCCGATTTGCAGCTTGCCGCCCATCTTCTTGCGGGCCTCAAGTGCCACGAAGCGGTCGGTGAGGTAGGCGTCGGTGCGGCCCGCCATCAGGGCCTGAAGGGCGTCGGTGTTGTTGGGGTAGGTCTGAATCTTGCCCAGCCCCGGCAGGCTGCGGGCGCGGGTGGCGTAGGTGGTGCCGAGTTGCACGGCGAGCTTCCTGCCCTTCATATCGGTCAAGGTCTTGGGGCCGCCGGACTTGCTGACCAGCACGCCGCCCGAGCAGTAGTGGGGGCTGGAAAAGTCCACCGCCTTCTGGCGCTCGGGGGTGATGCCGTGCGAGGCGATCACCATGTCGTAGCGTCCCTGTCCCAGCCCGATGAGCAGCGTGTCGAACGAAGAGGTCTTCCACTCCACCTTCACCCCGAGTTGCTTGGCGAGCAGTTCGGCGAGTTCGGCCTCGAAGCCCACGACCTTTTTGCCCTGGGTGTAGGTGAAGGGGGGGTAGGTCGGCTCGGTCGCCACGATCAGCTTGCCGGACTTCTTGACAGTGGCGAGGTCACGCGCCGATGCCTGGCCCCCGAAGGCGAGGGCGGCAAGCACGAGAGGATACAGAGACTTCAACTTCATGCAGGCAGGCTAGCGCACCCTCCTGACGGGGGACTGAGAAAAAGAGTCATTACGGATTCCGCTTAATTCCTGCACAGTCGGGAAAGCGCCGCCTGTGCATCCATATCGCAGAATCCGTATTTTTTCCTACTCGCATCCGCTCGGATTGAATCTGAAACTACCAGATTCAATCGGAATCCGTATCATGGCGCGGTCATCCACCATGCCGGGACAGAGTCCGGAACATGGGAGACCAGCCGCGCCGAGTGCAGATTTATGCAGCCAGTTGTATGGCTCAGGCCAGCGCGTCTTTCAGCGCCGCCGCGAGTTGCTGGGGGTCGGCCTTGCCGCCGGTGGCCCGCATCACCTGCCCGGTGAAAAAGCCCAGCAGCGCGACCTTGCCGTCCCGGTAGGCTTCGACCTTGTCGGGGTTGGCGCTCAGGACTTCGACCACAGCTTTTTGCAAGTCTTCGGCGCTCAGGCCCGCGTTCAGGCCCTCGCGCTCGATGATGGTCAGCGGCGCTTCGCCACTGGCAGCGGCCCGGGCCAGGGCGTCACGGGCGACGCGGGCAGGCAGGCGGCCTTCCGCGTACTGCGCGGCGAGCGGGGCGAGGTCGGCGGCCTGCACCTTCACCGCGCCCGAACGCAGCCCCGCCACCAGTTCGTTGACCGTCCACGAGGCGACCTGCCCGAAGGTGGCGTCCTGCACCGCGCCGGTCAAAAAGGCCAGCAGCGCAGGGTCTTTGGCGACGGTGCGGGCGTCCCCCTCGGCGGCTCCCAGCGCGGTCAGGCGGCTGAATTCGGCTTCCTGCTCGGGGGTGGGCGTGTGTGCTTTGGCGGGCGCGTCAGAAGACCCCTCACCCCTAGCTTCGCTAGGCCCTCTCCCCTTGGTAGAGGGTCGTTCCACTTTCTTCTTTTCAACGAAAGCCGTCTCCGTCAGCTTTATAGCTTCAGCTTTTGCAGTCTTCGCCCAGGTGTCCTTCAACGTGATAATCCGCCCGAAGACCAGGGCGTCCTCGCGGCTGTCCACCGGGTCGCGCCAGAAGTAGCCCTGCCGCTCGAACTGGTAGCGGGTGTCTGCGGGGTCGTTCGCCACGCTCGGCTCCACGAAGCCCTGGCGAACTTGCAGGCTGTTCGGCGTCAGGTAGCGCATGAAGCCTTCGCTCACGGGCGCTTCTTCGTGCTCGGCGTCATGTTCGGACGGCCCCGCGCTGTCGTCGTCCAGTTCTTCGTTGTCGCCTTCGGGGTGCGGCACGCGGAACAGGCGGTCATACAGCCGGAACTCGGCGGGCAGGGCATGTTCGGCGCTGACCCAGTGAATCACGCCCTTGGCGCCCGCTTCCTCGCCCAGCAGCGTGGCCTTGATGTGAGTAATTGTGCCGTCTGCGTCGGTCTCCACCTCATCGGCGCGGATGATGCCCGCCCCACGCAGGCGCACCGTGCCGCCGGGGGTCAGGCGCTTGAAACCTTTAGGCGGCTCGGCCTCAAAGTCGCTGCGTTCAATGTAGATTTCGCGGGTCAAAATCACGTCGCGTACGGCCTGTTCGGGGTTGACCCGTTCGCCGCTGGGCATTGCGACCAGGCCGTCGGGCGAGTCGCGCACCACGTCGTAGGGCCAGTAGGGCAGGCTCAGGGTCTGCGGCGCGTCCAAGTTGGTGAGGGTCACGCGCAGAGGCTCCAGCACCGCCATCACGCGGGGGGCGCGGTGGTTGAGGTCGTCGCGCACGGCGTTTTCGTACACGGCGAGGTCCACCGTGCGGTTGGTGCGGTTCACGCCGATTTGGGAAGCAAAGGCCCGCATCGCTTCGGGCGTCACCCCCAAGCGGCGCTGGGCGCGGAGCGTGGGCATACGGGGGTCGTCCCAGCCGCTCACTTTGCCCTGCTGCACGAGTTGCCGAAGCTTGCGCTTGCTGGTAATGGTGTATTCCAGCCCGCGCCGCCCGAATTCGTACTGGTGGGGGCGCGGGTCGAAGCCCAGTTTCTCCATCAGCCAGTCGTAGATGGCGCGGTTGTCGATGAATTCCAGGCTGCACATGGAGTGCGTGACGCCCTCGATGGCGTCTTGCAGCGGGTGCTCGAAGTCGTAGGCGGGGTAAATCTTCCATTTGTCGCCCGTGCGAAAGTGTGGCTTATTGACGATGCGGTACAGCACCGGGTCGCGCAGCTTGATGTTCGGCGCGGAGAGGTCGATTTTGGCCCGCAGGACGTGTTCTCCGTCTCCAAATTCGCCCGCCTTCATGCGGCGCAGCAGGTCCAGGTTTTCTTCCACGCTGCGCTCACGGTAGGGGCTGGGCGTGCCGGGGGTGGTGGCGTTGCCGCGTAGACGCGACATTTCCTCGGCGCTGACGCTGTCCACGTAGGCGTCGCCCTGCCTGATCAGTTGCTCAGCGTACTCGTAGTAACGGTCGAAATAGTCGCTGGCGTAGTAGAAATGCTCGCCCCAGTCCAGGCCCAGCCACTTCAGGTCGTCCGCCATGCTGTCCACGAATTCCTGCTGGGCCAGTTCGGGGTTGGTGTCGTCCATCCGCAGGTTGAACTGCCCGCCGTACTGCCGCGCCGTGTTGAAGTCCAGCAGGCTGGCAAAGACATGCCCCAGGTGCGCGTAGCCACTGGGGTCGGGTGGAAAGCGGGTCACGATCTTGGGGTACTTGCCGCTCGCCAGGTCTTTTTCAATGATTTCGGTAATGAAGTTGGGAGCCACCAACGGGGCGTCGTGTTCAGGCTTGGGCGCGTCGGTCATGGCGTCAGAATACGCGCTGCGGTGCGGGTCGAGTCAGCCGCCTTGCCCCTGCTCGCGCTTGCGCCGAATGAACCAGACGATGGCCCCCACGACGACCACGCCCAGGATGATTTTGGAGGCAGGCCCCACGTACTGCTCGACCCGGTCGTAGTTTTCGCCCAGGGCGTACCCGGCGTAGGCGAGCGCCGCACTCCACAGCGCCGAACCGATGGCCGAGTAGATGAGGAACTTGGGCAGCGGCATTTCGCTCATGCCCGCAGGCAGGCTCAGCAGGCTGCGGATGCCCGGCACCATGCGCCCGAACAACACCGCCTTGTTGCCGTGACGGTCGAACCAGTCGTCGGCCTTCCTGATGTCCTTGCCGCTCAGGGTCAGCCATTTGCCGTGCTTGTCGGCCCAGGCCACCAGTTTGTCTTCACCGAAGGCGCGGCCTATGTAGTACAGCGGCAGCGTGCCGATGACACTGCCGAGCGTGCCCATCAGAATCACCATGCCGAGCGTCATGTCCCCCCGCGCCGCCGCGAAGCCCGCCGAGGGCATGATGAGTTCGCTGGGAATGGGCGGAAAAATGTTTTCGAGCACCATCAGCAGCAGGATGCCGAGGTAGCCCATGCTGTCCATCAGGTTTTGAATCCAGTCGGTCATAGTTTCCACAGCGTAACGGGCGGGTCACGCTGCGGGCGTCCACCACAAGGATGACTTCAGGGCGGCGAATGGCGCCATGACCGCCAGCGCCTAGACTGCCGCCATGACCTCTGCCGTCACCGTTCCCCAGGGCCTGCGAGCCGTCGTCTTCGACTTCGACGGCACCATTCTGGACACCGAAACCCGCGAATTTCACCACTGGCAGCAGCTCTACCGCGAACACGGCCGCGAACTGCTTCTCAGCGACTGGCAGCGCGGCATCGGCACCTGGGACGCCTTCGACCCCTGGGCCGGGCTGCCGGGGCACGTGCAGGCCGACCGGGAAAACGTGCGCTCACGGCTGCACGACACCATCGTCTCGGACATCGCCGAACAGGACCTGCGCCCCGGCGTGCGGGCGGTGCTGGAAGGCGTGAAGGCCGCCGGGCTGCGCCTCGCCCTGGCGACGAGCAGCGACCGCGAGTGGGTCACGGGCTGGATGCGGCAGCACGACCTGCTGGGCCTCTTTGAAGTGATGGCGACCCGTGACGACGTGCGCCGCGTCAAGCCCGACCCCGAACTGTACCTGCTCGCCGCCGAACGACTGGGGTTGCGTCCAGAGGAGTGCCTCGCCGTGGAGGACTCCTTCAACGGGGCCACCGCCGCCGTCGCCGCCGGAATGCGGCTGGTGGTCGTGCCCAACGACGTGACGCGCACCCAGCCTTTCCCCGCCGAGTGGCGGCGACTGGAGGATGGGTACGCGGGCGGCCTGGCAGCGGTGCTGGGCGACTGATACGGATTCCGATTGAATCTGGTCGTTTCAGATTCAATCCGAGCGGATGCGAGTAGGAAAAAATACGGATTCACCTCGGGTGCGGCGGCAAATGAGTGTTCAACCGAGGCCCAAACCATGTTGTGGGGGACCTTTTGCTCGGCGCTGTGGAAAGCGGTCGGAAGTGAAATCTATCCGGCGAGGGGGGACATCCACGCGATGACGAGGGCAGGACTGGAAGGCGGAGACCGCTCCCGCGCTCTGCACGGCATTTTTTCCTTCCCACTACCGCGAACCTCGCCGCACCCGAGGTGATTCCGCGATATGGATGCACAGGCGGCGCTTTCCCGACTGTGCAGGAATTAAGCGGAATCCGTATGAGCCACCACAAGCCGCCTACTCCACCTGCTCCTTGAGGTGGGCTTTCAACTCCGGCCACAGTGCCCGCACCTGCTCCTGCGCAGTTTGGCGGGCCTCCAGTTCGCGGGCCAGCAGCGCCTCACGCTGGTCAGGCAGCAGCGAGTGCTCCTCCAGCAGGCCGCGCACCACTTCGGCGTCCTGCATCCGGCCCAGGGCGTCGAGGGTGCCGAGCAGCTCCTCCGGCGGGTCGCCGAGCAGTTCCAGGGTGTAGCGGTAGTGCTTGAGCGCCTTGCGCCACTCGTGCCAGGTTTCGGGGTCTTCGGCGCTCAGCACGTCGGGCGTGTCTTCGAGCAGGGTCTGCGCTTCGTGGGCCAGGGCGCGGCGGGTGCGGCGCTTGAACTTGTCGGGGCGCTCGAAGGCGGGCGGCGGCTCGGGCCACAGCACCCCGGCCAGCAGCGCGGCGCGGCGGCGTTGCCAGTCACGGCGAAAGGCGGTGATTTCGCGTTGGGGGCGCCCCTCTTCACTCAGGGCGGCGGCGAGGTGCTCACCGGCCACATCGTGGTCACGCAGCGGGGCTACTGCGCGGCGCAGGTCGCGCCAGGCCCGCCGGACCTTTTTGGGGGCGCCCGAAACGGCGAGTTCGGCGGCCACCTTCCTCGTCAGTTTGCGGGCTTCATGCACGGCCTTCGGGTCGCCCTGTACCAGGTCGGGCCACAGCGCGTCCAGGCGCCCGGTCAGTGAAGGGGGCTGAGCCGCGCTCTTACCGGTCTTGGAGGACTTGGACATGGGGCGGTTCTAGAGTATTTGACAAAAAGACGCAACGTCTTTTTGGCGAGCGGACTGGGACAGCTCGCAGAGAGCGAGTGCAAAACACTGAGCAGGGCGGACTTGCAAAGCTGCGCAGCAGACTGGTGCAGCTCCGCAGGAGAGAATGGAGTGATGCGGGGTGCCGTTCCGCGCATCACGTAATTCGGAGAACTGCTCTAGCAGCGGCGCCGCCGTCCGCAGTTCAGAAGCGGCACAAGGCTCCTTTGGATTGACAGCGGACGCGGGGCCGCTTTCCTATTCTTTCCTATTCTTCCCGGGCGGCGCTCAGTACAGCTTGTCGATCACCTCGTCTTTCATCACGAAGCTGTGCTCCTTGCTGGGAAACTCGCGGGCGCGGACCTCGGCGGCGTAGCGGGCGATGGCCTCACGCGACTCACGGCCCAGGTCGGCGTAGCGTTTGGCGATTTTCTTTTCCTCGCCCTCGTACAGCCCCAGCAGGTCGTGGTAGACGAGCACCTGCCCGTCGCAGTGGACCCCCGCGCCGATGCCGATGGTGGCGATGTCCAGCCGCTCGGAAATCAGGCGGGCGAGTCGGGCGGGAATGGCTTCGAGCACCACCGCAAAGGCCCCCGCTTCCTGAAGTGCCAGGGCGCCTTCCAGGGTGCGGCGGGCGCTGTCGTCGTCCTTACCCTGCACGCGCAGGCCCCCCTGGGCGGCGGCGGTCTGCGGCATCAGCCCGACATGCCCCATCACCGGAATCCCGTTGCGCGACAATACCCGCACGACGTCGAGCACCTCGGGGGTCGAGCCTTCCATCTTCACCGCGTCGGCGCCCGTGTCCTGAATCACCCGCACGGCGCTGCGCATCGCGTCGGTCACGCCCGTGTGGTAGGTGCCGAAGGGCAGGTCCACCACCAGAAAGGTGTTCGGGGCGCCCCGCCGCGCCGCCTTGCCGTGGTGAATCATGTCGCCCAGCGTGACCGGCGCGGTGGAGTCGTAGCCCAGCACCACGTTGCCCAGGCTGTCGCCCACCAGAATCAGGTCCACCCCGGCGGCCTCGGCGTGGCGCGCGCCCGGATAGTCGTAGGCGGTGACCATCACCAGCGGCGCGGCGGGATGGGTCAGTTCAGGCAGGCTGCGTTTGACGCGGGCCGCAGGAGCGGATTCGGGCTGCATGGGGCCGAGGGTAGCACCCCCCTCCGGCGCCCTTCCTCAGCCCTTGATGACCTCACCGGAGTGGCCCAGGATCAGGTAGATGATCCAGCCGGTGACCGCCACGTACAGCCACACCGGCACCGTCCAGCGCACCCACATGCGGTGCCGGTCAAAGAAGGGCCGGGCGGCGGGGGCATCGATGTTGCCGAGGTTCCCAGCGGCCCGCAGCCCCTTCCAGGCGTTCCAGAGGGCGAGCAGCGCGAGCGGCAGGTTGGCGGCGGCGAGGATGATGTGGCTGATCAGCAGCGCGAAGTAGGGCAGGCGCCAGGCTTCCGGCCCCGCGTACTTCTTTTCGTACCCCAGGCCCAGGCGGGTGAGGTACAGGACCAGAAAAATGGTGGCGAGCGTGCTGGCGAGCACCATGGCCCGCATGTGCGCCTCGCGGTTGCCGCGGCGGATGAAGGCCACCCCGGCGACGAGGGCGATGCCGCTCAGGACGATGGTGATAACGGCCCACTGGTTGACGACTTCGGCGACCACACGCGCATCATAGCGGGGCCACGCGGGGACAATTTTCTGCCCCTGCAGCATCGGCGGGGGCTACAATGCACGGCGCAGATCACGCTGGCCGCACCACATTTCAGCCGCGTGAAGGGAAGGTGAAGACTTGAGCGGAACGCTGAGTGCAGGACCACGCGCCAGCGCGGGGGGGGGACAGTGGCTGCCCCGCCTCGCGTGGGCGGCCCTGATCTACAACCTGCTGGTGATTCTGTGGGGCGCGGTCGTGCGTATGACCGGCGCGGGCGCGGGCTGCGGCGACCACTGGCCGCTGTGCAACGGCGCCGTCGTGCCGCAAAGCCCCACTGTCCACACCCTCATCGAATTCAGCCACCGCCTGACCAGTGGTGCGAGCGGCCTGCTCGCCATCGGGCTGGTCGCGGTGGCCTTCCGGCAGACCCCCCGGGGCCACCCGGCCCGCTTCGGGGCGCTGCTCAGCCTGGGCCTGATCATTCTGGAAGGGCTGGTGGGCGGCGTGCAGGTGCTGCTGGGGCTGACCGCCGACTCGACCGACCCCGCACGCGGCCTCGTGCAGGGCATTCACCTCGCCAACACCTTCGCGCTGCTCGCGGCGCTGCTGCTCACGCTGCTGTGGGCCAGGGGCGAACCCCGGCTGCGGCTGCGCGGCCAGGGCCGGGTGGGGTGGCTCAGCGCCCTGGGCCTGGGGCTGACGCTGCTGCTCGGCATGGCGGGAGCGGTCACGGCGCTGGGCGACCTGCTGTTCGCCCCGGCCCCCGGCACGCCCCTCGACACCGTGCGGCGCGACTTTTCGGCCACCGCTGGCCTGATCGAGAACCTGCGGGTCATTCACCCCCTGCTCGCTGTGTTCAGCAGTGTGTATCTCGCCTGGCTGGGCGTCTGGCTGGAGCGTCTGCGTCCCGGACAGGAGGTCCGGCGCTGGACCCGCGTGGTCTGGGGCCTGCTGGGGGCGCAGATGGTCGTGGGCTTCGCCAACGTCGCGCTCAAGGCGCCGGAATGGATGCAGCTGACCCACCTGCTGCTCGCCTGCCTGCTGTGGCTGGCCCTGGTGATGCTGGTGTACCGTGCCCTGACCGGCCTGGGCGTGCAGCGCCCCACACAGGCCACTTTCCGTGGAGAACCCGTATGACCTCGACCCCGCTGTCCGATTCTGCCCCGCCGACGCAGCACGCCACCTGGCGTGACTACCTGGCGCTCACCAAGCCCAAGGTCATCAGCCTGCTGCTGTGGACCACCCTCACGGCCATGTTCATGGCGGCGCGGGGGTGGCCGGGCGAAACCTTCGGGTCGGGGCTGTGGCTGCTGGTCGTGGTCAGCCTCGCCGGATACATGTCGGCAGGCTCGGCGGGCGTGTTCAACATGATCATCGACCGCGACATCGACCTCAAGATGGCGCGCACGGCGGGGCGGCCCACCAGCTCCGGGCTGATTTCGGGCCGCAACGCCGCCATCTTCGGCACGGCCCTTCAGGTCCTGTCGTTCGTCATGCTGTGGGTCTGGGGCACGCCGCTCGCCGCCTGGATGAGTCTGGCGGGCTTCGTGTTCTACGTGGTGATCTACACCCAGTGGCTCAAGCGCACGACCTGGCACAACATCGTGATCGGGGGCGCCGCCGGGTGCTTTCCGCCGCTGGTGGGCTGGGCCGCCGTGACCGGGGACCTCGACCTCTTTGCCGGGTACCTGTTCGCCATCATCTTCTTCTGGACGCCGGTCCACTTCTGGGCGCTGGCCCTGATGATCAAGGAGGAGTACCGCGAGGTCGGCATTCCCATGCTGCCGGTGGTGCACGGCGACCACATGACCGTGGCGCAGATCGGCCTGTACGCCATCTACACGGTGGTGCTCTCGCTGATGCCGGTCTACTTCGGCGCGGTGGGCTGGATCTACTTCGTCTCCGGGCTGCTGCTCGGCGCGTGGCTGCTGCACCTGTCGTACAAGCTCTACCGCCACGTCGCTTCCGGTCAGCCTGCCGAGCGCCGGGTGGCGGTGCCGCTCTACCTGTACTCCATGCTGTATCTCGCCCTGCTGTTTCTGGCCGGGGCCATCGACCGCGCCGTGCTGGTCTGATACGGATTCCGATTGAATCTGAAACTACCAGATTCAATCCGAGCGGATGCGAGTAGGAAAAAATACGGATTCCGCGATATGGATGCACAGGCGGCGCTTTCCTGACTGTGCAGGAATTAAGCGGAATCCGTATGAGCGCCTGCTCCTCCCCAGCACCTCCCCAGCACCCTTGACCCTTCACCGACCTGCGCCTCTGGCCGGGTCGGTTCTTCGTCGCCTTGCCCCGGAGCACAATTTTTTTGGCTCGGCAGCGGCATTTGGGGGACACTTGCCTAGAGCCTGTCAGTCTAGCAATCTGACTTTTTATAAAAAATATGTAAATAGCATAGTAAGGGTGTCACGGCTGGGTGTAGAACTGGGACATGCTGTCAGAGCGAAAACCCTACAAGAGCGACCTGGACGACGAAACTTACCTCTTCATCCTGCCTTACTTTCTGCTCGCTCCAGAAGACGCTCACCAGCGCGTCTACCCGATACGTGAAGTCCTCAATGCCGCTCTGTGGATTGGCCGCACAGGGAGTCAGTGGGAGTACCTCCCACACGACTTTCCGCCATACAAAATTGTCCATCAGCAACTGATGCGGTGGTTTGAACGAGGTTGCTTCGAGAACCTCGCTCACGACCTGCATTCACTGGTTCGCGAGGACGCCCTCCTTGAGGGCGTTCCTACCGTTGCCATCGTGGATAGCCGCACTCTGCAAAGCACGCCCGAGAGTGGCGAACGTGCTGGATATGACGGTGGAAAGCGTCGTAAGGGCAGCAAAATCCACGCTGCTGTCGACACGATGGGTAATGTCATGACGTTGCTCGTCACCCCTGGCAATGAGCAAGACCGAGAGCAGGTCTATGACTTGTGCCGCGAGGTGCAGCAGGTCACTGGTGACCACATTGATGTCGTTATCGCCGACCAGGGGTACACCGGAGAGCAGCCGCAGATTGATGCTTCCTTGAACGATGTGGAACTTGTTGTGGTGAAACGCCCGACTGGAGCGACGGGCTTTGTGCTGCTTCCGTTGCGATGGGTGGTTGAACGGACATTCGCCTGGACAGCACGTTTTCGCCGTCTATCACGTGATTTGGAGAGGCTGCAAAGCAGTCTCCTCGGCTTTCACTGGCTCGCGGTATCTGTTACGCTCCTAAACAAATTAAAGCCAATTCTTGGCTCGCTAGCCTGACAGCCTCTACGGGTGCGCACTGTGTTGAGACAGTGAAAGAAGCCCCAGTCGGCGGAAACGCGGCTGGGGCTTCTGCATGCACTCCGACCACCCGCGCCCACTGACAGCAGTTCTGACAGCAACCGAGCCGCAAGAGAGCGGCCAGGACTCCCAATCAGTCCTCCCCCGAGATTTCCACCCAGACGTCTTCCGCCAGGTAGTGCGCGAACCCCTCGTCAGCCGCCACCCAACGGACGCAACTCGGCTCATGTTCGGTGTGCGCAGCCCAGACGCGAACGGTACGACCGTCCCGAGACGGGCGAAGTTCGTTGGCACCGAACGGCATTCCGTCGCACGAGTCGACGATCAAGTCACGTCCATCCAGAACGCACGCAACCTGATAACCGCGTTCGTCCGGATCATGGTCTCCGGCGAATCGGCCGCCGTCGAGGTCCTGGATCTGGGTAATCAGCATGCGCCCTCCTTCTTGAACAGACCATCCAGCGCCGTCGCTGCGCTCCCTGCCTCACCACGTTCTGCCGCCTCGACGGGCTTGGCCTTGAAGCTGTCGGCAGCAAGGCACGTCGGACCCTGCACATCGGTGCCAGCCTGCTCACCGAGAAAGCACCTGCGCGGCGCGGCTCTGGGCTTCCGCAACCTCACGAACTACATCGCCAGGAGTCTGCTCGAAGCAGGAGGATTCAGACAACACCTACACCCTCGAATGCGATGAGCCGTCAAAGGCCTGCTGGAACGAGCGGCGTCATCGTTTTCGGAACGGAAGGCATGTCCGTTCAGGCGCGCGACGGCGCGACGATCAACGAACTGTTCTCCATCGCCAAAATGACACTCGAGCGATGGCCGGCTGCGCTATGTTTGTTACGTGGTGGTCATCTGCCTACCCGCCCCCCGCCACCGAACAGGCGAACTCATCTCATAGGAGAAAAGCACATGAAACACGTGACACTGCCAGGCGGGGAAGTGGTTCCTTCAATGGGTCAAGGCACCTGGAAGATGGGCGAACGTGCCGAGCGCCGATCCGATGAGATCGCCGCGCTACGCGCCGGTGTCGAACTGGGCATGACGCTCATCGATACCGCCGAAATGTATGGCGATGGTGCGGCGGAATCGCTGATACGCGAGGCGCTGGGCAGCGTTCGCGACCAGTTGTTCCTCGTCAGCAAGGCGTATCCGCAGAATGCATCGCGCTCCCGCCTTGCCGGTGCGTGCGAGGCGAGCCTGAAGCGGCTCGGCACCGATCGGCTCGACCTCTACCTTCTCCACTGGCGGGGATCGGTGCCGCTCGCTGAGACAGTGGAGGCATTAGAGGAGCTGAAATCGGCAGGAAAAATTCGGCACTGGGGTGTCAGCAATCTCGATACCGACGATATGGAAGAGCTTGTCGCTGCCGGCGGCGGTGGCTGCGTCACCGATCAGATTCTTTACAATCTGGTCCGTCGGGGCCCGGAATTGGACCTTTTGCCGTGGCTCACCGAGCATAAAATACCGGTTATGGCATATAGCCCGGTCGAGCAGGGACGACTTTCTACGCACCCCGCTCTCGACAAAATTGCAGCCGAGGTTGGCGCAACCCCGGTTCAGGTCGCACTTTCGTGGACGTTGCGGCGCGATGGCCTCATCGCCATTCCCAAAGCGAGTTCAGTCGCACATGTGCGAGAGAACCGCGCGGCCGCCGATATCGTTCTTTCCGACGCCCAGCTTGCGACACTCGACGCGGCATTTCCCAGGCCAAGCAACCGTCGACCACTTGAAATGCTGTAGCGTGACCGACCCCATGCCTAGAAGCTGCCAAGAACACTATGCAAAAAGTGGCCTGAGATTGTTGCATAACAGAATACAAGCGGCCAGAAAATGGAATCCCACCAGTGTTGAAGGCAGACGCTCCAAGTCTCTTCCCAACCGCCTAGAGCAGTTCTCCGAATTACGTGATGCGCGGAACAGCACCCCGCATCACTCCATTCTCTCCTGCGGAGCTTTACAAGTCCGCCCTGCTCAGTGTTTTGCACTCGCTCTCTGCGAGCTGTCCCAGTCCGCTCGCCAAAAAGACGTTACGTCTTTCTGTCAAATGCTCTAAACCTAGAAAGCCAGGCAAAAGACCTCTCTACGACCCATCTTTTCGGTAGCAGAATAAAGCCTTTTACTGCGTCTGGCCGTTTGACCACAATCAGTTCCACACCTGCTTCAGCGGCTTCCAGACGGGTCTGATCACCGGTGTACCCCTGATCTGCAAAGGCAACTTCAACGTTGCCCCCTGTGGCTTCCTGAACCTCAAGGCACAGGTCAAGGACCTGTGCTCGATCCTGTTCATTCGCTGGTGTCGTCAGCACGGCCAGGAGATGGCCGAGAGTATCGACAGCCAAATGAACCTTGGTGCCCTTACGTTTTTTCGCGCCATCGAAGCCTGCACGATGGCCGCTTTCTGGCGTGCTCTGGAGTGTTCGACTATCAATGACGATCGCCGTAGGCTCGGCGTTTCTGGGCTTCTCGACACGCGAAAGGATGCGCAGGTCGTGAGCGGCATTCTCAAAGCAAGCTGCTTCAAACCAGCGGTGCGCCTGTTGGCGCACCGTTTCCGGAGGCGGAAAATCATGGGGAAGGTATTCCCACTGTGCCCCAGTACGAGCCACCCAAAGGAGAGCATTTACGGATTCCGATTGAATCTGGTCGTTTCAGATTCAATCCGAGCGGATGCGAGTAGGAAAAAATACGGATTCTGCGATATGGATGCACAGGCGGCGCTTTCCCGACTGTGCAGGAATTAAGCGGAATCCGTACATTGAGGACTTCCCTGATCGCGTATTTCCGCTGTCTTGCGTCTTGCGGACTGAGGAGCAGGTAGGGTAAGAGAAACAGGTAGGTATCGTCGTCAACGTCACTGGGATAACGGCGTCGGGTCACCACCTGATTCTGCTCTTTCCAAAGTCGCAGGCTCAAACTTCAAACGTGTTCTTGGCAGCCTCTAGCCTCATCTCCTTCCTCGGTCAGTGTGTTCGGGTCGTGGTGGACCGTCCTCTTGGCAGCGCTCACCCGCGACATCCTGACCTGATTTATCCCGTCAAATACGGTGAAATTCCGGATACAGTGAGTGGTGACGGCTTACCAATCGACGCCTATCTGCTGGGCTGGAACGAACCTGTTTCAGAGACATCAGGAACCGTGGTTGCCGTTGTAGAGCGAATCAACGACCTTGAAGACAAATTGGTGGTGGGCAAACTGGGCACCTAGAGGCTGTCAGGCTAGCGAGCCAAGAATCGGCTTTAATTTGTTTAGGAGCGTAACAGATACCGCGAGCCAGTGAAAGCCGAGGAGACTGCTTTGCAGCCTCTCCAAATCACGTGATAGACGGCGAAAACGTGCTGTCCAGGCGAATGTCCGTTCAACCACCCATCGCAACGGAAGCAGCACAAAGCCCGTCGCTCCAGTCGGGCGTTTCACCACAACAAGTTCCACATCGTTCAAGGAAGCATCAATCTGCGGCTGCTCTCCGGTGTACCCCTGGTCGGCGATAACGACATCAATGTGGTCACCAGTGACCTGCTGCACCTCGCGGCACAAGTCATAGACCTGCTCTCGGTCTTGCTCATTGCCAGGGGTGACGAGCAACGTCATGACATTACCCATCGTGTCGACAGCAGCGTGGATTTTGCTGCCCTTACGACGCTTTCCACCGTCATATCCAGCACGTCCGCCACTCTCGGGCGTGCTTTGCAGAGTGCGGCTATCCACGATGGCAACGGTAGGAACGCCCTCCTTGAGGGCGTCCTCGCGAACCAGTGAATGCAGGTCGTGAGCGAGGTTCTCGAAGCAACCTCGTTCAAACCACCGCATCAGTTGCTGATGGACAATTTTGTATGGCGGAAAGTCGTGTGGGAGGTACTCCCACTGACTCCCTGTGCGGCCAATCCACAGAGCGGCATTGAGGACTTCACGTATCGGGTAGACGCGCTGGTGAGCGTCTTCTGGAGCGAGCAGAAAGTAAGGCAGGATGAAGAGGTAAGTTTCGTCGTCCAGGTCGCTCTTGTAGGGTTTTCGCTCTGACAGCATGTCCCAGTTCTACACCCAGCCGTGACACCCTTACTATGCTATTCACATATTTTTTATAAAAAGTCAGATTGCTAGACTGACAGGCTCTACCCCTCAAACTGCTCTCATGGGCCGTGAGCCTGACCGTTCGGTAGATGCGGAAGCTCAGGGCACGGACAAGGCCGGGTCCGGTACATGGGCCGCAGCCCAGGCGGGCGGCGCATTCGCCTCCAGAACGCTTTAGACTGGAAAGGAAAGGAGCGACATTGAACACCAAACATGACCGTAAACCGGGCGGGAAACGGGGGTGGGCCACTCAGTGGACCCGCGCCGGTCTCATCGCCCTCGGCGCGGCAGTCCTGAGCAGTTGTGGGCAGGGGCAGTTCATCTTCTTGGGTGACCAAGCTGCCAGCTACAACCGCGAAATCTGGAACCTGAGCCTCTGGGCCATCGGACTGTCGATCATCATCTTCGTCGGGGTCTCGGGGATGCTGTTCTACACGGTGCAGAAGTTCCGTGAAGACCGCAACACCGCCGCGCCCCAGCAGTTCCACGGCAACAACAAGCTTGAAGCCTGGCTGATCGGGATTCCGATCATTCTGGTGCTTGGCCTGAGCGTGCTGTCGGTGCGTTCGCTGGCCCGCCTGAACCCGGTGTCGCAAGAAACCCTGGGTATCGAGGCGCTGGGGGCACAGTTCTGGTGGAACTTCTCCTACCCCGCTTCTACGGTGCAGGGCGGCAGCGTGGTAACCAACGGCAACGAAATGGTCATGCCCGCCGGACAGAAGGTGGCGATCACCACGACCAGCCGCGACGTGATTCACGGCTTCTGGGCACCCAACCTCGGCGGCCAGCGGGCGTCGATTCCCACCGTCAAGAAGGTCTGGGAACTCGACACCCAGCGCCCCGGCGTCTACCAGGGCAACTGCTCGCAGCTGTGCGGCGCCTCGCACGCCAACATGCGCTTCAAGGTCATCGCGCTGCCGCCCGAGCGCTTTGCCGCGTACAACGAAGCGGCGCGGGCTTACGTGGCCCCCACCCCCGCCCCCGGCAGCGCCGAGGAACGCGGCTACAACCTGTTCATGCAGGGCAAGGCCGACACCGGCGCCGTGGCGTGCGCTTCGTGCCACCGCGTGCAGGGCACCCCGGCAGGCGGCGTGAGCGGCCCCGACCTGAGCTTTTTCGGCACGCGCCGCACCCTGGGCGCGGGCATGTGGGAAGCCATGACCCCCCGCCACTGGGAAGAAACGGAAGTGGCCCAGAGCGCCAAGACGGAAAAGCAGTACAGCCCTGCGCAGGCGCTGCACGAGTGGATCAAGAACAGCCCCCGCGTCAAGCCCGGCAGCATCATGCCCAGCTATGACGGCAGCACCTACTTCGTGGACGGCAAGCCGATCAAGGGTGGTCTGCTGACCGATGACGAGATCGACGACGTCGCGGCGTACCTGCGCAGCCTGCGTCTGCCCGAGGAAGCCGACTACTGGCGTGGCATCCCGGTCCACGGGACCAACACCACCGCAGGAGGTTCGCAGTGACGGTTCATGCACCGCTGCCTCAGCACACCCAGACGGCAGCCAAGCGCGGCGTCTGGGAGGTCATCAAGGACTACATGATGACCACCGATCACAAGAAGATCGGTCTGCTGTACATCATCGTTTCGGTCCTGGGCTTTTGCCTGGGTGGCCTGCTGGCACTGGCGATTCGTGTTCAGCTGGCCCTTCCCGAGCAGACGCTGCTGGTGGGCACCGCCTATAACCAGGTGCTGACCATGCACGCGGCGATCATGCTGTTTTTCTTCCTGATTCCGCTGGGGCTGTTCGGCTTCGGCAACTATTTCCTGCCGCTGCAACTCGGCGTGCGTGACGTGGCGCTGCCCAGGCTCAACACCTTCGCGGTGTGGCTGTTTATCGCCAGCCTGATTCTGGTGGTCCTCGGCCTGTTCAACGGCGGCGCCCCCAGCGTCGGCTGGACCTTCTATTACCCGCTCACCATGGACGGCAACCAGACCGGCGTGAGCGTGTTCATGGTCGCGGTGATCCTCAACGGCCTGGGTTCGCTGCTCGGCTCGGCCAACTTTGCCGCCACCATCGTCAACCTGCGTGCCCCCGGCATGGGGCTGTGGAAGATGCCGATTTTCGCCTGGAGCCTCTTCGCGACCTCCATCCTTCAGCTGCTCACTCTGGGCGGCCTGACCGCCGCCGCGCTGCTGACCTACCTGGAAATCAAGCTGGGCCTGAGCATGTTCAACCCCGGTATCGGCGGCGTGCCGGTGCTGTACCAGCAGTTCTTCTGGTTCTACTCGCACCCCGCCGTGTACGTGATGCTGCTGCCCTACCTGGGCATCGGCGCGGAAGTCGCTTCCACCATGGCCCGCAAGCCTCTGTTCGGCTACCGCGTGATGGTGTACTCGATTCTCGCCATCGTGCTGGTGTCGTGCATCGTGTGGCTGCACCACATGTTCGCCGTGGGCGTGCCCGAAGCCTGGCAAATCGCCTTCATGATCTCGACCCTGATCGTGGCCGTGCCCACCGGCGTCAAGATCTTCAACCTGATCGGCACCCTGTGGGGTGGGCGCATCCTGATGCGGATGCCGACCTACTGGCTGATCGGCTTCATCTTCAACTTCCTGATCGGCGGGATCACCGGCGTGAGCCTGGGCATGATTCCCTTCGACTATCAGGTCACGATGTCCTACTACGTGGTGGCGCACTTCCACAACGTGATGATGTTCGGCACCGCGTTCCTGGCGATGGCGGGTCTGTACTACTGGTGGCCCAAGATGACCGGACGCTTCATGGACGAGAAGGTGGGTCTGGCCCACTTCTGGCTGTTCATGGTCGGGTCGTGGCTGACCTTCCTGCCGCAGTACATCCTGGGTCTGCTGGGCATGCCCCGCCGCTACTACACCTACCCCTCGGGCAACTGGGCCTGGACCGAGCTGAACTTCGCCAGCACCGTCGGCGCGTTCCTGCTGCTCCTCGGCGGCCTGGTGATGCTGTGGAACATGTTCCAGAGCTTCAAGCGCCCGATCACCGCCGGACCCAACCCCTGGGGCGGCTTTACCCTGGAGTGGACGAGCAGCAGCCCGCCCGCCGCCTACAACTTCGCCCACGACTTCCCGCAGAACTTCCCCACCGAGCGCCCGCTGTACGACTGGGAAAAGAACGGCGACACCCTGACCCCGGTGGACCCCAAGAGCATTCATCTGCCGCAGGACAGCATCTGGCCGTTCATGACCGCCTTCGCCCTGCTGCTGATGGGCTACGGCCTGAGCTTTGGCTGGTTCACCAACTATGACCCGGCTGTCGGCCTCAAGCCCTTCGCCGACGCCAGCCTGAGCTTCAAGATCGCCACGGCGGTGCTGTACCTCAGCTTCCCGGTGTTCTTCTACTCGCTGTTCAAGTGGGCAGGCACCCGTGAGTACGCCGTGCCTGTGGCGCACCACCACCTCACCAAGTACGACAACGGCTTCATGGGCATGGCCTGGTTCATCATCTCGGAAGTCTCGCTGTTCGCCATCCTGATCGCCGGCTACGTCTACCTGCGCGTGATCGGCGCCGCCGAGCCGCCCGCACTGCGCCCGAACATCTGGCTGGCCGCGCTCAACACCCTGATTCTGGTCACCAGCTCGGGCGTGATCCACAAGGCCGAACAGGACCTGCACCATGGCCGCGCCAGCTGGGGTCGCCTGGGCCTGTTCATCACGCTGCTGCTCGGTGCCATCTTCATGATCTTCCAGGTGTACGAGTTCGCCCTGTTCGGCACCGAGAGCGACTGGCGCCAGAACCTGTGGCAGTCGTGCTTCTTCATCATCGTCGGCCTGCACGGTCTGCACATCCTGATCGGCGGCACCGGCATCGCCCTGCCCTACTATCAGGCGCTGACCGGCAAGATGGACAAGTACAACCACGGCTCCATCGTCCCCGCCAGCCTGTACTGGCACCTGGTGGACGTGGTGTGGCTGCTGATCGTCGCGATCTTCTACGCCTGGTAAACCTGGCGACGGAGAGCGAACAAAGGAGAGAGGGAGGCACCTACGCCTCCCTCTCTCCTTCTTTCTTTTTCAGCTTGTTCAGGTCCGCTCCTCTGCCGCCGTCTCCCCTTTCGCCTCGCGGCCCATCAGGTGCCGGACGCCCTGTTGCGGGGTCCACTCGCCGCGCGTGACGTGCGCCACCGCCCGCACGATGGGCAGGTCGTGACCGTGGGCGCCCGCCCAGGCGTCCAGCAGGCCCGCCGTGCGCAGACCCTCCACCACCTTGCCGCCCTGCTGCGGACTTTCGCCCCGCGCAATCGCCTCGCCCGCCGCCCGGTTGCGGCTGTGGGGGCTGGTGGCGGTGGCGATCAGGTCGCCCAGTCCGCTCAGGCCGTAGACCGTTTCTTCTTCGGCGCCGAGCGAGCGCAGGTAGCGGTTCATCTCGCGCAGGCCCCGGGTGAGCAGGCTGGCCTTGGCGTTGTCGCCCAGATTCAGGCCGTCGCCCATTCCGGCGGCCACCGCCATCACGTTTTTCAGCACGCCGCCGAGTTCCACGCCGGTCACGTCGCGGCTGGTGTACACCCGCAGATGCGGCGACATCAGCGCGGCCTGCACGCCAGCGGCCAGCGCCGGGTCACGGCTGGCGACCACCGTGGCGGCGGGCAGCCCGCGCCCGATTTCCTCGGCATGGTTGGGACCGCTCAGGACCGCCACCCGGTCAAAGCCGAGCCCCGCCGCGTACTCGCTCAGGCGGCTGCCGTCGGGCGCGAGACCCTTGGCGCACAGCACCACCCCCAGCCCGCGCGGCAACCCGGCCAGCAGCTCGGGCACCCCCACGCTCGGCACGACCAGCAACGCGAAGTCGGCGCCCGCGACGGCGCCCGGCAGGTCGGACGTGACCTGCACCTGCGGCGGCAGCAGCACGCCCGGCAGGTACTCGCGGTTTTCACGCACCTCGGCCAGCCGGGCGGCGAAGTCGGGGCGACGTGCCCACAGCCGCACCTCCTGCCCCGCCCGCGCCGCCGCTGCCGCCAGCGCCGTGCCCCAGCCCCCGGCCCCCAGCACCGGCAAGACCGGCCCGCTCACGCTTCCCCCTGCCACGCGAACACCCAGATACGCGGGGTTCCGGCGTGCGGCGCGGCGTAGTCGGGGTATTCCACGATTTCCCAGCGGGCGAATCCGGCCTCGCGCAGCAGCGGCTCCAGCTCGGCAGGGTCGTAGCCGCGCTCGCGGTGGGTTTCCACGAATTCCTGCACCTCGCCACCTTTGCCCATCACCCGGCAAAACGCCTGCACGACGCCCAGTTTTTCCTCGGCGTCGTAGTGGTGTGACCAGTGGTAATGGACTTCCTCACCGGCCTCGCTGCGGGCCAGGCCCTCGATGGCGTCGCCTTCCCACAGCTCGCGCACGCCCAGACGGGTGTTGAGGTCGCAGGCAAACAGTCCGCCCGGCGCGGTGTGGGCCGCCGCCCGGCGCAGCGCCGCGCCGAGGTCGGCGGGGGTCAGCAGGTTGTTGAGGCTATCGAAGACGCAGGTGACGAGGTCGAAGGTTTTGCCCAGGTCGAAGCTGCGCAGGTCGCCCTGCTCGAACTCCACCCAGGGCAGGCGCCGGCGGGCCACGTCCAGCATCTCGGCACTGCCGTCCACGCCTGCCACCGCCAGACCGGACTGCTGAAGCTGCCGGGTCATGCCGCCGGTGCCGCAGGCGAGGTCGAGGGCGCGGCGCGGGGCGAGGCCGCCGTCACGGGCATAGGTCAGGATGAAATCCGCCCAGTGGTCGTACTCCACGTCGGCCATGATCGCGTCGTACACGGCGGCCAGGGCCGTAAAAGGGGGGCGCTGCATGGCGTCACTATAGGCGCCCGCCCCCAGGACTCAGGCCGGGCGCAGTTCGCCGCTGCCCAGTTGCCGCTCGATTTCGGCCACCGCGTGCTCGGCGTGGACGCGGCCATTTTCGATAAAGACCTGGTTGGTCCTGCCGGCAAAGCCCGCGCTGCCCACCACGAACAGGCCGGGCACGCTGCTCTCGTAGTTCTCGGTCAGCACCAGGCACTCGTCAGGCTGCGTGGCGAGGTTCAGCCCGTCCAGGAACGACAGGTCGGGGCGGTAGCCGGTCAGCGCGAAGGTGAAGTGCGTGGGCAGCTCGAAGGTCGTGCCGTCTTCACGCTGCACCACCACGTGCTCGGGGTGAATCTCGACCACCCGCGAGTTGAAGTGCGCCGCGATGCTGCCTTCCTTGATGCGGTTTTCGAGGTCGGGCCGCACCCAGTACTTGATGGTGCTCTTGAGTTCGGGAGCGCGGACCACCATGGTCACGTTCACGCCGCTGCGCCACAGGTCGAGCGCGGCGTCGGCGGCCGAGTTGCCCGCGCCGATGACGGTCACGTTCAGGCCCATGAAGGGGTGGGCCTCGGTGTAGTAGTGGCTGACGTTTTCGCTGTCCTCACCGGGAATGCCCATACTCAGCGGGTTGTCGTAGTAGCCGGTCGCCACCACCACCCGCCGCGCCTCCACCACCCCGCCCGAGCCGTCCTGCGCCTCGATTTCGAGGGTAAAGCCCGCCGGGGCCGCGTGCACCCTGGTCACGGCGGTGTACTGCCGCACGTTGAGCTGCTCGCGCTGGGTGACGAGGCGGTAGTACATCAGCGCGTCGCGGCGGTCGGGCTTGTCGTGCCCGGTCACGAAGGGGTGGTTGCCGATTTCGAGTTCGGGGGCGGTGGTAAAAAAGCCCATGTAGGTGGGGTACTCGAAAATCGCGTTGACCACGCAACCCTTTTCCAGCACCACGTAACTCAGGCCCGCACGCTTGCAGGCGATGGCGGCGGCCAGGCCCACCGGTCCGGCTCCGACAATTGCCACATCATAAAGACTCATGGCCCTATTGTGTCAGCCCGCGCTCCGGCGCACCGTGACCCGCCTGCCCCTGCTACTTTGAGAGCCATGCCGGGTGCGCGTTGGTGGTCGGGAGTGGTGCTGGGTGGGCTGTCGCTGGCCCTGCTGGGTTGCGGCCCCAAGCCTATCGAGGGGCTGCGAAGCTACGAGTATCTGGGCGGCGACCAGCGCAGCGGCGTGCTGACCTACGGTGAAACCCCGCCCGTCGGTGGCCCGTACAACCCGCTGTGGCAGACCTGCGCCCTCTACACGCAGCCGGTCTACAACGAGTACGCCGTCCATAGCCTCGCGCGGGGCGCGGTGTGGGTGACGTACCGGCCCGGCCTCGACGCCGCCGAGGTCGAGGGCCTCAGGACCCTGCTCGCCGGGCAACCCGCCGCGCTGCTCAGCCCTTACCCCAACCTGCCCTCGCCCATCGTCATGACGGCCTGGAACAGACAGCTCAGCGTGGAGAAGGCCGACGACGCCCGCTTGACCCGTTTCCTGAAAGAAGTGCTGCCGGAAAACAGCGCCCCGGAAAAGGGCAGCCCGTGCAGCGGCGGCTTCGGCGGCACCCGCTGAAGGGGACGGGCCGGCTGCATACCCTTGACGGCGGCTGCATCCTGCCCTATAGTTTTAAGCATCACCGCCCAAGCGGCGGTTTTTTTATTGTCCGTTTGCCTGAAACTCGTCCTGCATTTCACAGGCAATCTGCGCCAGCGCCCCCGCCTGACCGATGCGCCGCTGCCCGTCGCGCACGGCGGCTTCACGGCGGCGCCCCCCCAGCAGCCCACGCACGGCCTGCGCGATGTCCGGCGCTTCCGGGCGGGTCAGCGTGAGGGCCGCGCCCAGCAGTCGGCCCTGCCGCGCCGCGAAGCCGGGGACATACTGCGGCCCGGCGGTGGGAAACCCGACCACCGGCACGCCCAGACCCGCCGCCTGCTCGTTGGCGGTGCCCGCGGTGCCCAGCGCCACGCCACCCGAAGACGCCGCCGCGTGGAGAATGGCCGAGAACCGGCCACGCAGCAACCAGACGCGCGTTTCGTCCCGGCTCGCCAGCACTGCCCCCTCGCCACACGCCTCCAGTGACCAGCCGGGCAACTCCGGCACCTCGGCAAAGGAGCGCGGCCAGGCCACCAGCGCCTGCATCTGCGGCAGGGCGCGGGCGCCGCCGAGCATGACCGGCAGCGAGGTCTGCGCGTCTCCGCGCTGGCCGGGCAGCAGGGCCAGCACCGGAAGGCCACTGCGCAGCGGCGACAGGTCACCCTCGGGCGCGGGAAGCACGTCCATCGCGAAGCTGCCCCGGTACGCGGCGTTCACCCCCCGGCGGGCGAGGTGCCGGGCCGAGGCCGCGTCGCGGGTGTAGACCCGCCAGGCGCGGCGGCCCAGCGCGAGTTCCCAGGGCATAAAGACGTTGGCGCCCAGCGCGTTGAGTTCCCTGAGGTGGGTCAGCGGCGTCATTCCCTCGCCGTAGAGGACCGACACCAGCGGCTGCACATGCACGAGCGGCAGGCGCGGGCGGGCGGCGGCCCCGCGCACCTGCCGGGCGGCCAGCGTGCCCACCGCGAGCGCGTAGGTGTCCCCCACGACGACCACCCGGCCCACCTCGTGCCCGTGGGCGTGGGCGGCGAGCCACTGCCGCAGCGAAGTCTGCACCAGTCCGGCCCGCAGGTCGGCCCGCAGGTTGTCCAAGTTGCCGAAGGGAAACCCGCCCGAGGGCAGCGCGAGCAGCGGCCCAGCGATGTCCGCGAGCCCGGCGTAGGCCCCGCCCGCCCCCACCAGCGGCAGCGCGAGCAACGGCCGAGCGGGCCAGCGACGGCGCAACTCGCGGGCCAGCGCCGCGCCGATCAGGTCTTCGGCATGTCCGTTGGACACGAGCAGGGTGGCGGGCGCGACAGACAGCGACATGGCTCCGAGGGTAGCGTCCGGGCATCAGGAGCCGCGTCCGGTCCCGGCCAGCGCTGCTCCGGGGAGGAAACCGCATGAACAAGAACAACTTCTGGACCGCGCTCGGACTCTGCCTGTCCCTCGGACTGGCCGGGGCTGCCGCTCCCGCATCGTCCACCTCTGCCCGCGTGCAGGCCCCGGCAGGCACTTTTGTCGGCCAGGACAGAGAGGGGGTACGGACCTGGCTCGGCATTCGGTATGCCCAGCCGCCCGTCGGGGACGCCCGCTGGCAGCCGCCCCGCCCCACGCCCCCCCTTCCGGGCGACACCCCGGCGACGCAGCCGGGGGCCGCCTGTCTTCAGGCCTTCGAGCTGCCGGGACACCCCCAGACGCTGCGCGGCGCCGAGGACTGCCTGTTTCTGAACGTCTATGCGCCCGAAGGTGCGCAGAAAGCCCCAGTGATGGTCTGGATTCACGGCGGCAGCTTTCGGACCGGCGCGGGCAGCGACTACGACCTGAGCGTGCTGGCCCGTGAGCAGGGGGTGGTGGCGGTCAGCCTGAACTACCGCCTGGGCGCCCTGGGGTTTCTGGCGACCCCGGCGCTCGACACCGCGCAGGGCACGGCGGGCAACCTGGGCCTGCTCGACCAGCAACTCGCGCTGAAGTGGGTGCGGGACAATGTCGCTGCCTTCGGGGGCGACGCGCAGAACGTGACCGTGTTCGGGGAGTCGGCGGGCGGCATGAGCATCTGCGCCCAGCTCGCCTCGCCGGGTGCCGCAGGCCTGTTCGACAAGGCGATTATTCAGAGTGGTCCCTGCACCGCCCCCGGCATCATGCAGAGCCGCGCCGAGGCGTACAACCTGGGCGCCCGCTTTGCCGCCGCCGTGGGCTGTGACCCCGCCGACGCCGCCTGCCTGCGGGCCGTGCCCGCCGAGAAGCTGGTGCAGACCCGCTCGCCGAACGCCGCTTTTCCCGGCGCCGTGCCGTTTCCGCCCGTCTACGGCGACAGCACTGTGCCCCGCGCTCCGGGCGAGGTACTGCGGCAAGGGCTGGCGACCCGCGTCCCGCTGCTGATCGGCAGCAATCTCAACGAGGGCACCCTGTTCGCCGCCTGGGTGGGCGACCCCCGGCGCGACCTGAGCGCCGCCGAATTCCTGGCCCTGAACGCCGTGCTCAACCGCGCCAACGCCCCCCGCGCCCTGCTGACCTACAACAGCCGCCGCTTCGGCACCCGCACCCAGGCCGCCGCCGCCAGCGCCACCGACAGCCTGTTCGCCTGCCCGACCAGCAACCTCGCCCGCGACCTCTCGCGCTTCGGGCCAGTCTACAGCTACGAATTCCGCGACCCCAACCCGCCCCGGCCCGCGCTGCTGCGGCCCACTGCCGGGCTGCCGACCTTCGGTGCCTTTCACGGTGCGGAAATCGTGAGTGTGACCGGCACCCCCACCGGCCTGGGCGACCCCGCCGACTTCACGCCCGCGCAGGCCGAACTTTCGCGCACCATGCAGACCTACTGGGCCAACTTTGCCCGCACCGGCCAGCCGGGTGGCCCTGGACTGCCCGCGTGGCCCGCCTTCACCGCCGAGCAGCCGCAGGTGCTGGGCCTGGCCCCCGGCGAGGTCAAGCCGGTTGAGGACTTCCGCGCCGAGCACCACTGCGACACAGTCTGGCGGCCCTGAAACGGGACAATAAAAAAGCCGCCTCTTGGGCGGTGATACTGACTACTTTATCCGCTTATTCAGGGGTTGTCAAGGGTATGCAGTGGGGAGGGCCGTTTCCCCGCACGGGATGCGGCACCCTGCCGACACCTTCCCGCAAACGAAGAAGGCCGCCATGCAGACGACCTTCCTTGCCCTCAGACTTTTGGACCTTCAGACCTCTTGAGGCACCCCGGACACAAGTTCAGCTGTGCGTCATGTCCAGCGGCACGACCCACTGGGCAAATTCTTCCTCGGTGACGTGGCCCAGCGCGAGCGCCGCTTCCTTGAGGCTGGTGCCTTCCTTGTGGGCCTTCTTGGCGATGGCGGCGGCCTTGTCGTAGCCGATGTACTTGTTCAGGGCGGTGACCTGCATCAGGTTGATGTCGAGGTTGTGCTTGATTTTTTCCTCGTTCGGCTCGATGCCCACCGCGCAGTTGTCGTTGAAGGCGAGGCAGGCGTCCGAAATCAGGCGAATGCTTTCCAGCACGGCGTGAACCATGACGGGCTTGAACACGTTGAGCTGGAAGTTGCCCTGCGACCCCGCAAAGGCGACGGTGGCGTCGTTGCCGAAGACGCGGGTGGCGACCATCGTCATGGCTTCCGACTGGGTGGGGTTCACCTTGCCGGGCATGATGCTGGAGCCGGGTTCGTTCTCGGGAATGGTGATTTCGCCGATGCCGTTGCGGGGGCCGCTCGCCAGCCAGCGCACGTCGTTCGCCATCTTCATGAGTGCCCCGGCCAGGGTGCGCAGCGCGGCGGAGGTCTGCACCAGCGCGTCGTGGGCGGAGAGCGCGGCGAACTTGTTCTCGGCGCTGCGGAAGTGGTAGCCGGTCTCGGCCTCGTACTTTTTGGCCGCCAGATCACCGAATTTGGGGTGGGCGTTCAGGCCGGTGCCCACCGCCGTGCCGCCGATGGCGAGGTCGAGCAGGCCCTCGCCCGCGTGCCTCACTTCCGCCAGCGCGTAGTCGAGTTGCGCCACCCAGCCGCCGATTTCCTGCCCCAGCGTGATGGGCGTGGCGTCTTGCAGGTGGGTGCGGCCCACTTTCACGAGGTCCTTGTACTGCTCGGCCTTGGCGTGCAGGGTATCGCGCAGCTTGCCCACCGCGCCGTACAGCCGCTCGTTGAGTTCCAGCACCACCGCGATGTGCATGGCGGTGGGGAAAGTGTCGTTGCTGCTCTGGCCCCGGTTGACGTGGTCGTTGGGGTGAACGGGAGCCTTGCTGCCCATCTCGCCGCCCGCGATTTCGATGGCGCGGTTGGAAATCACCTCGTTGGCGTTCATGTTGCTCTGGGTGCCGCTGCCCGTCTGGAACACCACCAGCGGGAAGTGGTCGTCAAGTTTGCCGGCAATCACTTCGTCGGCGGCCTTCACGATCAGGTCGGCCACGTCGGCGGGCAGTTCACCGAGTTCGGCGTTGGCCTGCGCCGCGCCCTTTTTCAGGATGCCCAGCGCCCGGATGACGGGCCGGCCCCACACGAAGGTGTCGCGGCCAATCGGGAAGTTGTGGATGCTGCGCTCGGTCTGTGCGCCCCAGTAGCGGCTGGCGTCCACGTCCATCTTGCCCATCGTGTCGGTTTCTTGGCGGGTTTTGGTCATAGCGCTTTCAGTTTACGGCGTTTGAAGATTCGACTTTATGGAGCGCGCGGAGTGCTGCCCCGAGTCGCCAGAACCACCACAGCAAAAATGCCGCCACCACGCCGAGGCCGAGGCCGTCCGGTTGCCCGGAATCCCAGCGCCACCAGAACACGCCCAGCAGCAGGGCCATTATTGTCCCTGGCGCACTGAAAAGCCACGCGCACCCGCGCCGCGCCGCTCAGCCGCAAGCCTGCGATGACCAGCCAGCGCAGGGTAGGGACCAGCAGGACAATGAGGAGCGCGGCCGCTACCCCGGCGGCTGGCGGCAGGTGAAGGGTAGCGTTCAGCACAGTGAACAGCAGTGTCAGCAGAATGACCATGCCAGCGCGCCCGGCCTCGCCTTCCTCGAACACCGCTCGGCGCCAGCCTGCCGCGCTGAGTGCATAGCCGGGATGCAGCAGCCCCCTATCGGTCACGGTCAGGTGGGCTTTTCTGAAAGCGTCGTTGGCCCGGTGCGGGTCACCCCATTCGCGTAGCACGTCTTCGACGCTCTCACCCGCGTCCACGGCATCGTCCAGATGGGCCAGATGTTCAGCCCTGACCCGCTCGGCGGCTTGCGGCGCGAGGCCATGCGTGGCGATTTCCAGCCACAGCGGCGGCGACAGCGGGGCGTTCCAGTGGGGGTGAATGTTCCAGGCCATCTCAACCTCCCCCCACGACCGCGCCCACCGCCTGTGTCTGCCGCTGCCACTCGCCCCGCGCCCGTGCCAGAGCCGTGCGCCCCGCGTCGGTCAGGCGGTACTCGCGGCGCACGCGGCCCCTGACATCCACCTCGCTGCTTTCCACCAGCCCTTCCTTCTCCAGCAGGTGCAGCGCCGGGTAAAGGCTGCCCTCCTTGGCGCTGAGGACGCCCTCAGACCGGGCCTTGATGGCCTGGGCGATGGCGTAGCCGTGTTCGGGCTGACGGTCGAGCACCGCCAGAATCAGCAGGCGCAGTTGCTCCTTGGTGTTCATGCGGGCACGATACATTGAAAATTTATGTATTGCAATTTGAGGTATAGAAGGCGACACGCTAGAATTCCCCTTAGAGGTTATTTATGACGCCACAGATGCAATTTACTCTGGCAGACCTGCTGCGGCGGCACGGCATCACCCAGAAAAAGCTGGCGGAGGCGGCAGGCATGCGCCCGGCCACGCTCAATGCGCTGGTGAAGGCCAAAACGGGGCGGGTGGAAATCGGCACGCTGGTGGCGGTGATTTCGGGCCTTCGCAAACTGGGCGTGCAGGCCAACGTGGGCGACCTGCTGCGCGTGGAAGACGTTCCAGACGATGCAGAGCAGGCAGCGAGGGAGCGGGCGTTGAGGCTGCTGGGCGGCGAACCCTGGGGCCTGAAGCCGCGTGGTTCGGCGGTGCTGGCAGAGGTCAACGGCCCACCCATTGAAGAATTCCTGCGCGAGCATCGGGGGCCAGAGCTTTGACGCTGCTGTATCTGGACACCTCGGCGCTGGCCCGTCTGTACACCCGTGAGGAAGGCCATGAACACGTTTCCGCCGAATATGCCCGGAGTACGGGTGTGGTCTGCCACGACAACACTTTCGTAGAGATGGCTTCTGCTCTGGGCGGCAGGCGGCGGCGCAAACTCATGACCGAGGGGATGTACGCGCAGGCCCAGCGAGATTTTGAAGCCGACTGGCCCACTTTTCGTCACGTCGCCATAGACCCGCCCCTCCTCTCGGACGCGGCCCGCCTCGCTCAAAGTTACGGCCTGCGCGCTTATGACGCGGTGCATCTGGCGGCGGCGCTGGCCCTGGTGCCGCTGGGCGTGCGCTTCATGACCTTCGACGCGGCGCTGCGCGAGGTGGCGCGGGACGTGTTGCCCGCCGTGTGGGAAGCGTAGGCGCGGGAGCCACAGGCGCAGGCGGCCATTACCCTTTCCTGACACGATTTGCTCTAACTTACGGAACGCGTTTCACCGAGTCGTTCGACGTTGAAGATAGGCCCATAAAGATTGGCCCGTGAAAATCGGCCTGTCGAGAACCCCTTGCCCTCTCCTCTTGCCCCTGGAGTTCCCATGTCCCTGAAACCTGCCCTGCTGCTGTCCTGCGCCCTGCTGCTCGCCGCCTGCGGTCAGTCGCCCGCCGTGACCGAACCGGCCACCGCTCCCGCTCAGGCCGCGCCCGCTTCCGTCCCCGGCGCACAGAACAGCCTGCAAAGCCTGTCGGTCAAGCCCGACGCCCTCACCGTGACGGTGCCTGAAGGCGCGAGCGCCGTCACCTTTACGCTGCAAGGCACCAAGCTGCCGGGCGGCAAAGTGTTCCCGGGGGTCATCCAGGACGGACAGGCGAGCGCGGACCTGAGCGGCCTGCCGAAAGGCGACCCCAAGTACACCGTGACCGTGCGGGCGTACGACGTGCCGGGCGGCGTGGTGCTGTATGCGGCCCAGACCAGCATCAACCTGTCCAGCGGCAAGGTGACCGGCCCCCTGACCTTCGAGCGCGTGAAGGCCGACGTGACCGTGACCGCCAGCCCGGTGCTGCCCGAAACGTCTGCCCTGACCGCCCAACTCGGCGAGCAGACCGTGACCCTCACGGTGAAAGACGGCGTGGCGAGCGGCACCTTCGCGGGCGTGCCCACCACCGGCAGCCAGACCGTGACCGTGACCGGCCAGAGCAGCGACGGCCAGACCACCCAGAGCGGCACGGCCACCTTCGCTGTGCTGGAAGGCGGCACCCGGGCCGAAGTCAAGCTGACCGAACTGGCCCACTGCCCTGTCTCCACCAGCCCCGTGACCCGTGTTCCCGCCGTGCAGGGCAGCGGCGACGCCAGCCCCCTGCTGAATCAGGTCGTGACGGTGCGCGGCATCGTGACCGCCGACTTCCAGAGCGGACTGCGCGGCTTTTTCATTCAGGACGCGCAGGGCGACGGGGACGCGGCCACCAGCGACGCCGTGTTCGTGTACACCGGCACCGCGCCGCAGAACGTGCAGGTCGGCCAGTACGTGCAACTGACCGGCACCGTCAAGGAGTTCTACGGCTCCACCCAGATCGACACCCTGACCGCCTTTGCTGGCTGCTCCGGCACGCAGGAAGTCAAGCCGGTCGAACTGAAAGCGCCTTTCACCGACCTGGAAAAGTACGAGGGCATGCGCGTCACCTTCCCCGAAACGCTGACCGTGACCGACAACTACGGTTACGGGCGCTACGGTGAACTGGGCCTGAGCGCGGGCGGACGCCTGTTCAACCCCACCAACGGCAACGTGACCACCACGCTGGAGCAGAACGCCGCACGCAAAATCGTGCTGGACGACGCCAACACTGCCCAGAACCCCGCCAACCTGCCCTACCTGAGCGCGGAAGGCACCCGCCGCACCGGGGACACCGTGACCGGATTGAGCGGGGTGCTGCACTACGCCAACAACGTGTTCAAGGTCGAGCCGACGGTCGCCCCCACCTTCGCCGACACCAACCCGCGCCCGGCCCAGCCCAAGGACGTGGGCGGCAGCCTCAAGGTGGCCGGGGCCAACGTGCTGAACTACTTCACCACCTTCACCAGCAACGACCGCGGAGCCGACAGCGCCTACGAATTCCAGCGCCAGAAGACCAAAGTGGTGAATGCGCTCAGGGGGCTGGACGCCGACATCGTCACCCTGATGGAAGTGCAGAACAACGGCGACGTGGCGCTGAACGACCTCGTGACCAGCCTGAACGCCGCGTACGGCACCGACACCTACCGCGCCGTGCAGACCGGCACCATCGGCACCGACGCCATCAAGGTCGCCATCATCTACAAGCCCGCGCGCGTGAACCTGGTCGGCAAGTACCAGGTGGACACCAACGCCATTCACAGCCGCCCTCCCCTCGCCCAGACCTTCCAGGACAAGCAGGGCGGCGGCGTGCTGACCGTGGTCGCCAACCACCTCAAGAGCAAGGGCAGCTGCCCGACCAGCGGCGACGTGGACCGCGGCGAAGGCTGCTGGAACGAACTGCGCACCCAGCAGGCCCAGGCGCTGCTCGGCTTCGTGGACCGCCTGAAGACCCTCAGCGGCGACATGGACGTGCTGCTGATGGGCGACTTCAACGCCTACGGTGCCGAAAAGCCCATTCAGACCCTTCAAAGCGGCGGCTTCGTCAGCGAGAACCTGCGCATTCCCGCCGAGGACCGCTACTCCTACCAGTTCGGCGGGCAGTTCGGCTACCTCGACCACGCGCTCGCCAGCACCAACCTCGACACTCAGGTGACGGGCGTGACCGAATGGCACATCAACGCCGACGAACCCACGCTGGCCGACTACAACGTGGAATACAAGCAAAACCCCGAGTGCCGCACCAGCACCTGCACCAGCCCCGACCTGTGGCAGAACAACCCCTTCCGCGCCTCCGACCACGACCCGGTGCTGATCGGCCTGCAACTCACCCGCGACGAGGTGCGCCCCGACTTCACCCTCAGCGTGAGCGGCACCGCAGCGGCGACCGCCGCTCAGCCCTACACCCTGAACCTGACCACCAGCGCCCTGCCCGACACCCTGACCGTGAACTGGGGCGACGGCCAGACCGAGACCCTGAGCAGCGGCGCGACCACGGCCACCCACGCCTACGCCAGCGCCGGAACCTACACCGTGACCGTGACGGCCACCGCGAATGGTCAGACCCAGACCGCTGTCCAGACGGTGACCGTGAGCGCCGCGCCCGTGGTCGTGACGCCCCCCACCTCCGCCAGCAAACTGGTCATCAGCGAGGTGTACGGCGGCGGCGGCAACAGCGGCGCGACCTACACCAACGACTTCATCGAGATTTTCAACGCGGGCACCACCAGCGTGAACCTCGGCGGCTACAGCGTGCAGTACGCCAGCGCCACGGGCACCAGCTGGGCCGTGACGCCCCTGACGAGCGTGAACCTCGCCCCCGGCCAGTCCTACCTCGTGCAGCAGGCCAAGGGCGCGGGCGGTACCACCCCCCTGCCCACCCCCGACGCCAGCGGCACCCTCGCCATGAGCGGCAGCGCCGGGCAGGTGGCCCTGGTCGAGGGCACGGCCAAAATCACCGGCAGCACCGACGCTGGCGTGCGTGACTACGTGGCGTACAGCGGCCTGAGTAGCAGCACCAGCGCCGCTCGCCTGTCCCCCTGCACCGACACCGACGCCGCCAGCGACTTCAAGGCCGGTGCGCCCACCCCGCAGAACACGGGCGCGGCGCCTGTAAACTGCGTGACCCCGCAGTAATTTCTGCCCTCTGCAAGTACCCGGTCCTGGTGGCCGGGTGCTTTTCATTTGCTTCTGCTCTACTGCCCGTATGAGGCCATACCTCAATTATCTTCAGCACATCATGGAGCACGGCACCAACAAGGCCGACCGCACCGGCACCGGCACCCGCTCGGTGTTCGGCTATCAGATGCGCTTCGACCTCTCCGAAGGCTTTCCGCTGGTCACGACCAAGCGCGTTCACCTCAAATCGGTCATCTATGAACTGCTGTGGTTCCTGCGAGGCGAGAGCAACGTGGGGTGGCTTCAGGAGCGCGGCGTGACCATCTGGGACGAATGGGCGCGTGAAGGCGGCGAACTTGGCCCGATCTACGGCGTGCAGTGGCGCAGCTGGCCGGATGCGGGCAGCGGTCACATCGACCAGGTTTCGCAGGTCATCGAGCAAATCAAAACGAACCCCGATTCGAGGCGCCTGATTGTGAGTGCCTGGAACGTGGCGCAGCTTGACGATATGGCCTTGCCGCCTTGCCACCTCCTGTTTCAGTTCTACGTGGCAGACGGCAAACTCAGTTGCCAGCTTTACCAGCGTTCAGCCGACAGCTTTCTTGGCGTCCCCTTCAATATCGCGTCCTACGCACTGCTCACCCTGATGGTCGCCCAGGTCTGCGACCTCGAACCCGGCGAATTCATCTGGACGGGGGGCGACTGCCACATCTACAGCAACCACATGGCGCAGGTGGAAAAGCAACTGGGGCGCGAGCCTCGGCCCCTGCCGAAAATGCACCTCAATCCCGCCGTCAAAGACATTTTCGAGTTCAGGTACGAGGACTTCACGCTGGAGGGGTACGACCCCCACCCCGGCATCAAGGCGGAGGTGGCGGTGTGAGTGGAGGCATTTATGCCATACACCACCTTGAGAGCGACCGGCAGTACATAGGCAGCGCGCTCAACATTGCGGCGCGTTGGCGGCTGCACCGCAAACAATTGAAAGACGGCAACCACCACTGCGCTCACCTGCAACGCGCCTGGAACAAATACGGGGCGCAAGCTTTCGAGTGGACTGTCCTGGAAACCTGTCCCGCAGAACAGCTGCTGGAACGCGAGCAGCACCATCTTGACAGCACACGCCGCAAGTACAACTCTTCTCCAACGGCCAGCAGTCCACGCGGCACCAAGCATCGCCCCGAAGTGGTCGCCGCCATGCGTCAGCGGGTGCTGGCGGCGTATGGAAATCCGGCATTTGCCGAGCGACACCGGGAAGCGCAGCGACGGCGTTTCGAGGACCCGGCCCAGCGCGAGGCCGTCAAGCAGCGCAATTCCGGCGTCTACCGGGTGACTCGGCCAAGCGGAGAAGTGCTGGAAGTGCGCGGCATCACCCAGTTTTGCCGCTCCGAAGGGCTTTCCGTCACACAGATGACGGCTCTGGCACGGGGCGCACGGCTCCAGCCATACCGGGGTTGGCTTTGCGAGGTCATCACCCCTTCCAAAACGGGGCAAGCCAAGCGCAAGCATCGCAGTTATCCCCTCCCCAGCCGTCCCACCGAACCCAGGCAAGCCAAAAGATTTGCCGCACTTTCACCGCAAGGGGTCAGGCTGGAGGGCCGTAATCTGGCCGCGTTTGCCCGTCAGCACGGCCTGGACGAACACGGTTTGCGTGGCGTCGCCGCAGGACGACAAACCCACCATGCGGGCTGGGTCATTCGCTGGCAGGCGGCAGGCGAACAGGTTGAACTTTTGCCACCCGTGCGAGGCAACAGAAATGTAAAGCACTCCATTTTGACCGACGCAGGGGGCGAAGAATACAACTGCGACAACCTGCTGGCCTTCTGCAAAACGCGGGGCCTGAACGCTCCTTCGCTGGTTGAAGTGGCGCGGGGACGCAGAAAACAGCACAAAGGCTGGAGGTGCCGTTATGACCAGTGAAAAACAACGTGCCTGGGACAAGACCTATCTGGAAATGGCGCGGCTGGCGTCTCAGCATTCGCATGACCCGCGCCTGCAAGTGGGGGCGGTTGTCGTAGACCAGGAAAACGGCTCGGTGATTGCCATCGGCATCAACGGACGGGGCCGGGGCCGACCCAACGAACCCCTTTCGCTGGAGCCTGGGCAATCGGGCTGTGCCCACGCCGAAATGAACGCGCTGGCCCGCGCTTCGTGGCAGGGCGGCAAAACCTACACAATTTATGTGACACACGCCCCCTGCCCCATCTGCGCCGCGCTGATTTTGAATGTCCCAGTCACGCGTGTCGTCTACGGCGAAGGCTACCGCGACCCGACCGGGATTCGTGAAATGGTCGAAGGCGGTCTGGAAGTCGTTCAGATGGAGGTGAGCCATGCCCAGTAACCCCCAACTCATCGCCATCGCCGCGCAGACCGAAAACCGGGTCATCGGCAGGGACGGCGGGATGCCCTGGCACCTGCCCGCCGACTTCGCGCACTTCAGGCGCCTGAGCCGGGGCAAGCCCAACATCATGGGACGCAAGGTGTGGGACTCGCTGGGCGGGCAGCCGCTCAGGGAACGGGAGAATATCGTCCTGACCCGCAACCCTGGCTTCCAGGCCCCCGGAGCCACCGTCGCCCATTCGCCCGAAGAAGCCCTGAACCTGGCCGGGAACGCGCCCGAAATCGCCATCATCGGCGGCGAGGAAATCTACCGGCTGTACTGGGACCGGCTGACCCGGCTGGAACTGACGCTGATTCACGCGGAGCTGGACGGGGACACCTTTTTTCCCGAAATCGGGCCGGAATGGGAACTCACGGCCGAACAGTTCCGGCCTGCCGACGAGAAAAACCGTTACGACCTGACGTTTCAGACCTGGCGGCGGATCGGCGATCATGGGCCATGACCGACCCCCGCCTCGCCATCGAACAGGAACGCACCGAGCAGGAGCAGGAGCGCACCGAGCGCGTTCGTGAGCACGAAAAAAGCGGGCGGTTCAAGGCGTTCATGGACGCCGTCCCGCTTCTGGCGACGCTGGCGACCGCGACGGTGGCCGTGTTCGGTAGCCTGCAGTCGCAGCAGCAGTACCGCGACGCGCAGGCGTCCGAGCGGTTTCAGAGCGCGGTGGAGCTGCTGGCGGGCGACGACCTGACCACCCGGGTCGGCGGCATCGCGCTGCTGGGGCAGGTGGCGCAGACCAGCAGCGAGCGGCGCGAAAACGCCGTGCGGCTGCTCGCCACCTACCTGCGCGTTCACTCGCCCGTGACCGAGGAAGGCCGCACAAAGCCAGTGGTCACGGCCCCCCCCACCGAGGAAGTCCGCGCCGTCCTTTCGGCGCTGCAGTACCGGGGCAACGTGAACAACGTAGACCTGGGCCGCATCAGCGCCCGCAACCTGATGGAAAGCAGCACCGACCTGACCGGGCTGGTCTTCGCCCGCAGCGACCTCAGCGGCAGCCTGCTGGAGGGGGCGAACCTGACCGGAGTCCCGTTCAGGCAGGCCACCCTGCGCGGCGTCGATTTCCGGGGGGCCAACCTGACGCGGGCGACCTTTCAGGAAGCCGACCTGACCGGGGCACAGTTTCAGGGGGCTGACCTCAGCGGCGCGGATTTGACGCAGGTCAAGGGCCTGACCTCCGCGATGCTGGCCGGGGCCACGACCGACGCCGACACCCGGCTACCCGACGGGATAACGGTGCCGCCCGCCGAGCCAGCCAGCACCGTCAAGCCGCCCGTGCGGTGATTTGCTATCCTCGCTCCCATGAGGCGTTCGACCCGACGTGCATATCCGTTCCGCCGCCAGGTGGAAAGGTCGAACACAGCCTGAAATCCCCCGACAGCGGCGCATTTGCAGACAGCAGATGCGCCGCTTTTCTTTGGAGTGAACATGTCCGAAATCCGCAGAAACGTGCCCGTAGACGAACAGATTCAGATTCTCAAGCGTGGCGTGGTGGACCTCGTGTCCGAAGACGACCTGCGCCGCAAGATTGCCAGGGGGCAGGAAACAGGCCAGCCCCTGCGCGTCAAACTCGGCGCCGACCCCACCCGCCCGGACCTGCACCTCGGTCACGCCGTGATTCTGCGCAAGATGCGGCAGTTTCAGGACCTCGGGCACAAGGTCATCATGCTTATCGGCGACTTCACGGCGACCATCGGCGACCCCACCGGCAAGTCCAAGACCCGCCCGCCGCTGAGCCTGGATGAGGCCCGCGCCAACGCCGAGAGCTACCTCGCCCAGTGCCGCCTGATTCTGCGCCAGGAACCCGAGGTGCTGGAAATCCGCTACAACTCCGAATGGCTCGAACAACTCGGCTACAAGGACATCATCGGGCTGGCGGCCAAGTACACGGTCGCCCGCATTCTGGAGCGTGACGACTTCAGCAAGCGCCTGAGCGCGGGCACGCCCATTTCCATGCACGAACTGCTCTACCCGCTCACCCAGGGCTACGACTCGGTGGCCCTCCGGGCAGACGTGGAACTCGGCGGCACCGACCAGCTGTTCAACAACCTCGTGGGCCGCGCCCTGCAACGCGACTACGACCAGGAAGCGCAGGTGGTCATGACCCTGCCGCTGCTGGTGGGCCTCGACGGCACCGAGAAGATGTCCAAGAGCCTGGACAACTACATCGGCCTGACCGACGCGCCGCACGCCATGTTCGCCGGGCTGATGAAGGTGCCCGACCCCTTGCTGGAAAACTACTTCACCCTGCTGACCGACCTCGGCGCCGAGCGGATTGCCGAGCTGCTCGCCGGGCACCCGGTGGCCGCGCACCGCGAACTCGCCCGCGAAGTCGTGCGCTCGTTTCACCCAGGCGCCGACCTCGACGCCGCCGAGGAGCGCTTCCGCTCGGTGGCGAAGGGTGGCATTCCCGACAACATCCCCGAGGTGCGCGTGCCGGTCGGCGAACTCGGCGAGCAGGGCAGTGTCGCACTGGCCAAGCTGGTCGTGCTGGCGGGCCTGGAACCCAGCAACGGCGCCGCCCGCAAGCTGATGCAGAACCGGGGCCTGAAGCTGAACGGCGAGGCGTTCACCGACCCGCAGGGCCAGCTCACCCGCGAGCAACTGGCGGGCGGCGTGGTCGTTCAGAAGGGCAAGGACAAGTTCGCCCGGCTGCTGCTGGAAAGCTGACCCTCATGCTGTTACGGCCTGTGCGAAATTGCGGTCACCCGGAAGTTATGCACAGGCTGCCGCACCCGGCACTCGCCCGCGACTTTGTCTGTCCACCACACCTTTTTTTCGCGCCCGGAAAAAGGCTTATCCACAGGACGGCTGTGCAAAAAGTGCGTCCCTGTGGATAAAAAAGCTGACCTGCCCATCACAATCGCGTGGTGGGCAGGACTTCGCTGGGGGCGAAACGTCAGCCTGGGCCGCTCATACGGATTCCGCTTAACTCCTGCACAGTCGGGAAAGCGCCGCCTGTGCATCCATATCGCAGAATCCGTATTTTTTCCTACTCGCATCCGCTCTGCTGCGCAGCTTTGCAAGTCGGATTGAATCTGAAACGACCAGATTCAATCGGAATCCGTATCAGACCCGGTCGGACAGGTCCTCGGCCTTCAGTTTCTCCACGCGCAGCATGTTGGTGGTTCCGCGCACGCCGAAGGGCACGCCCGCCGTAATCACGTAGCGGTCGCCCACATCGGCCAGGCCGCTCTTTTTCAGCTCGTCGTTGGCGATGCGCACCATGTCGTCGGTGTCCTCGGGGTCCTCGCTGAGCATGGGGAACACGCCCCACGACAGCGCCAGCTGGTTGCGGGTGATTTCGTTGGGCGTCAGCGCGATGATGGCGACGGGCGGACGGTTCTTGGAAATGCGGGTGGCCGCGCCGCCGGTGCTGGTGAAGGCGACGATGGCCGGAGCGTCCAGCTTGGCGCCGATATTGCACGCCGCCTGGGCGATGGCGTCCTGGGCCTGCTCGGTGTCGAGCACCAGTTGGCGCTGCATGAGCTGGTAATGCTCGCTGGCCTCGGCCTCGCGGGCGATGCGGTCCATCATGGCGACCGACTCCACCGGGTACTGCCCGGCGGCCGACTCGGCCGAGAGCATCACGGCGTCGGTGCCGTCGTAGATGGCGTTGGCCACGTCCGACGCCTCGGCGCGGGTGGGGCGGGGCAGGTTGATCATGCTCTCGAGCATCTGGGTCGCGGTAATCACCGGCTTGCCCGCTTCACGGCACATGCGGATGATGCGTTTCTGGATGGTGGGCACCTGTTCGGGGCGCATTTCTACCCCGAGGTCGCCACGCGCCACCATCACGCCGTCCACTTCCTTCAGGATGTCGTCGAAGCGGTCCACCGCCTGCGGCTTCTCGATTTTCGCCATCAGCTTGGCGCGGGAGCCGAAGCGGGCGAGATAATGCCGGGCGAGCAGCAGGTCGTCGCGCGAGCGCACGAAACTCAGGGCCACCCAGTCCACGCCGAGGGTGGCGCCGAATTCCATGTCCTGCACGTCCTTTTCCGAGAGGGCAGGCACGGTGAGGTCGGCCTCGGGCACGTTGATGCCCTTGTTGTTTTTCAGCACGCCGCCGATCAGGACGGTCGTCTGAATTTCGCTGCCGCGCACGTGCTCGACCCGCAGGCTCATGTTGCCGTCGTCGAGCAGCAGCGTCATCCCCGGCGTCACGTCGGCGGCCAGGCCCTTGTAGGTGCTGCCCACGCGCTCGGCGCTTCCTTCCACATCGTCCATCGTGATGACGAACTTCTGGCCGGGGGTGAGCGTCACCGCGCCCTCCGCGAAGCGCCCCACGCGAATCTTGGGGCCTTGCAGGTCCTGCAAAATGCCGATGGTCACGCCTTTGCTGGCGGCGAGGTCGCGCACCATCTGCACCGTCTGGCGGTGGTCCTCGGGGTCGCCGTGGCTGAAGTTGAGGCGAACCACGTTCAGGCCCGCGTCGATCATGCGCCCGAGCACCTCGGGGCTACGGCTTGCTGGGCCAACAGTCGCCACGATCTTGGTGGCGCGGTCAAAGTGTTTCATGGAGTCTCCAGTCGAAGGGGGGGGACGGCACAGGGGATGGAAGCAGTTCCAGGGAGCCATGAGCTGTGGGCCATGAGCGATGCGGAAAAACCTCACGGCTCATGGCCCACGGCCCGGAGCCTTTAGAGCATTTGCCAAAAAGACGCAACGTCTTTTTGGCGAGCGGACTGGGACAGCTCGCAGAGAGCGAGTGCAAAACACGGAGCAGGGCGGACTTGCAAAGCTCCGGAGGAGAGAATGGAGTGATGCGGGGTGCCGGTTCCGCGCATCACGTCATTCGGAGAACTGCTCTAGCGCAGCGCCTTGCGTCCCAGGAACACGGCGCGGTCACCCAGCTGGTCTTCGATGCGCAGCAGCTGGTTGTACTTGGCGATGCGGTCCGAGCGGCTGGCCGAGCCGGTCTTGATCTGCCCGGCGTTGGTCGCCACGGCGAGGTCGGCGATGAACGCGTCTTCCGACTCGCCCGAGCGGTGGCTGATGATGGTGCCGTAGTGGTGGCGCTTGGCGAGTTCGATGGCGTCCATGCTCTCGGTCAGGCTGCCGATCTGGTTGACCTTGACCAGAATCGCGTTGCCCACCTTGCGGTCGATGCCCTGTTGCAGACGCTCGGGGCTGGTCACGAAGAGGTCGTCCCCCACCAGCTGCACCTTGTCACCGAGCCGGGCGGTCAGGCGTTCCCAGCCGTCCCAGTCGTCTTCGGCCAGACCGTCTTCGATGCTCACGATGGGGTAACGGCTGGTCCAGTCGGCCCAGAAGTCGATCATTTCGTCGGTGGTCAGCACGCGGCCTTCGCCTTCGAGGTGGTACTTGCCGTCCTTGTACAGCTCGGTCACGGCGGGGTCGAGCGCGATGCAGATGTCTTTGCCGGGTTCGTAGCCCGCCTTCTGAATGGCTTCGAGCAGCACTTCGAGGGCTTCTTCGTTGCTCTTCAGGTCCGGCGCGAAGCCGCCCTCGTCACCCACGTTGGTGTTGTAGCCGCGGGCGCTGAGCACTTTTTTCAGGTGGTGGAAGGTTTCGGTCCCGTAGCGCAGGGCTTCGCGGAAGCTGGGCGCACCGACCGGCATCACCATGAATTCCTGAAAGTCCACGCTGTTGTCGGCGTGGGCGCCCCCGTTGATGACGTTCATCATCGGGACCGGCAGGGTCCTCGCGTTGGAGCCGCCGAGGTAGCGGTAGAGCGGAATATCGAGTTCAGCGGCGGCGGCGCGGGCGGTCGCCAGGCTCACGGCCAGAATCGCGTTGCCGCCCATCTTGCCCTTGTTGGGTGTGCCGTCCACGTCCATCAGGGCCTTGTCGATGGCCGCCTGTTCGCTGGCGTCGAGGCCAATCAGGGCCGGGCCGAGGGCCTCGCGCACGTTCTGCACGGCGCGTTCCACACCCTTGCCCAGGTAGCGCTCGCCGCCGTCGCGCAGTTCGAGGGCCTCGTGGCTGCCGGTGCTCGCCCCCGAGGGCACGATGGCGCGGCCCGAGAAGCCGCTGTCGAGGTGGACTTCGGCTTCGACAGTGGGGTTTCCGCGCGAGTCCAGCACTTCACGGGCGATGACTTTCTCGATGTTCATGATCCTTGACCTCCAGGGCGAAATGGGTTGAGAACGTGGGCGGCAGATGCCCCCCGCTCCCCTTGCAGAAACGGGTGGGCGTAGCTTGGACACTATACGGGGCCGCAGTCAGGGCGATGTCCTGTCCGGGCGAAGGGCGCCGTGCCCCGAAACCCTGGATCCCCACCGCAGCCGCACATGCCCCGTAACGGCCTCAGAAGGCCCCTTAAACGCGCAGCGTGACCATGACCGCCATGTACCCGCTTCCCCCACCCACGGCGCGGAAAATGGCGGGACTGGTGGACCCGGAAAACAGCAGCTCGGCGTCTCCGTCAATCGGGCCGAGGGCGTCGAGGACGTGCCGGGCGTTGAAGGCGAGGCTCATCGCCTGTTCGGTGCCGCCCTGCGTGACGCTCAGGGTGTCCTGGGCGCGGCCATAATCACCCTCGGCGGCGAGGCGCAGGGTACCTTCCGAAACCAGGAACTCGACGCGGTTGTTGGCATTCTTGTCGGCCAGCACCGCCACACGGTTGACGGCTTCCTTGAGCGCGGTAGCCGGCAGCGTGACCTGCAGCTTGATTTCCTTGGGAATCACCCGCTCGTAGTCGGGAAAGTCACCGTCGAGCAACTTGAGGTTCATTTTCACCCGGTCGGTGGTCACGGTCAGCATGCCGTCGCCGTAGGTAAACCGCGCCTCGCCGTCCTTGAGCACGCGAATCAGTTCGTCCACGCTGCGGGCCGGAATAATCAGGTTTTTGCCGTCGCCGCTCGCCGGAAAGTCACGGATGGCGACCCGGTAGCCGTCGGAGGCCACCACGCGGGCGCTTTCGCCGTGGTGCTCAAGCTTGATGCCGCGGAACACCGCCTGAAACGCCTCGTTGCTGGCCGCGTAGCGCACGCTGGAAAAGGCGCGGGCAAGTTCCCCGCCTTCCAGGCTCACGTCGGCCTGCGCGGGGAAAGAAAGCGGCGGGTACGCCCCGATGTCACCGGTCTGGAGCTTGAAATCCGAGCCGCCCGAGCGCACCGAGAGTTCCTGACCGGCCAGTTCGAGTTCGACGAGTTCGCCGCCGAGGTTGCGGACAATCTGCGCGAACAGGTGCGCGGGCACCACGAAGTTTTCGGGCTGCTGCACCTCGGCAGGCACGAAGCACGACAGGTCGATTTCCAGGTTGGTGCCGCTTAGCGTCAGGCCACCCTCCGACGCCTCGACCTTCAGCGCCGTCAGCAGCGGATTGCTCGAACGGTTCGGGATCACGCGTTCGAGCAGGCCCAGGCCCTCGTTCAGGGTCTTTTTGGTGACATTGGCTTTCATCACCGGTCATTCTACGCCGTTTGCCCACCGGAGTTCAGGGGGAGAAATTGCGTTGGGGACGGCTTTTTCAGCACCAGCCCTTGCGGAGGTGGATTTCTGCGGCCACGCCGCACTTATCCACAGAACTTATCCACACCTGGGGAAAACTTCGTGCTGGACATGAAATTGCTGTGAGGCTCCGGTCTGGAACCTGAAGAACGGCTGGCCCCCTCCCCCGCTTTGGGGAAGTTCACCTCGACCTGTCCTTTTTGGAAGTTTCCAGAACGTTCTGCAAAAGATCCAAGGTCGCCCAGCCTATCTGTTAACTGTCTTTTTAAAAGACTAAAAACAGTAGTAGCAGTAGTAGGTCCTGTGGATACTGTGGAAAACTCGGCTGAACACCGTCCCAGAGCCAAAAAGTTTTCCACAGACAGGGTGTGGAAAACCCTCAAAACCTGTGGATAAGCTGTGGATAACTTGGGGGGTTATCCACAGGCACTTTTTAGGGGCAAGTTATCCACAATTTTATCCACAGGATTTTGGCACTTATCCACAGGATATCCACAGGTTTTTCCACAGAAAGTGAAAAGTTTCACCGCCATTTGGAACGGGATTTTGGAACGTTTCAGCCTATCACCTAACTTTTGGGAACATAATCTGCATACTTCCGGCATCTCATTCTTTTCCCAGCATACCAAACTGGCCCAAAAAAGGGGCCCTTCGCCCCTCTTTGCCCGGCAACCTTACGCCCCGACTTCTTCCTCCTCTTCCTTGCCCTGGATGCGGTTGCGCAGAGCCGTGACCGTAGCGGCCAGTTCGGGGTCTTTGCCCATCTGGTCGGTGATTTTGCTCACGGCGTGCATGACGGTGGAATGGTCGCGCCCGAAAAACTGGCCGATTTCGGGCAGCGAGTGCCCGGTCAGCTCGCGGATGAGGTACTGCGCGACCTGCCGGGGCACCACGATGTCGCGGGCGCGGCCCGAGCCGCGAATCAGGTCGGGGGTGGTGCCGTACTGGGCGGCCACCTGACGCAGCACGTCGGTCATCTCGACTTTGGCTTCCTGGGGAGCGAACACGTTGCTCAGGGCTTTGGCCGCCACCGCCCGCGAAAAGGGCACGTTGTTGAGGCTGGCGAAGGCCACCACTCGCATCAGCGCCCCCTCCAGCTCGCGGATGTTGCTCGTCACCTGCCGGGCGATGAGTTCGAGTACTTCCTGCGGAATGGTGATGCGGCCCTGCTCGGCGTTCATTTTCAGAATCGCCACGCGGGTCTCGTACTCGGGCGACTGGATGTCGGTGATCAGCCCCCACTCGAAGCGGCTGCGCAGGCGGCCTTCGAGCGTCTGGATGTCCTTGGGCGGGCGGTCGGAACTCAGGATGATCTGCTTGTTGCTCTCGTAGAGCGCGTTGAAGGTATGGAAGAACTCTTCCTGGGTGCGCTCCTTGCCCGCCAGAAACTGGATGTCGTCCACCAGCAGCAGGTCCACCGAGCGGTAACGGTTGCGAAACTGCGTGGTCTTGTCGTCGCGGATGGCGTTGATCAGTTCGTTGGTAAAGGTCTCGGTGGAGACGTACTCGATGCGCTTGTCAGGAAAGCGCTCGGCGAGGTAGTGCCCCACCGCGTGCATCAGGTGGGTCTTGCCCAGGCCCACGTCCCCGTAGATGAACAGCGGGTTGTACGCCTTGCCGGGCGACTCGGCCACCGCCAGCGCCGCCGCGTGCGCGAGGTTGTTGTTCGGACCGACCACGAAGTTCTCGAAGGTGTATTTGGGGTTGAGCGTCTTGCGGTTGTCGCCGGGATGACTGGCCGGGGAACTGGGCGCGGGTTTGGGTCTGGGCGCCGCCGCAGACGGTTCCGGCGCGGGCGGCGGGTCGTTGGGCAGCAGCAGGGCGTCCTGCGCGGCGGGGAGCACCTGAAACTCGACCTGCGGCTGCTCGGCGCCCAGGGAACGCAGCGCGGCGAGCAGCAGTTCGAGGTAATGGTCCCGGAACCAGTCCTTGGTAAAGGAGTTGCGCACGCCCAGCAGCAGCGAACCTTGCTGCACGCCCAGCGGTTTGACCGGGGCGAACCAGGTCGTGTACTCCAGATCGGAGACGTTTTTGCGCACGTAAGCGAGGACGTCGGTCCAGATTTCCTGTGAGATAGTGCTCCCCCTCCCCCGTCGGCGGGGGCGTTTTCCCCGCATCAGGGTCAGGGTAGCAGACGGGGTGAAGCGGACAGGAGGCGGGGGGCTGAAGACCCCCTACAGCGTCCGCCTCACCCCACGCGCCGCACCTGCCCGGCCTGCTCCCAGCTCTGGCGCTCGCTGCGGGCGACCTGTTCGTGCAGGTGCAGGATGGCGGCGTTGCCCCGCGCCTCGCGCTCCTGAATGGCGCGGGCGGTCACGGTGTCGATGTAGGCCATTCGCAGCAGTTCGGCGCTGGTCAGGCCGTCACGGGTGGCCTTGACGCCGCGTTCCTGCCGCACCGAGGCGCTGTCCTTGCCGAGCACGGTGCGGTTGCTGATGCTGCCGAGTTGTCCGTACACCCGGCCCTCGCCGCCGTGCCGAGCGACAGTGGCGAGCAGTTCGCGCCGGGCGCCGGTGCTTTCCAGTCGGGCCGCCAGCCAGCGCCGGGCGCCGGGTTCGGGGTTGCGCTCGGCAATCTGCGCGGCGAGGCGCACGTCTCCCTGCATGGCGCGGGCCAGCAGGTCCCGTGCCCGCCTGTGCCAGCGCCGGGCCTCGGGGGTGTCGAGGGCAAACGCCAGGGCCACGAAATCGGGCACGCTGACGGCGGCCTCGGGGCCAGCACCGAAGTCGCGGTACGTCTCGGGCAGGCCGTGTTCGACCAGGGCAGCTTCCCAGCTCTGGGTGAGACCGAGTTGCTGCCGGGCGGTGGGGGCGTGGAGGAAACCGTCCGCGCTGACAGGCAGCCGAACGGAGCCGAAATTGAGGGTCAGCGGAGCGTTCTTCATACAGATATTCTAGCATAGATTATGTTTTTAGCATAATAAGCCTGTTCTAATGTTGGCTTAGTTTTTGCTGTCCAGGACAAGATTTTCTTCCTTAAGCCATGCTCAACGTCATGACCGGGCAGCTACAGTGGGCGCCATGTCCTCCCTGTCCGAACTTCGCGCCGTGTGGGGCCAGCGTGCGCTGCCTGCGGTGGGCGTGAGTGTGCTGCTGCAAGACGGGGCGGGCCGCGTTCTGCTGCAGCGCCGGGGCGACGACGGGGGGTGGGGCGTCATCGGCGGCGGGCTGGAACCCGGCGAAGACTTTCTGAGTGCCGCGCACCGCGAACTGCTCGAGGAAACCGGGCTGCGCTGCCCGAACCTGCGCCTGCTGCCGCTGGACACCGGCCTGGTGGGCGGGCCGGAGTTCTGGCACCGCTACCCGAATGGCGACGAGGTGTATCTGGTCGGCCTGCGAACCGAAGGCACGGTGCCCGCCGCCGCCCTGGACAGCGCCTGCCCCGACGACAGCGGCGAGACGCTGGAGCTGCGCTGGTTCGCGCTGGACGGGTTGCCGCCGCTGAGCAGCAACATCAACCGCGAGAGCATGAACGTGCTGCGGGCACGGCGCGGGCTGCCGCCGTTGCCCCGGCTGGACGTGCCGCCGCCCCCGCCTCCCGGCCATTGGCTGCGCGAGCTGCGGGCGTTGGTCGGTTCCCGGCCCCTCATGACCCCTGGCGCAAACGTGGCAGTGACGAACGAGCGCGGCGAGGTGCTGCTGCTGAAACACGCGGGTACGGGACGCTGGACGCTGCCCGGTGGCAGCCTCGAACCCGGCGAATCGTTCGCGGAATGCGCGGCGCGGGAGCTGCGAGAGAAAACGGGCCTGCGGGCGGCGAGTCTGATTCCGCTGGAAATGTTCGCCGGGGCCGAGTACCGCTTCACCTACCTGAACGGCGACGTCATAGACAACATTTCGGTGCTGTTCCGGGCTGGGGATGTCAGCGGCGAATTTGCCCTCGACCTCACCGAACGTCACGGCGCCGCGTGGTTTGCCCCGGACGCTTTGCCGCCCGTCGGGGAACTGAGTGGGCCGCTGATTCGGGCGCAGGTGGAGGGCTGGCGACGGCTTGGACCGGGTGCAAGTTGAGGCGTTTGGCCCCCGATGCCGCGACATCGCTTATGCTGAAAAGCTGATGAGTGCCGTCATTCACCTGCAAGCGCTGGGGCTGACCGAATACGAGGCCAGGGCCTACACGGCGCTGCTGGCCCTGGGACGCGCGGTTCCGGCGCGGGTGGCGCGTCAGGCGAGTATTCCCCGGCCCAAGATCTACGAAACGCTCGAGCGTCTGGAGGGCCGGGGACTGGCCGCCAAGGTGGGTCAGAACCCGCTGGAATACGCGCCGCTTTCTGCCCGCGAGTACCTCTCGCGTTCGCGGCGGTCGTTCGATGACCGGCTCGCCGCCCTGGACCGCGACCTCTCGCGCCTCGCCCCCGACCCGGCGCCCGAGGCGGTCTACCACCTCAACGGCGAGGCGGCGATTCGCAGTCTGGCCGAGGACATGATTCTCAACGCCCGGCGCTGCGTTTATCTGGCCGGGGAGCAGACGCTGGCCGAGCGACTCGAACGCCTGACCCCGCGTGGCGTGGAGCTGATGCGGGCCGACCTCGCCGACCTGCCTCCCATCGCCGCGCCGGGGCAGCGGGCCTTTTTGCTCGCCCGCGACACCGAAGCGGCGCTGATCGGGCATTTCATTCCCGAGGGCGAAAGCGGCGAGGCGCACGGGGTCCACACCCACAACCCGGTGATCGTCCACCTGATCAAGGGGTACGTGAAGCTGGCGGCGCAGAAAAAGGGCTGACGCACCTGACCCTGCCCCCTGAAGCCGGGTGACAGGGTCAGCGTGTGCGCTTTACAGCTCGGTCGTGTCGCCCGGTTGCAGGACGCGGGCCTCCACGCCCTGCCGCTCGGCCCCGGCGCGGAAGACCTGCGGGTCACCCGTCAGCACCGGAAAGGTGCCGTAGTGCATGGGAATGGCGACGCGCGGGCGCAGCAGCTCCAGCGTGCGGGCGGCTTCTTCCGGCCCCATGGTGTAGTGGTCGCCGATGGGCAAAAAGGCGAGGTCCAGCCCCCGGTCCCCGATCAGGCGCATATCGGAAAACAGCGCGGTGTCGCCCGCGAAATACAGCCGCTGGCCGCCGAACTCGATGACCAGTCCGGTGGGCATCCCGCCGTAGGTGCCGTCTGGGAAAGAACTCGAATGCCACGCGGGCGTCAGCGTCACGCTGCCCCAGTCGGCGCGGTAGGTGCCGCCGATGTTCATGCCGACCGCGTTCGTGGCGCCGTGTGCCCCGGCGTACCCGGCGATTTCGGCGGTGGCGACGATGGGCACGCCCGCCTTGCCGAAGTCCAGGGCATTGCCCCAGTGGTCGCCGTGCGCGTGGCTGACGAGCACGGCGCTCGGCTGCCAGCCCAGGGCCTCGGTCAGCGTGACCGGGCACTGGGGGTTGCCCTCGATAAACGGGTCGATCAGCAGGCGGTGCTGGCCGTCGTCGAGAAGAAAAGTGCTGTGGCCGAGAAAACGAATCTTGAGCATAAAAGTCCTCCTGTGGCTTTTCAGTATGGGGGAGCCGCGGGCCGCTTGAGGAACCCCTTCAGTCTCAGCCGCTTCACGCTGTGGACGCCTATAGTGGACCGGCCCCGCCTGCGGCGCCCTGCGGGCGGGATTCCGAAAGGAGCCTGCCGCCGTTGTCTGACCTGCCTAGCCTCTCCAGCCTGAACCTGATCGGCGTCACCCTGCGCGACCTGCTCGATATTTTGCTGGTCGCCGCCCTGCTGTATCACGGCTACAAGCTGGTGGCCGGCACGCGGGCGGTGAACGTGGTGCGCGGCATCATGGTGTTCGCCGGGGTGTGGGTGGCGGCGCGGCTGCTGGGGCTGGTCACGCTGACCGACCTGCTGGGCCGGGCGGGAACGGTGGGCCTGTTCGCGCTGGTGGTGCTGTTTCAGCCCGAACTGCGGGCGGCGCTGGAGCGGGTCGGGCGACCACGCGGCGCTGCCGAACGCGACGGCGCGGCGCTTCAGGACCTCGCCCGCGCCCTGGAACGCCTCGCCGAGCGCAAGACCGGCGCCCTGGTCGCCATCGAGCGCCGCACGCCGCTGGGCGAATACGCCGCCACCGGGGTGCCGCTCGACGCCGTGGTGAGCGTGCCGTTTCTGGAAGCGCTGTTTGCCCGCAACGCCCCGCTGCACGACGGCGGGGTTATCGTGCAGGGCGCCCGCGTGGTGGCCGCCGGGTGCCTGTTTCCCTTGCAGGCGAGCGACGGCACCTACCGGCGCTACGGCACCCGGCACCGCGCCGCCATCGGGCTGTCCGAAGTCACCGACGCGGTGGTGCTCATCGTGAGCGAGGAGCGTGGCAGCATGCGCATTGCCCTGAACGGGCGCCTGGGACCGGACCTGACCCCCACCGAACTGCGCGAGCAACTGCGCGAACTCGTCTACGAACGCGGTGACTTGCCCAGCGCTGCGGTTGCGGTGCCTGCGGCGGCAGAGGGCCGGGCGTGAGCAGAAACGAAAAGGCCCCTGTGCCCGGCGCCCGGTTCCTGACCCGCTGGCTGAGTCCGGCCTACGGCTGGCGGCGGCTGCGGCACAACCTCGGCCCCAAGCTGCTGTCGCTGGGGGCAGCGGTGGCGCTGTGGCTGCTGAGCACCGGCGACCAGCGGGCACAGGTGCAGCAGAGTTACGACGTGCCGATCACGGTGCGCGACACCACCGGGGCGGCAAGCACCAACGAACGCCGCGCCGTCAGCGACCTCAACCCTGAAACGGTGCGCGTGACCCTCACCGGGCGGCCCGAGCGCCTGAACGAACTGCGGGCGAGCAACATCGAGGCCCTGCTCGACGTGACCGGAGTTCCCGAGGGCAGCTTCAACCGCCCCGTGCAGATCGTGGCGCCGAGCAACACGGTGCTGAGCAAGCAGACGCCCGAGCGGGTGCAGGGCTTCGTGGACAGCGCGCTCAGCCGCACCCTGACCGTCACGCTGGGGGTGGCGGCCCCCGCCGAGGACAGCCTGCCGCGCTTCGAGGTCAAGCCCGGCGAGGTGCAGGCCACCGCCCCGAGCCGGGTGCTGAACCAGGTGACGCGGGTGGTCACCAGTCCGCTTTCGCTGGCCCCCGGCGAGAAGCGTGAGGCCCCGCTGATCGCGCTCGACAGCCAGGGCCGGGTGGTCGAACAGGTCACGCTGCGCCCCGCCAGCGTCTCGGTGCAGCGGCTGGACACCGGCACCCTGCCGGTCAAGGCGTTGCCGGTGGTGCTCGCTCCGCCCCCGGCAGGTCTGCGGATCGTGTCTCAGACCCTGCAACCACGCACCGTCCGGGTGGTCGCGGCCCCCGAGCTGCTCGGGCGCCTGCGCGAGGTCAGCGGGCAGGTGGACTACCGGGTCGGCAGTTCCACCGTGCCGGTCACGCTCAGGCTGCCTGCCGGAGTGCAGGCCCTCGAAGCCGTCAACGTCAGTCTGGTCGTCGAGCGGGTCACGGCGGCGGACCCGGCCACCGGGGGCACCAGTCAGCAGGAGTCCAGTCAGCAGAAGTCCGGCCAGCAGAAATCCGGTGCAGATGAGGCCGGCACGTCGGCCAGCGGGAACGGCAATTGATTCCGCTTTGAAAAAAATGGACGGCTCCCCACCTCTGCGGCCTGAAAGCCCCTGTGCTCATGCCGCTGCCCGGGGGCCGTGGGATACTCCAGCCGATGACCAAGCTCGCCTTTGCCCCGTCGCTGTGCGGTCTGCTGTTGCTGGGAAGCCTGGGGGTCGCTCAGGCCCAGACCGGGATTCCGGCTCTGCCGCCTGCACCTCAGCCGGTTCCTGTGCCCGCTCCGGCTCCGGTTCCCGCTCCGGTCACGGCGCCCGCGCCTGCAAGCCCGGCACCGCAGCAGCCTCAAACGCCCGCGCCTCAGCTTCCGAAAGATCAATCCCCCAAAGAGCAGCCCCAGAAGGTCCAGACGCCCAGGCCGCCCGTTTCGTCCCGCCTCTCCCCTGCCCCCACGCCCAGCCCCCTGCGCGCTCCCCTGCTGATTCAGGCGCGGGTCAATGTTCCGGCGCTGGTGGCGGGCAAAAAGACGACGGTGCCGCAGCTGCGCACCCTGACCATTCCGGGCGAGCGGGCCGCCCAGCTGCGTCAGCGCGGCGAGGTGACGGTCAGTCTGCAAGCCGACCTCGACACCTTCCTCAAGTCGCTCGCCGCTCCGCGTGACGCCCGCTTCGAGCAGCAAGGCGACGGGCAGTGGGCCGCCGTGCAGCACAACGGCCTGAAGGTGGACGCGCAGGCCACCCGCGCCGCCGTGCAAAAGGCCCTGCGTGACCCGCGCGGCGTGAGCGCCGACGTGGTCGTCACCGGACAGGTCGCGCCGCAGCGCACGCTCGATTTCTTCGCTTCGCGCGGGATCACCACGTTCCTGGCAACCGGCTTTACCAGCTACTACGGCAGCAGCCCCGAGCGCGTCAAGAACATCCATGTCGGCGCCCGGAACTTCAAGGACCGGCTGTTCGAGAGCGACGTGTTTTCCTTCAACAAGTTCATCGGCCCGGTCAGCGAGCGCAACGGCTACGTGCCCGGCCTCGTCATCGCGGGCGACCAGACGGCGAGCGGCGTGGGCGGCGGCATCTGTCAGGTCAGCACCACCGTCTTCCGCACGCTCTACGGCGCGGGGCTGAAGGTCGTGCAGCGCCAGAACCACTCGTACCAGGTCTTTTATTACGACCCGCAGGGCCTCGACGCCACCATCTACCAGCCGCAACTCGACCTGAAGTTCGGCAACGACACCGGCGGCGCCATCTGGTTCCAGACCGAGTGGGACGACCAGGAAGCCACCCTGAGCATCACCGCCTTCGGTCAGGCCCGCGATTACCGGGTGGAGGTGGGCACGCCGAAGACGCTCAAGACCGTGGCCCCACCCAAAGACCGCGTCATCTACGACGCTTCGCTTCCCGCCGGGCAGCGCAAGCAGGTGGACTGGGCCGCGCCGGGCGCCACCATCGAGGTCACGCGCCGCTTCGTGCGCGGCGGCAAGACCTTCAAGCAGGACACCCTGCGCAGCGTGTACCGCCCCTGGCCGAACATTTTCCGGGTGGGGACGAAGAAATAGCAGAGGGCGAAGTGTAGAGAGGGAGAGGCGATGGTGCGGCCTCTCCCCCTTTCCTTAATTTGAAACCGTGTGAAGGGTGGCGATCAGTTCGGCGTCGCTTTCGGGACTGTGCGTGTTGCCGTGGGAGCCGGGGGCCAGACGTGATACGGATTCCGATTGAATCTGGTCGTTTCAGATTCAATCCGACTTGCAAAGCTGCGCAGCAGAGCGGATGCGAGTAGGAAAAAATACGGATTCCGCGATATGGATGCACAGGCGGCGCTTTCCCGACTGTGCAGGAATGAAGCGGAATCCGTATGAGGCCAGCGGGCCGTTCTTGCCGAGAGGTGTCTTCTGCATCACCTCGAGCTCAAGCCTGCTGCCCGGCGAGTTGAGAGGCGACAGCTTCTTTCAGGCTGGTGCTGGGCCTTCCAATCAGTTCGCGCAGGTCGCTGTTGGGCAGTTCCAGTTCGCCCCGCGCCACCCCTTCGTCCGAGGAAACGAGCATCTGCGCGACAGGCGCAGGCAACCCGAAGCCTTCCAGGGTGCGCTGATAGTCTTCGGGCGCGAAATTGCGGTATTGCACGTCCTTGCCGCTCTGCTTCGACAGTTCGGCAGCCAGTTCGGACAGGCTGAACGCTTCGTCGCCCGCCAGTTCGTACACCTTTCCGGCCTGTCCGTCACGGGTCAGTGCGGCGGCAGCGGCCTCGGCCAGGTCCTTGCGGGAGGCGGCGCTGATGCGGCCCGTTCCGGCGGCTCCCAGGACACTTCCGGTCTGCAATGCCTGCGCCAGATCGTAGTTTTCCAGATACCAGCCGTTCCGCAGAAGGACGAACGGCACGCCGCTTTCGGTCAGCAATTTCTCGGTGGCCTGATGGTCGGCGGCCAGGGACATCCGGGCCGTGTCGGCCTTGAGCAGGCTGGTGTAGGCGAGCAGTTCCACGCCCGCTGCGCTGGCCTCCTCGATCACCGTGCGGTGCTGGTCCGCGCGGTCATTCAGGTCGCTCGACGAAATCAGCAACAGCCGCTGCACCCCCGCCAGTGCCCTGTCCCAGCCTTCCGGCGAGTTGTAGTCGGCCTGACGAATCTGCACGCCGGGCGCGAACAGACCCTGCGCCTTGGCGGGATTCCGGACGATGGCGACGATGTGGTCGGCAGGCACACCGCGTTCCAGCAACGACGAAACGACGAGCTGACCGAGCTTCCCGGTGGCGGCGGTGACGGCGATGGTCGGGGATGAGGTGGAATTCATGGTGGACCCCTTTTGGATAGGCTTGAGGAAGCAGATTCAGAGTGTCTGGGCCGGACGGATTGGAGAGTGGTCTCCCCTCGAAGGCCCATATCGTGGGCGTTTTCCTGAGGGTGCGTCGCGTCGCCCACATGCCCACCCGTGCAGCTGGCGAAAGGGAGCATAGGGCAGTGCTCCAGAAAATCCTTCAAGCGGCTTTGAGAGACTCAGCCACTGAGCGACTCAGCCACTTCCAGAAGATTAGCCCAGGGACAGTCGTATCCCAAAGCGGAATGATAAAAGGTGACGCGCATGCCCCGTACTTCAGTGCGGGGTCAAGCGGCACGCATCCCGCAGGGATGCCAAGCCAAAGCCCCGTGTTCTGTTGTATACTTACAGAGCAATGCCCCCGCGTGGCTGGAACCACCGGGAGCGTGGCAAGACGGATAGAGGCCGTCAAGCATGCAAGAGAATATCACCCAAATCCGGGTGTACCGCTATCGGCTGTACCCCACCAAACCTCAAGAGGTCGCCATGTTTGAGACATTGCGCCTCACTCGCACGCTGTACAACGCGGGCCTTGAACAGCGGATTGCGGCCTACCGCAAGCAGGGTAAAACGGTTACGGCCTACGACCAGCAGAAGGAACTCACCGCCCTGAAAGCGGAATGCCCAGAGTTCAACGCGGTCTACAGCCATGTCCTGCAAGACGCGCTGGACAGACTGGACAAGGCGTACAAGGGCTTCTTTGCCCGCGTGAAGCGTGGCGACAAGGCTGGGTTTCCGAGGTTCAAACCCCGGCAACGCTGGAACTCTTTCAGGTTCAAGGAGGTGTGGGATAGGAAGAAGGGTCAGTGGCTCAGCCCTGGGAAGCCCGTAGACGAGGGGCGGCGTATCAACATCCCCAAAATCGGCGCGGTGAAGTGCAAGTTTCACCGTCCGCTGGAGGGGACGCCCAAGACCCTGCAAATCGTCCACGACTGCGGCGAGTGGTACGCCGTGTATACCTGCGAGGTTCCCGTGAATCCCCTCCCCGTAACGGGAAGTGCCGTAGGCGTGGACGTGGGGACGCGGTACTTCGCCATCACATCAGACGGTGAATTCGTCCACAACCCCCGGCATCTGGGGAACGCGTTGAAGAAGCTGCGCGTCCAGCAGCGCACCGTGTCCCGTCGCAAGAGGGGCGGGAACCGCCGTCGAAAGGCCGCTTTGCAGGTCGCCAAGACGCACCGGAAAATTCGTCGCTCAAGGCAGGACTTCCACCACAAGACCGCCCGGAAGCTGGTCAACGAACACGACCTGATTGCTCACGAAGGCCTGAAGGTCAGCAACATGGTGCAGTCGAACCTCTCCCGCTCCATCTCCGATGTCGGGTGGAGTGCATTCTTCGACATCCTGCGCGGTAAGGCTGAGAGTGCTGGCCGCGTGGTGGTGCGGGTTCCCCCTCAGTACACTTCGCAACGCTGCCATGCGTGCGGACACACCTGCCGGGAAAACCGCAACAACGAGGTGTTCAAGTGCGTTTCCTGCGGACATGAAGACCATGCTGATTGGAACGCGGCGAAGAACATCCTGGCAAGGGCCTTGCCTTCAGGCGTGAACGGTAACGAGGTGTCGTATGCCGTCGCCTGAGAAGCCTCGCTCTTTAGAGCGGGGAGTGGTCACGTTATTCCTCGGCCTCGTAACCCAGGATTTGCAGAATCCGGTCGAGCTCCTCGCGGGAGCCGTAGTTGAGTTCCACGCGGCCCCTGTCCTCGCCGGTGATTTTGACGCGGGTGCCGGTGCGGCGGCTGAGGTCGAGTTCGAGTTGCCGGTAGGCGCGGGGCGGGTTGACCTTGATGGGAGCGGTCTGGTCCGCTGCCCGGCTGCTGCGTTCGCGCCGGAGCGCCTCGGCCTCACGCACGTTCAGCCCCCGGCTGCGAATCTGCTCGAAGGCCCACAGCCGGTCGGCTTCGGGCTGCGTCAGGACGGCGCGGGCATGGCTGGCGCTGATGGTGCCGTCGTCGAGCGCGCGCAGCACGGGTTCGGGCAGGGTCAGCAGCCGCAGGGCGTTGGTCACGGTGCTGCGGCCCTTGCCCACCGCCTGCGCCACGCCTTCCTGGTTCAGCCCCTGGTCGAGCAGGGCCTGGTACGCCCGCGCCTCCTCCAGCGGCCCGAGGTCCTCGCGCTGGAGGTTTTCCACGATGGCGATTTCCAGCGCCTCGCGGTCCCCGAGGTCACGGATAATCACGGGCAGTTCGGTCAGCCCGGCGAGCTGCGACGCCCGCCAGCGCCGCTCGCCCGCCACGATTTCGAAGGCGTCCCCGCGTGGGCGCACCAGCAGCGGCTGGAGCACGCCCTTTTCCCGGATGCTCTGGGCGAGTTCGGCCAGCGCTTCAGGCTCGAACACCTGCCGGGGCTGGTAGGCGGCCTGGGCGATGCGGTCGGTGCGCAGCATCTGCACCTGTGGCCCGCTGCCGCTGCCTTCAGAGCGGGCAGGGTCGGCCTTCTTGCTCAGCAGGGCGTCGAGGCCCCGGCCCAGGCTAGGTTTTTTCGACACGTTGCAGCACCTCCTCGGCCAGCCGCTTGTACGCGGCGGCTCCGCTCGACAGCGGCGCGAAGGCGTTGATGGGCTTGCCGAAACTCGGCGCTTCGGACAGCCGGACGTTGCGCGGCACCACCGACCAGAACACCAGTTCGCCGAAATGCTGGCGGACCATCGTTTCCACGTCCTGCGCGAGGTTGGTGCGGCTGTCGAGCATGGTCAGCACGATGCCCAGCACCTTCAGGCGGGGGTTGAGGCCGCCCTGCACGCGCTCCACCGTCTCCATCAGCCCGGCGAGGCCCTCCAGCGCGTAGTACTCGGCCTGCACGGGAATCAGGAGGGCGTCCACCGCCGCCAGCACGTTCACCGTCAGCGGCCCCAGGCTGGGTGGGGCGTCCACCAGCACGAGGTCGTAGCCCTGCACGCTCGCCAGCAGCCGGGCCAGGGCGTCGGGGTCGTCGGCCAGTTCCACGCCTGCCCCCGCGAGGTCCGGGGTGGCGGGCAGCACGTCCAGGCCCTTTTGCGAGGTGCTGAGGGTAAAGTCGGCGTTGCGGGCGGGTTCGCCCAGCGCCTCGTACAGGCCCTGCTCGGCGCCGCGCTGCCCCAGGCCGCTCGTGGCGTTGCCCTGCGGGTCCATGTCCACCACCAGCACCCGGCGGCCTCCGGCGGCGAGGTAGGCCCCCAGGTTGACGGCGGTGGTGGTCTTGCCCACCCCACCCTTCTGATTGACGACTCCGATGGTTTTCATGCCTCTCCTGTCACGTTCCGGCTCCCTGGTCGCGGGGGCCAGTCACTTCGCTTTCCAGAATAGCGGCTGATGGGTCGGCACGCCCTCGCGCCGGGGGTAACGCGCGGGCGTGGGCCGCTGCTTTTCCAGCACGATCAGGGTGCGGGCGTCGCCCGAAACGGGAAGGGTAAAGGGGTCCACCTCAATCACCCTGCCCCCGACTTCGCCCGCCGCCCGCCGCCCGGCGTCCAGTTCCTCGTCGCTGAGGGGGCCTTTTTGTGCCACGAACACGCCGCCCACCCGCAACAGCGGCAGCGCCAGCTCGGCCAGCACCGGCAGCGCGGCCACGGCGCGGGCGACCACCCGGTCATACTGCTCGCGGTGCTCGGCGCTCTGGCCCAGCGTTTCGGCGCGGCCCACCTGCGGGGTGACGTGAGACAGCCCCAGTTCGGCGGCGGTGTCGCGCACGAAGTCGATTTTCTTGCGGATGGAATCCAGCGGCACCAGGTCCAGTTCGGGGCGCACGATGGCGAGCGGCAGCGCCGGAAAGCCCGCCCCGGTGCCGAGGTCGAGCGTGCGGTACGCGCCGTCGAGGTGCCCGCCACGCAGGGTGGTCAGCGAGTCCACGAAGTGCTTGAGCACGATGTCTTCCTCGGTCTTGAGCGCCGTGAGGTTGAGCCGCTCGTTGCCGGAACGCAGCAGCGCCAGCAGCCGCGCAAACTGCGCTTCATGGGGCGTCACGTCGAGTTGCAGTTCTTCGGCTCCGCGCCGCAGCAGGGCCAGTCCTTCGGGTGTCACAGTCCGTACCTCTGTTTCATGTCCTGGTAGCGCCCGTAGGCGTGTTCGTCGGTCTGCTCAAGGGGCAGGCTGTCGAGCAGCGGCACCAGCGTCTCGCGCAGGGCCTGACCGCGCATCATCCACTGAAAATAGCTGCGTCCGCCGTGCGTGTAGGGGCCGTAGAGCCTGGACTCCGGAAGCATGTCCAGCAGGGTCTCGAACAGCCGCTGGTGCCGGGTGTGCATCCGCAGCGTGACGTGCGGCTGCTTGCCGTCGCCGCCGAAATGCCCCTCGCCAATGAGGATGCCCAGCAGCAGGCCGCGCTCGAAGTCGCTCAATTCAGGCACGGACAGTTCAGGCATAGGCCCCTGCCTGCCGCCGCCCCGGTCCATATCCGTCGTTCAGCCAGTCCACCGCAGGACTGTATCAGGCCCGCTCCATCAGCAGTTCCAGCCCCCGGCTCGCCGTTTCGCGCAGGCTCAGGTCGGCGTGGGCGCTCAGGTCGGTGGCTTCCGGGTTGAGTTCGATGACCACGCCGCCGCGCCGCCGCGTTTCGTGCGCCAGCCCCGCCGCCGGGTACACCACGCTGCTCGTGCCGATGACCAGCGCGACCTCGGCCCCGGCAAAGGCCCGCTGCGCGGCGTCCAGCGCCGCTTCGGGCAGAAATTCCCCGAACCAGACGATGTTCGGGCGCATGGGCTGACCGCCGGGCGACAGGGGCGGCAGGGTCAACTCGTCCGGGTGGGGCAGGGGAAAGACCTCGCCGGTCTGCTCGTCGCGGGCCTGCGAGAGGTTGCCGTGCAGCTCGACCAGCTTGCCCCCCGCGCTGCCGCTGCCGGCGCGGGCGTGCAGGCCGTCCACGTTCTGGGTCGCCAGAAAAAACCCGGCGCCCTTTTGCCGCTCCAGTTCGGCCAGCAGGTCGTGGCCCCGGTTGGGCTGCGCGGATAGCACGTCGCGGTAGCGCCCCGCGTACCACGCCCACACCAGCTCGGGGTCGCGGCGGTAGGCGCCGGGGCTGGCGAGGTCCTCGGGCCGGAAGCGCGCCCAGTGCCCAGTTTGCGCGTCGCGGAAGGTCGGAATGCCGCTCTCGGCGCTGATGCCCGCTCCCGTCAGCACGGCGACGCGGCGGGCGGCTCGCAGGGCGGCGCGGGCTTGCGCAAGGTCCATGCCCTGAAGATAGCGGGAGGCGGCCCGTATCCTTGAGCGCATGACCCAGCCCGAACTCACCCCCGCCCAGCGCACCGAGGTCGAACTGCTCGCCCGGGGCCGCGCCGACAAGAGCCGCACCCTGCGTGACCTGAGCCTCCCCGAAACCCCCGAGGCCGCCCACGCGCTGCTGCTGCGGCTGGGGGTCTGGGACGAGGCCCGCACGCCCTATGCCGACCGCCTGCGGGCCGCCCTCAGCGCCGTCGAGCTGCCGGTGCCCGACTTCGACCCCGAAGAGCCGCGCCTGGACCTGACGCACCTGCCCACCTTCGCCATCGACGACGAGGGCAACCAGGACCCCGACGACGCGGTGGGGGTGGAAGCTCTGGAAGGCGGCCTGACCCGGCTGTGGGTGCATGTGGCGGACGTGGCCGCGCTGGTGGCGCCCGGCAGCCCGCTCGATCTCGAGGCCCGCGCCCGTGGCGCCACGTTGTACCTGCCCGACCGCACCATCGGGATGCTGCCCGACGAACTGGTGCAGAAGGCCGGTTTGGGGCTGAGCGAAACCTCGCCCGCGCTGTCCATCTGCCTCGACCTCGACGAGGACGGCAACGCCGAGGCGGTGGACGTGCGGCTGACCCGCGTGAAGGTGCAGCGCCTGGCCTACCAGGAAGCGCAGGCCCGGCTGGAAGCGGGCGAGGAACCCTTCGTGACGCTCGCCCGTCTCGCCCGGGCCAGCCGCCTGCTGCGCGAGGGCGAGGGGGCGCTGAGCATCGACCTCCCCGAAGTGCGCGTGAAGGCCGACGACACGGGCGCCTCCGTCTTCCCGCTGCCCAAGCCCGAGATGCGAACGGTGGTGCAGGAGTGCATGACGCTGGCAGGCTGGGGCACCGCCATTTTTGCCGACGACAACGACCTGCCCCTGCCCTTCGCCACGCAGGACTACCCGACCCGTGAGGTGGCGGGCGACACCCTGCCCGCGATGTGGGCGCGGCGCAAGACCCTGGCCCGCACCCGCTTTCAGCCCTCGCCGGGGCCACATCACGGGATGGGCCTCGACCTGTACGCCCAGGCGACCAGCCCCATGCGCCGTTACCTCGACCTCGTGGTGCATCAGCAACTCCGCGCTTTCCTGGCGGGCCGCGACCCCCTGAGCAGCAAGGTCATGGCCGCCCACATCGCCGAGTCGCAACTCAACGCCGACGCCACGCGGCAGGCCGAGCGCCTCAGCCGCCGCCACCACACCCTGCGCTTTATCGCTGCTCAGCCCGAGCGCGTGTGGGACGCGGTGGTGGTGGACCGCCGGGGGGCGCAGGCCACGCTGCTGATTCCCGACCTCGCCTTCGACGTGCCGATGAGCACGCCCGCCGCTCCCGGCACCGCGCTGCAGGTGCAATTTGCCGATATCGACCTGCCGCAAATGCGGGTGCGGGCGCGCAGCGTCTGACGCTGTCAGCAAGCGAATCCACAGCGGGACATTTCGCCCTGAACGGAAAAAAATGACGTTCTAGACGCGGGAAAGTTGCCTCATCTTGCATTTGGAAAGCGCCAGGGCTGTCTAAACTGCGGGTATGACTGCCGCGAGCCTTCCCTGCGACATCGTGTCCCTGCGCATGGCCCACTGCCGTGCCGAGCACGCCGCCGGGAGCGGGCAGTATCACCTCGCGGTGCTGCACTACCGCACCTGTCTGGAAGTCGCCGAGCGCCGCGAAGACTGCCGCGCCATGCAGTTTTTCGCCCTGCGCCTCGCCGAGTGCTACGACGCGATGGGCCTGAGAACCAAGGCCCACGCCTTTCTTCACCTCGCCGACGCCGACGGGTCTGCGCCGCTGGGTTGAGACCGGGAGCGCCAGAAGGCCGGGAAGGGGTGCTAACCGCCTGCGCCTCCCTCCCGGCCTTCTGACAGCAAAAGAAAAACCCCGCCGAAGCGGAGTCCCCTTGGTGGCCAGGGCCGGACTTGAACCGGCGACCCAACGATTTTCAGTCGTTTGCTCTACCAGCTGAGCTACCTAGCCATGCTCCCCAGGGGGAGACTTTGGCGGTCCGGACGGGATTTGAACCCGCGACCTTCTGCGTGACAGGCAGATATGCTAACCGCTACACTACCGGACCATCTGGTAAACACTGAGCTGCCGAAAGCAGCGCGACTAAAGATAGCGGCCGTTTTGCAAGGTGTCAACCGGGGCACGCCGGGCTGGCCTTCTGAGGACCAGCATCGGCCCACACCCGTATCAGCCCAGGCCCGACAGACTGGCCCGCTAGACTGCGGAGCGTGATAAGCGACCTTTCCGCTGACCCGGCAGCTCCCCGCGTCGGTGTGGTGATGGGCAGCCGCAGCGACTTCGACACGATGCAGGGCGCCCTGGAACTGCTCTCCGACTTCGAGATTTCCTACGAGGTCCGGGTGCTCTCGGCCCACCGCACGCCGGGGCTGCTGCCGACCTACGCGGCCCGCGCCGAGCGGCTGGGGCTGGCGTGCATCATCGCCGGAGCGGGCGGCGCGGCGCACCTGCCCGGGATGCTGGCGGCCTTTACCCGGGTGCCGGTGCTCGGCGTGCCGGTGCAGTCTCGCGCCCTGAGTGGGCAGGACAGCCTGCTGAGCATCGTGCAGATGCCGGCCGGGGTGCCTGTCGCCACCTTCGCCATCGGGTCAGCGGGGGCCAAAAACGCCGCGCTGTTTGCCGCTGCCCTGCTCGCCACCACCGACGAGGGCGTGCGGACCCGACTGGAGGCTTTCCGCGCCGCGCAGACCAGAGCCGTGCTGGACGACCCCCACTTCGGCGGCCACCCCCAGGCAGGAGCCGAATGACGACGCGGCCCTCGCCCACCCTGGGCATCCTCGGCGGCGGGCAACTCGCCCAGATGCTGGCCCTCGCCGCCCTGCCGCTGGGGGTGAAGGTGCGGGTCCTCGAACCCGACCCGCAGGCACCCGCCCGGCTGTGTGCCGAGCATTTGCAGGCCCCCTACACCGACCCGGTAGGGCTGGACGCCCTGGCAGAGTGCGACGCGGTGACGCTGGAATTCGAGAATGTTCCGGTGGGGGCGCTGGACGCCCTGCGGGGCCGCGTGCCCGTGCGCCCGGGGGCCGAGCTGCTCGCCCGGTCCAAGCACCGCGCCCGTGAGAAACACGCGCTCAGGGAAGCCGGAGCGCAGACCGCGCCTTTCGTGGAAATTGCGGCGCCGAGTGACTTGGAAGGTGCCCTGGAGCGGGTCGGGGGCCGGGGCATCCTGAAAACGTCCGAACTCGGTTACGACGGCAAGGGGCAGGTGCGCGTGGCTTCGCAGGAAGAGCTGGGCCGGGGCTGGGCCGAACTCGGGCAGGTGCCCTGCATTCTGGAAGGCTTCGTGGCTTTCGAGCGCGAAGTCAGTCTGGCGGTGGCCCGCACCCCCGACGGGCGCGTCGCCTTCGGGCCGCTGGTCGAAAATGTCCACCGCAACGGGATTTTGCGCACCTCGGTCTACCCCGCCCACTCTCCGGACGGCACCGAGGCCCGCGCCCGTGAGATGGCCCGCGCGGTGGCCGAGGGCTGGGGGCTGGAAGGGCTGCTCACCCTGGAGTTTTTCCAGTTGCCGGGCGGCGAGCTGCTGGTCAACGAGGTGGCTCCCCGCGTCCACAACTCCGGGCACCTGACCCAGGACGGCGGCGGCGTCAGCCAGTTCGAGGCGCAGGTCCGGGCCGTGCTGGGCCTGCCGCTGACCGACTGGTCTCCCCTGCTGCCCTGCGCGATGGTCAACGATGTCGGTGTGGAGGGGGCGACCCCCGACTGGGCCGCTGTCGACACCCTTCCTGGAACGCGCGTGCACCTGTACCACAAGGCCCACCGTCCGGGACGCAAGCTGGGGCACGTCAATCTGGTCGCTCCGGATGAGCCGACGCTGCGTGAGCGCCTCAGGCAACTCGAACTGCTGATTCCCTGACCGCGTGTCCGGCTGCTGGACGCCCAGCGCGCCTCCCGGCCTGCGCGGGGTGCCCGGTCATGACCCGCCCCTGATCGAGTGTCGCCTGAAAGGTGAGCTTTGCTCATGGCCCGTCAGGTCCCGGCGCCTAGGGTAGAGCCATGAAGCGTCTTCTCCTTTCTGCCCTGCTCGCGCTGCCTGGCGCAGCACAAGCGGCGCAACCGGCCTCCGCCCCGGCTCAGAACCTGCAACTCACCTTCAGCGGCGAACTCAAAACGATAGACGGCGGCCAGCTCGTGACTTCCCCGGTGACCCGGAACTGGACCCTGCCCGCCAAATGGGTGGCCCGCAGCCGTGAGTACGGCAAGCTCAGCACCTACCTGACTCCCTACCTGGACCGCGTGGAAAAGGAAACCTTCGTGCGGGGGCGTCCGGCCCGCTTCGAGCAGGTCGGGGGCAAGTGGGTGGCGACCGATCAGCCCGAATGGAAGCTGGACCGCAAGGCGACCGAGGCCAAACTGCTGGAGGCCATCCGGAACGGCGAAACCACCCTGGCCGTGGTGTACAGCGAAAAGGTGCCCCAGCGCAGTGTGGCGCTGCTGGCCGAGCGCGGGGTCACGCGCAACCTCGCCAGCGCCCGCAGTTCGTTCACCGGCAGCCCGGACTTCCGGGTCAAGAACATCGTCGTGGGGTCGGCCAAGCTCGATTATCAGTGGGTGGCCCCCGGCGAGGACTTCGATTTCAACAAGTCGATGGGTGAAATCAACGCGGCCAACGGCTTTGTTCCGGGGTACATCATTGCGGGTGGCACCCTGGCGCTGGAAGACGGCGGCGGCATCTGTCAGGTCAGCACCACCATCTTCCGCGCCCTGTGGGAAGCGGGCCTGCCCATCACCGAGCGCCACCAGCACAGCCACCGGGTGAGCTACTACGACCCCATCGGCTACGAGGCGACGGTCTACGCGCCCCACAAGAACCTGCGGATGAAAAACGACACCGGCGCGTACCTGTTTATCCAGGCGAGCTGGAACACCGCCACCCAGAAACTGCGTTTCGACGTGTTCGGCACCGACACCGGGCGCCGGGCCAAAATCAGTGCTCCGGTGGTGACGGACGTCAAACCTGCCGCCGCCCCCAGCTTCACCCCCGACAAGCAGGTGGCCCTGGGACAGCAGCGGCTCCTCGACCAGCCGATGGAAGGCATGACCAGCGTCATCACCCGCACCGTCACCCTCCGCGACGGCACGGTCAAGCAGGACAGCATCAAGAGTGTGTACCGGCCCTGGGGCGCCGTGTACGGGGTGCATCCCAACGACCCCCGCCTGAAGCAGACCGGGGCGAAGCGCTGAGCTGAGCGTTTGGCGTCCACAAATAAATCGGCCACACCGCGCAGAGGTGGCCGATTTGTTTTGCCGTGCGCGCAGGAATCGGCTGGCGTCCGTATCGGGTGCTCTAGAGCATTTGACAAAAAGACGCAACGTCTTTTTGGCGAGCGGACTGGGACAGCTCGCAGAGAGCGAGTGCAAAACACTGAGCAGGGCGGACTTGCAAAGCTCCGCAGGAGAGAATGGAGTGATGCGGGGTGCCGTTCCGCGCATCACGTCATTCGGAGAACTGCTCTAATGCTTCCACCATGACCACCGATCAGCAGCGCCTTGACGCGAATGCACGGCAGTTTGACCGCATTGCCGCCCGCTACGACGCGCTGGGTTTCCTGACCCGGGCGGCGTTGGCCCTGGCCGAAACCGTTCGTGTTCCGACTGGAGGTCGGGTGCTTGACGTGGCGACGGGAACCGGCACGGTGGCGCTGGCGCTGGCGTCCCAGGCGGCGGAAGTGGTCGGGACCGATATTGCCCCTGCCATGCTCCAGCAGGCGCGGGCACGTGCGGTTGGGTGCCCCAACGTGCAATTCGTGTCGGCTGAGGCAACTGCTCTGCCCTTCGCCGACCAGAGTTTCGATGCGGTGGTGTGTGGAGCCGGCCTCTTTTTCGTGCCTGACATGCCAGCGGCCCTGCGCGAGTGGCGACGGGTGCTGCGGCCCGGTGGCGAGGTGGTCTTCAGCGCGTTCGGGCGGGGACTGCTCGGGCCACTGCCGGGGCTGTGGCGAGAAACGCTGGCCGGGGAAGGCATTAAACCTGGGGCGCCCCCCCTGGGCCGCATCGGAACGGTCGAGGCCGCGAGCGACCTGCTGGTCCAGGCGGGTTTTCAGGGAGGTGCCGCCGAGTTGCTCGTTCTGCCCTACGCCCTGCCCACACCCGCCGAGCGCTGGTCGGACATTGCCGCCGGACTCGAGGGCTTGCCCCTTGCCGACCTCACCCCGGAGCAGCGGGTAGCCCTAAAAACCGAGCATCTGAAGGCGTTGCAACCACTCTTCGCGGCGGGTCCACTGACCGTACCGCTTCCCCTGATCTTGGCGCACGGCTACAGGGACGCTGGAGAGTCGAACGGCGGAGGCGTTGCGCTGTAGAGGGGGTCGAGGTTCCCCTTTACAGCGGAAGCCCCGGCACCCCTTGTTTCACCGTCAAGTTTCCCGTGGAACGTCACCGCTGGCATGATGGCCCTTGAGGTGGACCAGCAGGGCGCTGATATCGGCGTGCCGGACGCCGGAAATGCGGCTGGCCTGCTCCACCGTCTGGGGTTGCAAGCGCGTCAGTTTCTCGCGGGCCTCGTTCGACAGGGCAGAAATGCCCGCAAAATCGACGCCACTCAGGCTGAGGTCACGGGCTTTGGCCTCCGAACGCAGTTGCGACTCGGCTCGGGCGATGTACCCGGCGTACTTCACGCGGATTTCCACGGCTTCGCGCTCGGCGGCGCTGAGGTCGGCGGGCACCTGGGCGCCCAGCGCCTCCACATCGCTCAGCGACAGCTCGGGACGGCGCAACCAGGCGTCGGCGGTCTGGCCTTGCAGACGCTGCTTGCTCAGGCTCTCAATGCCGCGCTGGACCCGGGCGTATTTGTCCTGCACCTGTCGCAACTCGGCGTCATCCACCAGCCCAAGCGCGTGTCCCAGCGGCGTCATCCGTTCGTCGGCATTGTCCTGGCGAACCAGCAGACGGTGCTCCACCCGGCTGGTCATCATGCGGTATGGCTCGTCGCTGCCCTTGAACACGAGATCGTCGAGCAGCACGCCCAGATACCCGGTTTCACGCCCGATGAACTGCTCGTCCAGCCCAAGCGAGCGCCGTGCCGCCGCCGTGCCCGCGACGAGGCCCTGCGCCGCCGCCTCCTCGTAACCGCTGGTTCCGTTGAGCTGTCCGGCGGTAAACAGGCCCGGTAGCTTCTTCGATTCGAGGTTCAGGGTGAGTTCGGTGGAGTCCACCACGTCGTACTCGACGGCGTAGGCGTAGCGCTGAATCACCGCTTGCTCGAAGCCCGGCAGGGTGCGCACCAGTTCGTCCTGAAGACGCGGGGGCAGCGACGAAGAAAACCCCTGGAGATACACCTCGCTCGTCTGGACGCCGTCGGGTTCCACGAACAGCAGGTGGCGGTCATGGTGCGCGAACTTGACCACCTTGTCCTCGATGCTCGGACAGTAACGCGGCCCCAGGCCCTCGATGTCCCCGGCATACATGGGCGACTCGTGGAGGTTGGCCTGAATCAGCGCGTGGGTCTGCGGCGTGGTGTGGGTCTGCCAGGTCGGGGACTCGGCGGCGCGGGGGCCAGGGGCACCGGTAAAGCCGCGCGGCTGCGGGTCGGCAGGGATTTCCAGCAGGTCGGCAAAGCGCACCGAGTCGGCCCGGACGCGGGGCGGGGTGCCGGTCTTGTAGCGCTTGAGCACGTGTCCGCCGCGTTCCAGCGGGGCCGACAGAAAACGTGAGGGCGGCTCGCCCTGTCGGCCCTCCGGGCGCGACTGCCTGCCGTACCACGTCACGCCGCGCATGAAGGTTCCGGCGGCCAGCACCACGCTGCGGGCGTGAAGTCGGCGGCCATCGGTGGTGACGACGAACCAGCCGCCCTGCCCGTCACTTTCCAGGTCGGCGGCTTCTCCGCGCACGATGTCGATTTCGGAATGTCCAAAAATCACGTCCTGGGCGCGTTCGGCGTAGGCGTCGCGTTCGTTCTGGACCCGCAGGGACTGCACGGCGGGGCCTTTGCTCGCGTTGAGCATCCGGGTGTGGATGGCGGTGTCGTCGGCCAGGCGACCCATCAGCCCGCCGAGGGCCTGCACCTCGAAGACGAGCTGGCTTTTGCCCGGCCCACCGACTGCCGGGTTGCACGGCATCCGGCCCACCGTCGCCGGATTGCCGACGAGCAGGGCGACCCGCGAGAACTTGGCCGCCGCCCACGCCGCTTCCAGCCCCGCGTGGCCCCCGCCGATGACGATGACATTCCAGCCCTTCATAACACTTCAGTCTAGCGGCCTGACAGGAAAACAAACGTGTCCCGCGTGCATCTCCCACCCGTGCCTCCTGACTGGACCCCGATACCCCCCAGGGGTCAGAATGGCGGCATGGACTTCGCCAGCTTAAGGGCCGACCTCATCGGGTCGGAGGCCGTCATCCGCACCCCGTTCGGTGAGCGGCGGGTCACCTATGCCGACTACGTGGCATCGGGCCGGGCGCTGCGCAGCGTGGAGGACCGGGTGCGCCGCCTCGCGCTGCCGCTCTACGCCAACACCCACACCGAGGACAGCGCCACCGGAGCGCACTCCACCCACCTGACCCACGAGGCGCACGAGTACGTCAAGACGCAGCTGGGGGCGGACGCGAGCTGCAAACTGGTGTTCTGCGGCTCGGGCAGCACGGCGGCGGTGCGGCGCATGCAGGAGATTCTGGGCATCAGTGTCGGCGGCATCCACCGTCAGACGGTGCTGGACGCCCTCCCGGAACACGAGCGCCCGGTGGTGTTCGTCGGCCCCTACGAGCACCACTCCAACGAAGTGAGCTGGCGCGAGACGCTGGCGGACGTGGTGGAAATTCCGCTGTGTGCGCGGGGCAACCTCGACCTGGACGCGCTGGTGGCGGCGCTCAAGGATCCGCGCTACGCCCGCCGCCCCAGAATCGGGTCGTTCAGCGCGGCGAGCAACGTCACCGGCCTACTCACCGACACCCGCACCGTTGCCCGGATTCTGCACACGCACGGGGCCTACGCCTTCTTCGACTTCGCGGCGAGTGCGCCCTACGTCGCCATCGACATGAAGCCGGGACAGCCCGACGGGTACGACGCCGTGTTCCTCAGCCCCCACAAGTTCGTCGGCGGCCCCGGCACCCCCGGCCTGCTGTGCTTCCGGGAGGAGCTGTACCGGCTGAGCAGCCCCAGCACGGCGGGCGGCGGCACGGTGCGGTATGTCAGCCGCACCAAACACGCCTTCGTGGACGATATCGAGGCGCGGGAAGACGCGGGCACGCCCGCCATCCTCGGCAAGATTCGCACGGCGCTGGCGTTCCGGGTCAAGGAGCAGCTCGGCGTGAGGGCACTCACCGAGCGCGAACACGAGCTGTTCGGGCGGGCGGTCGCCCGTCTGGGTGCGCACCCCCGCGTTCGACTGCTCGGCAACCCGGACGCGCCCCGGCTGGCATTCCTGTCGTTTCTGGTCAGAGCCGAGGACGGCACCTACCTGCACCCGCGCTTCGTGGTGCGGCTGCTCAACGACCTGTTCGGGATTCAGTCGCGCGGCGGCTGCGCCTGTGCCGGGCCGTACGGTCATGCACTGCTCGACATTGACGACGAGCGGTCCGAGCGGTATTTCCAGTGCATCATGGGCGACCTCGACGGCCTCAAGCCCGGCTGGACGCGCCTGAACCTCGCGCCCTGGGCCACCGACGAGGAAGCCGACTTTCTGCTGTCCGCCATCGAGTTCGTGGCCGAACACGGCGAGAAGTTCCTGCCGCTCTACGACTTCGACTGGAAAACCGGGTCCTGGACACACGCCCAGGACGCCGCGCCGCCCTCGCTGTTCGGCGACGTGCAGCCGCAGCGGGGCGGGGGAGAGGTCCCCTACGCCGACTACCTGCGCGAAGCGGCGGCACTGGCGCAGGGTCTGAGCGTGACCGCGCGGCGCCCGGTGCCGGAGAACGTGCCGGGGGATCTGGTGTTTTTCGCGTACTGAAGCTTTCAGGACTTAGGGCATTTGACAAAACGTCTTTCTCGACAGCCGGCAGCATGACAATTTGACGGCCCCAGCCGAGGCTTATGACAGACTGCGGCCTGTGGGCAGCGGCAATCTCTGGAAACTCGACATCTTTCTTCTGGTGGTGCTCTGCATCAACCTGGGGCGAGCTGTAGAGAAGGAACAGGCTGTCTGGACGGTGATTTTCCTTCTCGGCACGCTTTTCATGGGTGACCGGGTGTACCGTCAGGGGAAAAATCCGTAATCGAGGCGCGTGAAGCCTGCTCTCCACCTTCCGCCCTCATACCGCCGCCTTCATACCGCAATGCGCCTGACCCCCTACAATGCCTAACGTTCGTTAGTTAGACATTTCAGGAGGCCGGGCACAGTGCGTGGCCCGCGCCTCTGGCAAGGAGGGCTTAGGCCAGATGATTCAACCCTTTACCGCTGACCCCATCCGCTTCGTGGCGGAAGACGGCCAGCCTGTTCTTCCGCTGCCGGAGCGCTATACCCCGGCGCTGCTGCGCGAACTGCACCACCTGATGCTTCAGGGGCGCGAGTTCGACCGCAAACTGATTACCCTGCTGCGGCAGGGGCGCACCAGCTTCTACTCGCAGGCGAGCGGCATGGAGGCCACCCAGATCGGGCTGGCGAAAGCCATTCGCGCCCGCCACGACTGGGTGTGGGGCTACTACCGTGACCAGGTGCTCGGCCTGGGTCTGGGCGTGCCGATGTTCACCCTGATTTCGCAGTGTCTGGGCAGCAACACCGACGAGTGCCGGGGCCGCCAGATGCCGCACCACTTCTCGGCGCGGGACTACAACTTCGTGTCGGCCAGTTCGTCTATCGCGTCGCAGGTGCCGCCCGCCGCCGGAAGCGCCATGGCGCAGAAGTACCTCGGCACCGACGAAATCACGGTGGTGACCTTCGGGGACGGGGCCACCAGCGAGGGCGACTGGCACGCGGGCATGAACATGGCGGGCGCGATGGGGGCACCCTGCCTGTTCGTGTGCGAGAACAACCAGTGGGCCATCAGCACCCACATCCGGCACCAGACGGCTTCCGAAAACATCCATGTCAAGGCCAGGGCGTATGGCATGCCCGGCTTTTACGTGGACGGCAACGACGTGGTCGCCGTGATGGAAGTCTGCCACCACGCCGCCGAGTGGGTGCGCGCAGGCAACGGCCCCGCGCTGGTCGAGTGCCTGACCTACCGCGTGGGGTCGCACTCCAACGCCGACGCCGACGCCGAAAAGAGCTACCGTACCCGCGACGAGGTGAACGAGTGGCTGGGCCGCGACCCCATTCAGCGCGTCGAGAACCTGCTCGAGTACCTCGGCGACCCCATCAGCGCCGAGGAACGCGCCGGAATGATTGCCGCCATTCACAAGCAGATCGACGAGGACGTGCTGCGGGCCGAGGCCGCCGGGTATCCCGACTGGCGCATCATGTTCGAGGACGTGTATTCCGACCTGCCCGACCACCTGCGGCAGCAGGAAGTGATGCTGCGCGAGGAGCAGGGGGGACAGGCATGACCACCCAGGCAGAACCCCGCACCATCAACCTGATTCAGGCCGTGACCGAGGCGCTGGCCGAGGAACTCGAGCGCGACGAACGGGTGGTGCTGTTCGGTGAGGACGTGGGCGCACGTGGCGGCGTGTTCATGGCGACGGCAGGCTTGCAGGAACGCTTCGGCAAGGGGCGCGTGTTCGACACCCCGCTGGCCGAAGGATCCATCGTCGGCGCGGCGGTGGGCATGGCGGTGCGCGGCATGCGCCCGATTGCCGAGATTCAGTTCGCCGACTACATCGGCCCCGGCTTCGACCAGTTGCTGAGTCAAGCCGCCAAGATTCGCTACCGCAGCGGCGGGCAGTTCACGGCGCCCCTGGTGATTCGCACCCCGTCGGGCGGCGGCGTCAAGGGCGGGCACCACCACTCGCAGAGTCCGGAGGCGTACTACTGCCACATGGCCGGAATCAAGGTCGTGATGCCCAGCACCCCCTACGACGCCAAGGGGTTGCTCAAGGCCGCCGTTCGCAGTGACGACCCGGTGATGTTCTTCGAACCCAAGCGCCTGTACCGCGCCGCCAAGGGCGAAGTGCCTTCTCACGACTACACCGTCGAAATCGGCAAGGCCGCCATTCGCCGTGAGGGGTCCGACCTCTCGCTCATCGGCTACGGCGGCGTGATGCCCGACCTCGAAAAAGCTGCCGACGCCCTTGCCGCCGAAGGGGTCAGCGTGGAGGTCATCGACCTGCGCTCGCTGGTGCCGTGGGACAGGCCGCTGGTGCTGCAAAGCGTGGAAAAGACAGGCCGCGCCGTGCTGGTCAGCGAGGCCCCGCGTATGGCGAATTTCATGGGCGAGGTGGCCTACACCATCCAGAACGAAGCTTTCGACTCCCTCTCGGCCCCGGTCGGGCAGGTGGCGGGCTTCGACACGCCCTATCCCTACATTCAGGACAAGATTTACCTGCCGGGGGCCAACCGCATCGTCGCCGCGTGCGTCAAGGCGCTCAATTACTAGCCCGCTGATAGCTTCCTGCCATGCCTGATCCCCTGCGCCCCGTTCTCGGTTTTCTGGGTCTCGCCATCGGCTTCGGTCTGTACGCCCTCGCCGGGCGGCTGGCCGAGCCGTGGCAGAGCGTGACCATCGGCGCCCTGTTCGCGCTGCTGGGGGCCGCCGCGTGGGGCTATGCGAAAGGGGAGAGGTGGATTCGCGTCCTCGCGGGCGCCCTGCTCCTCTACGCCCTGTTCCGGATTCTTTTTCCCTTCTTGCCACGAGGTATGTCATGAAAGAACTGCTGCTGCCCGAACTCGCCGAGAGCGTCGTCGAGGGTGAAATCCTGAAATGGCTGGTTCAGGAGGGCGACACGATTGCCCTCGAACAGCCGCTGTGCGAAGTCATGACCGACAAGGTCACCGTCGAACTGCCCAGCCCCTTTGCCGGAACCCTCCACAAGCGTCTGGCGAACGAGGGCGACGTGGTGGCCGTTCACGCCGTCATCGCCCTGATCGACGACGGGGCGGGCGGCGCGGCGACCCCCAGCGCGACCCAGGCCATTCAGGACAGCGCCGAGAACCCGGCGACTGCCGACATGACCCTGCCCGTGCAGGCCCGGGAGGAGCGCGAGCAGATGGGCAGCGACGAGGGCGGCTCCATCGTCGAGGCGACCCACATCGCCAAGGCCGACGACGACTCGGCCAGCCTGTTCAAGACCTTCGCCAACGACGAGGAAGTGAAGGTGCAGGGCCTCGGCCAGCGCAAGGCCGCCTCCGAGCAGGCGCCCGCCTACCGCAACGAGGGCCGTGTCCTCGCCGTTCCCGCCGCTCGCCAGGCGGCCCGCGAACTGGGCCTCGACCTCGCTGCGGTGCGCGGCTCCGGCCCCAACGGGCGGATTCGGGTGGCGGACGTGCTGGCGGCGGCGCAGGGGGCAGAAGGCGGAAGGCAGATGGCAGAAGGCCACAGTGCAGAAGGTCAAAGGCAGAAGGCAGAAGGCGTCAGTGCCCAAGCCGAAGCACCGGCCCCCGCCGCTCAGCCATCGGCCATCAGCCATCAGCCATCTGCACCCGCAGGCAAACTCGCCGCGCCCTCCGCGCACCTGCCTGCGCCCGTGCAGTACCGCACCCCGAAGGGCTTCGAGGACCGCGAAACCCGCGTGCCCCTGCGCGGAATGCGCCGCGTCATCTCGCAGCAGATGCAGGCGTCGCACCTCTACACCGTTCGCACGCTGACCGTGGACGAAGTGAACATGACCAAGCTGGTCGAGTTCCGCCAGCGTGTCAAGGACGAGGCCAAGGCCGCCGACGTGAAGCTGTCGTACCTGCCTTTCATCTTCAAGGCGATTGCGGTGGCCCTCAAGAAGTACCCCAGCCTCAACACCTCCTTTGACGAAAGCACGCAGGAAATCGTCCAGAAGTCCTACTACAACATGGGCATGGCCGTCGCCACCGAGGCGGGCCTGACCGTCCCCGTGCTGAAAGATGTTGACCGCAAGAGCATCTTCGACCTGGCGCGTGAAGTGGTGGACCTCGCGGCGCGGGCCAACGCGGGCAAGTTGCAGGCCGACGAACTCGCGGGCAGCTCCTTCAGCGTGACCAACATCGGCTCCATCGGCGCGCTGTTCTCGTTCCCCATCATCAACGTGCCGGACGCCGCCATCATGGGCATCCACTCCATCGTCAAGCGGCCCATCGTGGACGAGGACGACAACATCACCGTTGCCCACATGATGTACCTCAGCCTGTCGTTCGACCACCGCCTGATTGACGGGGCCGAAGCCGCCCGCTTCTGCAAGGAAGTCATCCGGCTGTTGGAGAACCCCGACCGTCTGATGCTGGAAGGCTTCTAAGGGTCGGAAGGTCTAACCGTCTCACTGCTCCTGCCCTCTCCCCGCTCGGGAGGGGGTTTTCATTTGGCTCCTTTGATATGTATTTTTGGAGAGAGTGGCGTAATCCCCTGCTTTTCAAAGCGGGGATATAAGCCACCGCCCCCGTCGGGGGCGCAATTCGTCGCCGTAGGCGGCGCAGGGCCATCTGCAGCAGGCTGGAATGTGATCCCATATGCACATGGCCGGGGAGCGTTCCACACGACACGCGCACTTCAATTTGAATTACCATCTGGTGTTCACGCCGAAGTATCGCCGTCGTTCGTTCTTTGGCCCGTCTCGCGAACGCCTGATGGAGATTTTCACGGCCACCTGCGCTGAACGCGACTGGCTCATCCGGGACATGGAAGTCATGCCTGACCACGTTCACATCTTCGTGTCCTGCCCGCCAAAATGGTCCCCGTCCGACATCGCCAAGATTCTGAAAGGCGTCTCGGCGCGGCTGATGCTGCAAGAGTTTCCCGAGCTGAGGCGGCGCGGCCATCTGTGGACGAACGCCTACTACGTGGGGTCTGCGGGCAATATCTCGGCAGATGTGATTCAGCGGTACATCGAGAATCAGCGCAAAGCACAGGTGGATGACGATGGGGTTTAAGGCTATGAAGTACCGCCTTTTTCCCAACGCCATTCAGGAAAAGGCGCTGGATTCCACCCTGTACCTGTGCCGCACTCTGTACAACGCGGCTCTTGAAGAACGCCGGACGGCCTACCGGAAATGCGGCGTGTCGATCAGCTTCTACGAGCAGAAACGCGCCTTGACCGAAATCAAGGCCGATTCCCCAGAGTACAAAGGCGTTCACTCGCAGGTGTTGCAGGACGTGATTGAACGGCTGGACAAGGCGTTCAAGGGCTTCTTTCGGCGGGTCAAGACCAAACAGACTGCCGGGTATCCGCGGTTCAAAGGGAGATTCCACTATGACTCCTTCACCTACCCACAGGCAGGCAAGACGGGGGCGATGCCCTTGCCGGAATCCGGCAAGGTCTACCTGTCCAAGATTGGGAACGTGCGCTGCAAGTACCACCGCCCGCTGGAAGGGGTGGTCAAGACGGCCACCGTCAAGCGGGAGGGGGACAAGTGGTTCATCGTGTTCACCTGCGAGGTAGAGGCGCAGCCTCTACCTATGACCGGAGACGTGATTGGGATTGACCTCGGCACAAATCCGAACTTCCTCATCACCTCAGACGGGGAGTTCGTGGAAGCCCCCCGGCACTTCAAAAAGGCTGAGCGCAAGATTGGCCTGTTGCAACGGTCTGCCGCCAAAAAGAAGCGGGGCAGCCGTCGCCAGAAGGAACTGAAGCGTCAGATCGCCTCTGAGCATCGCCGTGTTGCCAACCGTCGCCGGGACTTCCACCACAAGACGGCCCGCACCCTAGTAAATCGCCATGACGCGGTGTTCCACGAAGACCTGAACATCATTGGCCTCGCCCGTACCCGTACCGCTAAAGGTGTGCTGGACGCGGGGTGGGCGAGTTTCATCAACATTCTGTCCCTCAAAGCTGCGAACGCTGGAAGGACAGTTCTGGGGGTTGACCCCAAGTACACGAGTCAGGATTGCAGCGAATGTGGACACAGGCAGAAGGTCAAAATCGGCCATGCCTATGTCTGCGCGAACTGCGGGATGGACATGCACAGAGATGTGAATGCCGCCCTGAACATCCTGAATCGGGGCCGGGATGCGGCCTTCAGCGAGGGTGCGAAGGTTGCGCCTATTGACCTGAGAAGCCTCGCCCTTTAGGCCGGGGAGTCATCACGTAGATACCAAGGGAGGCCAGCCCGATGACGACAGCAAAACTTTTCCAGACGGGGCGTTCTCAAGCCGTGCGGCTGCCCAAAGCCTTCCGGTTCGAGGGACAGGAAGTCACCATCAAGCGCGTCTCCAACGGGGTGCTGCTGATTCCCAATACCGCCGAGGGACAGCAGGAATTCTGGCGCGGCTGGTACGCGGCCCTGCCTGAGGTAGACATTCCGCTGACCCGTGAGGACTTGCCGCTGCAAGAGCGGGACTGGGACTCGTGAGCCTCACCCATCTGCTCGACACCAAGACCTGCATCTACATCATCAATCGCCGTCCGCCGCACGTCGCTGAAAAGTTCGCCCAGCACGCCCCCGACGCGGTGGGACTGTCGAGTATCACGCTGGCCGAATTGCGCTACGGCGTCGCCAAAAGCGGGTCGGCCAAAAATGCCGCCGTGCTCGAAGCCTTTATTCAGCCGTTGGAAATCGTCCCCTTTGATGCCGAAGCGACCCGGCACTACGGCCCGCTCCGTCACGCCTTGCAACAGCAGGGCCGACCTATCGGGGCGATGGGTTTGCTGATTGCGGCGCACGCTTTGGCTCTGGGGGTCACGCTGGTGACCAACAATGTCAAGGAATTCGAGCGGGTAGAGCGGCTCGAGCTGGAGAACTGGTTTTGATGCCCCAATTCCTTGACCGCTTTCCCCTCCGCACCGCCGCCGACATTCCCGACCTCATCGGCGCGGCGTATGGGCAGGATGCGGTGCTGCTCACGGTGGACGACCTCGCCCCCGAATTCCTCGATCTCAAGACGGGGCTGCTGGGCGAACTGTTTCAGAAAGTCACGAACTACCGCCTGCCCCTCGCGCTGGTGTTGCCCGACGCAGACGCTTACGGCCCGCGCTTTGGCGAACTCGCCCTCGAGCACCGCTCGCACCCGCTGATTCGCTTTTTTGCCGATGAAAGCGCGGCGCGGGCGTGGCTGGCACGGGTCTAGCCGCCTGACCGTGTGGGCTGGGGCAATCGGTTAAACTGAGTTACGGTGCCATGCGCCGTGCTTTTTTTTGGCCTCCGAGAGGAGGTGCCAGGAAGGGCAAGTTAGGGCGCGTGGCTGGAGGCTGAAATGCCCGGAATTGCAATTGTAGGTGCCCAGTGGGGCGATGAAGGCAAGGGGAAAATTGTCGATTTTCTGGCCCCCGAAGCCGAGTACGTGGTGCGCTATCAGGGCGGGGCCAACGCGGGCCACACCGTCAACGCGGGGGGCAAGACCTTCAAGCTGAACCTGCTGCCCAGCGGCGTGCTGCACGAGGGCGCGACCAGCATCCTCGGGGACGGCATGGTCATCGACCCCGAGAAATTCACCCTGGAGCGCAAAAACCTGCTCGAAGGCGGCCTGAATCCCAATCTCAAAATCAGTGACCGCGCCCATATCGTGCTGCCGCACCACAAATATGTGGATGGCCGCAAGGATTTCGTGGGCACGACGGGCAAGGGCATCGGCCCCGCCTACGCCGACCGCGCCCGCCGCGTGGGGATTCGCTTTGGCGACCTGCTCGACGAAGGCGTGCTGCGCGAGCGCATCGAGCGGCTGCTCGAAGCCAAGCCCAACTCCACCCGTGACGCGGGCTGGGCAAGCGTGGAGGACGGCATGCAGGCCCTCGCCCCCATCCGTGACGCCCTCGCTCCCTTCATCGCCGACACGGGCGCGGAACTGCGGCAGGCCATCAAGGACGGGCGCAAAGTGCTGTTCGAGGGGGCGCAGGCCACCCTGCTCGACCTGAACTACGGCACCTACCCCTTCGTGACGAGCAGCCACCCGACCATCGGCGGTGTCATCGTGGGCGCGGGCGTGAACCACAAGGCGATTCACAAGGTCTACGGCGTCGCCAAAGCCTTCAACACCCGCGTGGGCCACGGCCCCTTCGCCACCGAAGTCCACGACGAAGCGGGCATCCTGCGGCTGCGCGGCGACGGTTCCCAGCCCTGGGACGAGTACGGCACCACCACGGGTCGCCCCCGCCGGGTGGGTTGGCTCGACCTCGCGCTGCTCAAGTACGCGGTGGACGTGAACGGCCTCGACGGTCTGGTCATCAACAAGATGGACATTCTGAGCGGTCTGGACACCATTCCGGTCTGCACCCACTACGACGAAGGCGGTCGGCCCGTGTTCAAGCAGATGAAGGGCTGGGCCAGCACCGACGGCGTGACCAGCCGCGAAACGCTGCCCAAAGAGGCTCAGGCGTACCTCGACCTGATTGAAGAGACGGTGGAATGCCCCGTGGTGATTTTCTCGGCTGGCCCCGAGCGCGAAAAGACGTATGGCGCGGTGAACTGGAAGTAAAGAAGTCCAAGGGTCTAAGAGTCTAAGGTCCGGAGCGCCTTCCTTAGACCCTTAGACCTTTCGACCCTTACACCCCTAAAGGATGAACCATGACCGACCCCAAACTCCCCCTCGAACCCCTGACCCGCGAGTGGCTCTCGGCCATCGGGGAAGACCCTGACCGCGAAGGGCTGCAACGCACCCCGCAGCGCGTCGCCAAAGCGTGGGCCTACATGACCGAGGGCTACGGGCAAACACTGGCGCAGGTGGTGGGCGAGGGTGTGTTTGCCGCCGAGGGCAGCGAGATGGTGATTGTCAAGGACATCGAGTTCTACTCCATGTGCGAGCACCACATGCTGCCGTTCTATGGCCGCGCCCACGTCGCCTACATCCCCAACAGCCGGATTCTGGGCCTGAGCAAATTCGCCCGCATCGTGGACCTCTACTCGCGCCGCTTGCAGGTGCAGGAGCGCATCACGACGCAGGTGGCCGACGCCGTCGAGGAACTGCTTGCCCCCAAAGGCGTCGCCGTGCTGATGGAAGGCATTCACCTGTGCATGGCGATGCGCGGCGTGCAAAAGCAGAATAGCTCCACCACGACTTCGGCCATGCGGGGCCTCTTCCGCTCCGACCCGCGCACCCGCGCCGAGTTCATGAGCGCGGTGCAGGGGACGTTGCGGAGCAGGTAAACAGGGAAAGGGGAAAGAGGGGAGGGTGGAGGGTCAACCTTCGCCCTCTTATACGGATTCCGCTTAATTCCTGCACAGTCGGGAAAGCGCCGCCTGTGCATCCATATCGCGGAATCCGTATTTTTTCCTACTCGCATCCGCTCGGATTGAATCTGAAACTACCAGATTCAATCGGAATCCGTATTACCCTCTACCCTGAGCCATGCTCGCTCTGCTGCTCGCCCTGTCTGCCCCGCCCGCTGCCGAGAAGCTGCCCTACGGCCAGGACATGCGCGTGCCGGGCAGCAAAGTTTCGGTGCGGCTGGAAAAGGATGCCCAGGGCGCGAACCGTTCTTCCCTTTTTCTGGATGAACGCTACGACACCCTCAGCAAGACCTTCGTGCAGTTTCGCTGCGGCGAAGGCGGCAAGCTCCAGTTTTTTCTCAAGACCAAAGTGCCGCTGCTCAGCGAGGCCGACCTCGTGGCGGGCCGTGCGCCCAGCATCAGCTACCGGGTGGACGGGCAGCAGCCGCGCACCTTTCCCGGCGTGCTGACGCGCAAGGGTGGGGACTTTGACCGCTTCGTGCTGGCGACGAACGACGTGGGCGACGCCCGCTTCCTGGGCGCATTCAAGGCCGCCCGCCAGAAGGTCGAGTTGCGGGTGGTGCGTACGGGCGGGGCCGCGCCCCTGACGCTGACGTTTCCGGTGAAAGGCTTTGCCGAGGCGCTGAGTGTGGTGGAAGGGTGCGGGGCGTTGCCGTGAGTGTCTAAGAGTCTAAGAGTCGAAGGAAACACTTGCTTAGACCCTTAGACGGCGTAGCCAAGCCCTGACGGCCTTTCTGGACACCCCACAGTCGGCGGCGGGGCGCACGCTTTACTATTTATTCATGACCTCCACCGACCAACCCCGGACTGCCCGTGACACGGCGGTCTTCGACCTGATTGCCCAGGAAGCCGAGCGCCAGAAGCACGGCCTCGAACTCATCGCGTCCGAGAACTTCACCTCTGCCGCCGTGCGGGAGGCCCAGGGCAGCGTGCTGACCAACAAGTACGCCGAGGGCTACCCCGGCAAGCGCTGGTACGGCGGCTGCGAAGTGGTGGACCAGATCGAGCAGCTCGCCATCGACCGGGTCAAGCAGCTGTTCGGGGCCGAGTGGGCCAACGTGCAGCCGCACTCGGGCAGCAGCGCCAACCTCGCCGTGTACAACGCCCTCATCGAACCCGGCGACACGGTGCTGGGCATGGACCTCTCGCACGGGGGGCACCTGACGCACGGCAACAAGGCCAACTTCTCGGGCATGCGCTACCAGATGGTCGCCTACCAACTGAACCAGGAAACCGAGCGCATCGACATGGAAGAAGTGCGCCGCCTCGCCCACGAACACAAGCCCAAGATGATTATCGCCGGGGCCAGCGCCTACAGCCGCGTCATCGACTTTGCCGCCTTCCGCGAAGTGGCCGACGAAGTGGGCGCGATTCTCTTTGCCGACATCGCCCACATCGCGGGCCTGATCGCGGCGGGCGAACACCCCAACGCGCTGCCCCACGCGCACGTCGTTGCCTCGACCACCCACAAGACCCTGCGTGGGCCTCGCGGCGGCATCATCCTCAGCAACGACGAGGAAATCGCCAAGCAACTCGACCGCACCGTGTTCCCCGGCTACCAGGGCGGTCCCCTCGAACACGTCATCGCAGGCAAGGCGGTGGCTTTCGGCGAGGCGCTGCAACCCGAATTCAAGCAGTACGCCCGGCAGATCATCAGAAACGCCCAGGCGCTGGCGGGCGAGTTCCAGGGGAAGGGCTACCGCATCGTCTCGGGCGGCACCGACAACCACCTGTTCCTGCTCGACCTGCGCCCGCAGGGGCTGAACGGCACCAAGGCGACGAAACTGCTCGACGCCAACCACATCACCATTTCCAAGTCCACGCTGCCGTACGACACCGAGCGCATCATGCACGGCGGCGGCATCCGTATCGGCACGCCCGCCGTCACCACGCGCGGCATGACCGAGCAGCACATGCCCAGAATTGCCGACCTGATCGACCGCGCCCTGAAGGGAGAGGACGTGAAGGCCGAGGTTCATGAGTTTGCCGGGGGCTTCCCGCTGCCCTGAGCGTGTGCCGACCCGAAGCCGTAGGGCCGCTGCTCCGTGCTGGGGCAGCGGCTTTTGTTTGCCGTGAACGCCCAAAGAGGCCGAACAGGGTAAAGTCAGGAGAAGATGGACCAAGTTCCCCCTCACCTTGTTCCGCCGTCCGAATCGGCTTCACAACTCACCCTGCGCCTGACCCAACTGGGCCTGAAAGCCGCCGACCTGGGCAGCGCGATGCAGCCGGTGCTGGAAGCGCTGGTCGAGCACACCGGGGCACGGGGGGCCGGGTACTTTCAGTGGCGTGACCAGACCCTGGCCTACCATGCCCGCGCCGCGACGGGCGAGATGCCCGAAGGCCCCGTCATGGAGGCGATTCTGGCGCACGGGCTGCCGGGGCATTTCCCCCTGATTGAAGCGCTCTCACAGGCCCAGAGCACGCTGTACTTCACCGATACGGCGCAGGACGCGGCGGCGCAGGGCTTTGCCGAGCTGGGCGTGAGCAGCCTGTGTGCTTCGCCCATCCATGACCGGGACGGTCTGCTGGTCGGGGCGCTGCTGGCGCACACCTTCGAGCCGCACACCTGGCCCGAAAACGAGCAGATGCTGATCGGCACCGTGACCGGCATGCTGTCGCTGCTCGCTGCCCGCCTGCACGCCGAGGAGCGCGAACAGGCCGCCCACGAGGGGGCGCTGCGGGCGCTGGGGCTGTCGCTGGAGGCGCGCGACGCCGAAACCCAGGGCCACACCGACCGCGTGACCACCCTGGCCGAGCGGCTGGGCCGCAAGCTGGGGCTGACCCCGGCGGAACTGCGCGAACTGCGCTGGGGCGCCTACCTGCACGACCTGGGCAAAATCAGTCTGCGCGACGAGATTCTGCTCTACGAGGGGCCACTGACCGCCGCACTGCGCCAGCAGATGCAGGGGCACGTGCAAGAAGGCGTGCGGCTGGCCGGACAGTTGCCCTTCCTTCCCCAGGCGGCGCTGGACGTGATCGGAGCGCACCACGAACGCTGGGACGGCACCGGCTACCCGCTGGGCCTGCGTGGAGAGCAGATTCCGCTGTCGGCGCGCATCTTTGCCGTCTGTGACGTGTACGACGCCCTGAACAGCGACCGGCCTTACAAGAAGGCCTGGGGACAGCAGGCGACCCTGGACTACCTGCGTTCGGCCAGCGGCGCACATTTCGATCCACGGGTGGTCGGGGCACTGGTCGAACTTCTGGAAGAAGACGCCGCCCACGTCTCGTAAGGCGGCGCTGTCCCTAGTGGTCTGTCCCCGGTCCTGACTCCCGAGTGGCGCGAAGGGGGCCGGGTGCCCGACCTGCGGCACAGTGCCTCCTTATACGGATTCCGTATTACAGCACCGTGTCCAGCCCGCTCAGGCACTCCTCGGCGATGGCGCGGGCGAGGGGGTCGCGGGTGCTGCGGGCGTAGCTGACGCCGAGTTGCAGGTGGGTCTGCTCATCCCCAGTGCTGCCCCCCAGGGCGAGGGTCTGGTAAAAGGCGAGGTGGGTATGCGCGAGCAGCACGTCGCGGGTGCGCTCGGGCGGCAGGGTGCGCAGCAGGCCAAGCGCACTGTGGTAGGCCGCCAGGGCACGCCGCGCGTCGCCCTGCACTGCGTACTCGCGCCCGATTTGCAGGTGCCGGGCAGCGGACAGGTAGGCAGGCCTCATGCGCCCGATTCTAGAACGCTTCTGCTCCGCTTCGCGGTCACGGAACGTGAAAACGGGAGCGCGGGAGGCCCGGTTCCTGCTCTAGAGCATTTGCCAAAAAGACGTTATACGGATTCCGCTTAATTCCTGCACAGTCGGGAAAGCGCCGCCTCTGCATCCATATCGCAGAATCCGTATTTTTTCCTACTCGCATCCGCTCGGATTGAATCTGGTAGTTTCAGATTCAATCGGAATCCGTATTACGTCTTTTTGGCGAGCGGACTGGGACAGCTCGCAGAGAGCGAGTGCAAAACACGGAGCAGGGCGGACTTGCAAAGCTGCGAAGCAGAGAATGGAGTGATGCGGGGTGCCGTTCCGCGCATCACGTAATTCGGAGAACTGCTCTAGACTCGCTCCATGCCCGATCTTGACCGCGTGCGTGAGGCCCTGCAGAGCAGCATGACCACCTGGGCCACGGTGGAGGTGCGCGGCGATCAGGCCCGCGTGATTCCGGCCCCCGAACTCGAGCCGCTGATCGCTGGGCTTGACCGCCTCGCCCCGCAGTGGAGCCTGCACTGGGCCTGTGACGCGACCTCGCCCTACGTGGTGCGTGCCCGACTGGACGTGGCCGGGGTGAGCCGTGAGGGACTGGCACAGGCGCCCACGCTGCCCGACGCCAAACTCGCTGCGCTGGCCGAGCTGGCGCGGCTGTTCGGCATTTCCGGGGGCGAGGGTCAGTGGGTGGACTACGACCCCGAAGACGGCGCCAACGTGGCCGACCTCGACGCCGAGCGTGAACTGCCCGCCGCGCCGCGCCCGGTCGCGCTGCCTCCCGAGCCGCCGCGCGATCCGCAGATGGAAAAGGCCCGCCGCCACATCGACGACCTGCTCGAGCAGCTCAAGGCCGCAGGCAAGAGCGGCGAGGCCGCCCGCATCCTGATGCGCGGCTACGGCGAGACAGTGGACGAAAGCCGGGCGCTGTACAAGCAGCTCAAGGCCATTCTCGATCAGTAAGTCGGGGCCGCGTCATGCACAAATTCATCGCCATCGGGGACATTCACGCCGACTGGGACACCTTCTGGGACGCCCTGCGGGCGGCGAGCTGCGTGGACGCGGACGGGCTGCCCACCGCCCCGGTTCGCCTGGGGCGCTATCAGGTCGTCCTCATCGGGGACCTCGTGCATCCCAAGTCGCCGCAGGGGTACGCCCGACTGACCGGCTGCGACCCGTTCGACATGAACGACGAGGACCACCGCCTGATCGCCGCCCGGGAGCAGGTGCGGCAGCTCGAAAAGTTGCAGCGCTACCACGAAGCCGCGCCGCACGCGGTCCATGTCCTGCTCGGCAACCATGACCACGCCGTGCTCGACCCGCGTTTCGTGCTGGGCACGAGTGGAGGCCTCAAACACACCGAGTTCGACCCGGAGCGCGGGGGGCTGATGCTCCCGCCGCACCTGCACGCCTGGATGAGCCGTTTTCCCCGTGAACTGCGGGTGGGCGGTTTGCAGTTCGCCCACGTCTCGCCGTTGCCGGGCCACCTGTACTACGACGACCTGTTCTACAGTGACCGCAGCGCCAAAACGTGGTTCCGGGAGACGCCGGAATATGTGGGCATGGCCGGTCTGGTGTTCGGCGTCTACGGCCATACCCGGCCTGGCGAGGGCGTTCTGCTGCACCGCACCGAAGACGGCCAGCCCTCTTTCGCCATCATCGACGCTCTGGCAGAGCGCGAGTATCTGGAACTGCTCTATGACGCCGGGGCCGAACACCCCCTCCGGGGAGTCAGCGTGGTGCCCTTCTGAAGCCGGCGGGCCGCGTGGGGGCTTGACAGGTCCGGGCATTCCAGTTAAACTTTCTTCCGCTCTGGGTCGTTAGCTCAATTGGCAGAGCAGCTGACTCTTAATCAGCGGGTTGTAGGTTCGATTCCTACACGACCCACCAAAAAAAGCCCCGGCATCGCGCTGGGGCCTTTTCGTTTGCCGTTATCTGCCCGCGCCGCGCTGCAAAACGTAGAATGCCCGCCCGCCGTCCCGCGCGAGGTCGGTCACGCGGTAGTCCCGGCCCAGGTAGGTGCCCAGCGTTTCGCGCAGGGCCAGGCGCCAGGGCGCGCGGTCCTCGTTCGTCAGTGTGAGGGGCACCTCTGCGAGCAGGGTGGGGGCGTCGACAGCGAGGTCGGGCGTGTCGGGGAGAGGCCCCTTCGCCTCCAGAACGCGGACCCCGAGCGGCGCCGGAGCCGGGCGCTCGGCAGGCGTGCGGGTCAGGTCCCACTCGACCAGCAGGCGGTCGGCGTGCGGGGCGTACCAGTCGGGCAGGTAACGGGCCGCCGTCACCCCCAGCTTGCCGAAGTTGAGCCGGGCGTTGCGGGTGACGAGGGGATCGAAGGTCCAGGTCATGCGTGTCATTCCCTGGGCCAGGACCCGCTCGCGCTGCGCGAGTTTCAGGGCCACCGCCAGCCCGCTGCCCCGAACTTCGGGCCGCAGCGCCAGCAGGTGCGAGTGGTGCCAGAGTTCTCCCGGCCTGCCCAGCGCCCCACCCAGCGCCGGAAACCCGTAGGCCAGCCCCACTGCCGGGCCGCCCAGCTCCGGGCCAACTGTCTCCGGGTAGGCCGCCAGCACGACCGCCCCGGTCGCCGCCCCGATGCGGAACATGGTGGCGGGCAGCACTTCCCGGTCGCAGTAGCCCCAGGCCGCCGCCTGCACGTCCTCAAGCTCACGCATCGCCTGCGGGTCGGTCACGTCGCGGATGACGTAGCCGGGAACCCTCACGCCCGGTGCTCCTCCTGCGCTTCGGTGACGGTCGCCAGGAACTCGCGGTCGAGGGTGACGCCCGTGCCCGGCCCCTGCGGCACCGGCATCAGGCCGCCCTCGGCCTCCAGCGGTTCCTGAATGATGTCCTGCGCCCAGTAGCGGCTGGCCGAACTGGTGTCGCCCGGCAGACGGAAGCCCGGCAGGGTCGAGAGGTGGACGTTGTGCGCTCGCCCGACGCCGCTTTCGAGCATGCCGCCGCACCAGACCGGGGCGCCGAAGCTCTGGGCCACGTCGTGCACGCGCCTCGCTTCGGCGTGCCCACCCACCCGCGACACCTTGAGGTTGATGACGCCGCCCGCGCCCAGGGCCAGGGCCTTGCGGGCGTCCTGGCTCGACGCCACCGACTCGTCGAGGCACAGCGGCGTGCGAATCCGGCGGGCGAGTTCGGCGTGGTCCACGAGGTCGTCCCAGGCAAGGGGCTGCTCGATGTAGGTCAGGTCGTAGTCGTCGAGTTGCCGCAGCCGCCCGGCGTCGGCGAGCGTATAGGCGCTGTTGGCGTCCACCGTGAGGCGAATGTCGGGAAAGGCCTCACGGGTGGCCCGCACCGGCTGCACGTCCCAGCCGGGCTTGATCTTGAGTTTGATGCGGCGGTAGCCCTGCTCGACGTGCTGGCGCACGAGGTCCACCGTCGCCTGTTCGCCCGGCTGGATGCCGAGGCTGACCCCCACCTCGACCTGGTCCTTGCGGCCACCCAGCAGCGTACCGAGCGGCACCCCCAGCGTCCGCGCCCACAGGTCCCAGGCGGCCATTTCCACCATCGCCCGCGCCATGCGGTTGCCCCGGTAGCCCCCCAGGGCGTCGCTGACGGCCTCGGGGTTGGCGAACGTCCGCCCCAGAACGGCGGGCAAAAAGGTGCCGCGCAGCAGTTCCAGCGCCCCGGCAATCGTTTCCTCGCGGTACATGGGCCGCGCTTCCATGGTGCCCTCGGCCACGCCCTGCACGCCCTCACCGTGCAGAATCAGCAGCGGCACCACCTTGTGGGTCTGCACCCCGAAACTCGTTTCAAAGCGGAACTTGAGCGGCAGCCGCGCCACGACGATTTCGGCAGCTTCGATTTTGAACATGCCGCCAGTATGCGCCATTCGGCAGAGGTGCCCCTATTTTTATCCGGGTAAAATCTGGACATGTCCGAACCCACCCTGACGGTGTTCGCCGGAGAGCGGCGCCTGCTCTCCGGCCCGCTGCGCGACGTGCTGACGTATCTGAAGGTGCAGTCCCCCGGCCATGAGGGGGGCGAGATACTGATTTTCGACGACCAGACCGGACGGCCGCGCGACTTCGACCTGTCCGGCCCGCTGGAAGACGTGCTGGCCCGCGAATTGCCTGCCCCTGCTGGACCGGGCCGCCCGAAACTGGGGGTGGTCGCCCGTGAGGTCACGCTGCTGCCCCGGCACTGGGCGTGGCTGGAAGCGCACCCCGGCGGCGCGTCGGCGGCGTTGCGGCGCCTGATCGATGAGGAGCGGCGGCGCTGGCCTGAGGCTGCGGCCATCCGGCAGGCCCAGACCGCCGCCGACCGTTTTCTGGGCGCGGTGGGGGGCCACCTACCCGGTTACGAGGAAGCCAGCCGCGCCCTGTACGCCCGCGACGGGGCGCGGTTTCTGGCCCTGAGCCGGGACTGGCCCGCCGACATTCGCGCCCACGCGCTGGCGCTGGCGGCCCCGGCCTTCGCGCCCGGCAACCCGGAGCCGGGCGGGGCAGGGCTGAGCGGGGAAGAGTAGATGCTCGGCCCGCATATCGCCGCTGCCGAACTGACCCGGCTGGCCGCTTCGCCTGACGCGGCGCTGCGGGCATCCGTAGCCGCGCATCCGAACACGCCGCCCCCCGTGCTGGCCGAACTGGGGGCCGAGTTTCCCGCCGAGGTGCTCGGCAATCCCGCGTTGCCGCTGCTGCGGCTGGCCCAGCCGGGGCTGCTCGCCGGGTGGCCGGCCCGCACGCTGGAAGCCCTGACCACCGTGCCGGGCGCCCCCGACTGGCTGCTGCGGCTGGCGGCGGCACACGAGAAAATCGACGTGCAGCTTGCCGCCGTGACCCGGACTGAGTTGCCCGGCGACGTGCTGGAGCGGCTGTCGCGCTCGCCGTTCTGGACCATCCGCGAGTACGTGGCCCGCAAACCGCAGTTGCCGCCCGGCGTGCTCGCCCATCTCGCCCGTGACCTCGACTACGGCGTGCGGCTGACGGTGGCGAACCGCCCTGGTCTGCCGCCCGACCTGCGCCACCTGCTGCGCCGCGACCCGCACCCGCTGGTGCAGGCGGTCATTTTGCTGGCCGAGGGGGAACGGGGCTGAGGCGCGTTACCCTGGGGCAGAATGACCCCCGAGTTTTTGCGCCGCCGTAACGCCCTGTGGAAAAGCCTGCGCTCCCTGGCGCCGCAGTCGCCGGAATTTGGGGAGGTGCTGCGGGAACTCTCGGCGCTGACCGGCTGGGACCGCGCCCGCATTCTGGCCGGGCTGGGTCATGAAGGCGCCCTGACGGAGCCGGAGGCGTGAGCGCGGGCAGCGAGGCGGTGCGGTCGCTCGACTGGCAGCGGCTGTTCCTGGGCGACTTCGACCTGCTGTTTTACGCAGAAATCGTGCTGCGAACCACCCTCATCCTGGTGTGGCTGCTGCTGCTGTTGCGGGTGGCGGGCAAACGTGGGGTGGCGCAGCTCAGCCCGCTCGAACTCGCCCTCGTCATCGGGTTGGGGTCGGCGGTGGGCGACGCGATGTTCTACGCCGAGGTGCCGCTGCTGCACGCCATGCTGGTGATGGCGCTGGTGGTCGGGTTTCAGCGGCTGGTCGCGCACCTCATCATCTCCCGGGAAAAGGTAGAGACGTTTCTGGAAGGCACGCCCGTCGAACTGGTGCGTGACGGGGTGATTCAACTCGGCGGCCTCAGCACCTCGACCCTGAGCTACGAGGACCTGTTCGAGCGCCTGCGGCCCCAGGGGGTGCGGCAGCTCGGGCAGGTGCAGCGGGCCTATTTCGAGCAGGACGGGCAGCTCTCGGTGTTTTGCTGGTCGGATAAACAGGCGCCGCCCGGCCTGCCCATCGTGCCGCCCTGGGACCTCTTGCCCCCCGCGCCCCTGCCACGCGGCTTTTCTGGCCCCGCTGCCTGCCTGCGCTGTGGCCGGGTCAAGGAGCTGGCGCCGGGCGAAGACCCCACTTCCTGCGGCTGCGGCGGCCTGAAGTGGACGGCGGCGGTGCGTGACCCACTGGGCCTGCCGGAAGACGACTCTGGGGCGCAGCGTCCGGCGCCCTGACAGGGATTCCGATTGAATCTGGTCGTTTCAGATTCAATCCGACTTGCAAAGCTGCTCAGCAGAGCGGATGCGAGTAGGAAAAAATACGGATTCTGCGATATGGATGCACAGGCGGCGCCTTCCCAACTGTATAGGCCCGACTGTGCAGGAATTAAGCGGAATCCGTATGACAGGGATTTCCGCAGAGGCCCCCTCAAGCAGCGGGCACAGGCCCGGACCGGGTTCAGGGGGCCGCTGCCTTTCCGACTGCTCCGGCTTCCAGGGGACCCGTCGCCAGCGCACAGACGGCCACTTGTGACCCTTCGCGCGCCACCACCACGCTCAGGTCGTGCAGCGACAGGACCAGCAGGTCGCCCACCGGAATCGCCGGTTGTCCGGGCCGCACCGCCACCAGCTCGGCGCGGTGGTCCGGGCGCAGGGTGAGCAGCCGCTCGCCGGGCAACCGCAGTTCCAGCGGCTCGCTGTCCAGACCAAACACCAGAAACTGACCGCTGGCGCTGAGGAAGGTGGGCGCGGGGTCCCGCCCGGCGCTGGCCGTGCTGGGCGGGTCATGCAGCACCTCGGAAGCGCCAGCCGCGTGCTCGGCAGCCTGCCGCACCTGCGCGGCGTAGTGCGGTGGCAGGCCCAGTTCCGCCTGCGCCGCCCGCGCCGTGTGGGCGACCTCGGCAGACGTGAAGCGGGGCAGGAGAAGGTGGAGGTGACGCAGCGTGCGCCGGGCCGTGGTCAGGGCGTCGGAAGAAGGGTGGTCTGGGTGCGGCGCAGCGGTGCCGGGCAGCCCGGCATCTGGCCCCTCAGCATCTGGCCCCTCGGCAGCCGGCAGGTCGCCAGTGCGCCGGGGGTCCCCGAGAAGGCGCTGGGCCAGGGCGCGGGCCAGCCGCAGACGGCCAGAGTCGGTGCCGGGCAGCAGCAGCACGGCGCAGGCACGGCCCACAGCGGCGAGGCGCGCCAGTCGGCGCGTTTGTGCCGCGTCCGCCCGGCACCTGAGCAGGGCATAGTCGCCGCTGAACAGCAGTTGAAGCTGCTGCCCGCCCACGTCCAGCCGCAGCTGTCGTTCGCTGGCAGGCAGCTCGGGCCGCAGCAGCGCGAGTTGCCCGCCCCGGACCGGCGGGCTGGTTTCGTCCTGCACCAGCACCTGCCAGTTCGGACCCAGGGAGCGCCACGTCAGCCGCAGGCCCTGCCAGTGGGCCACCCGGTCCGGCCCGCCGAGGTGCAGGATCAGGCTTCTTCCCGCCGCAGCGCTGCTCAGGGCGCTGCCCGGTTCCGGGGCAAGGAGCGCGGGGTGGGCCGCCTCCGCCCCCGACCCGTGCCGGGGGGCCAGTTCCAGCCGGCGCGCCAGCCAGTGCCGGATGGCCTGCGCCGCTTCACGCAGGGCCGGGCGCTCCCGGGGGTCGGCCCAGAGTTCGGACTGTGGCCCGGCACTGGCCCGCAGCGCCTCTTCCAGCCGCTCGCGCTCGTGTGGGCTGCCGCCCCCGCGCCGGACAGCGGACAGTTGCGCCTGCAGCACGTCGTCGCCGGGCTGCGGGGGAAAAGGGTTGTCTTCTATCCGGTCAAGCGCCTGCCACACCTGCGCCGCTCCGCCGGGAAGCAGCAGCATGTCGCCCAGCGTGCGGGTCAGTTGCCGCACCACCTCGCTGTTTCCCAGCGACACCAGCGTGTCGTGCGCCCCCGGAACCGGAAACAGCGTGGGAAGCTGCCGCGCCGCCCGCTCGGCGTTCTCGGTCACGGCGTAGAGCACGCGCAGGGTGGGGCGCCCCGGTTCGTGGCGAAGTTGCTGGGTCACGTCGTGCATCTCGGCCATCAGGTCGGCGTGCCAGGCCAGCTGCCGCAGCTCGGCCCAGGCGGCGTCTTCCTGTGCGTTTCGGGTCAGGGTTGGGACGGAACCGGGCTGCTTGCCCGCTGGGGGCTGTGCGGGTTGTGCCTCTAGAGATTGCGCTTGGGGCAACTGCCGCCGGGTCGCCTGCCAGGTGCGGTACTGGTGGTCGGTGCGAATCAGTCGGCGGCGCAGGGGCGCGGGCCAGTCGGCCTGCCACAGTCGCCCGCGCAGTTCGCGCACGCTGCGCTCGCCCCCCCGGGGTTCGCGCCCGGCCACCAGATCGCTGACCTGGTACTCGTAGAGTTCGAGAAGCCAGGCCAGGGACCGGGTCTGAGAAACGCCGCTGTACACTTCGGGGGCTGCCACGCTGCGCACAGTCTGGCATGCGGAGCGAGTCTGCCGGGGTTCCCGCCCCCTTTTTTCGCCTCCTGCAGCCCCCATTGAGACAGTCAGGGTGTAAGTGCCTTGCAAGGCCGGGCGAGTACACTGGGGGCCGATGTTGTCGCGTCCCCTCCATTTTTGTTGCCCGCTGCACGTGGCCTTCCGGGGACGCCTGATACGCATTCCATTACATTCCAGCACAGTCGGAACTGCAGCGCCTGCGCTTCCATACCATGAAACGCGTCTCTTTTCCTTCTCGCATCCGCTCCGCTGCGCAGCTTTGCAAGTTGGATTGAATCGCAAAGTACGCGATTCATCGGAGTTCGTATGAGGTGGGTGCCGTGACCCTGCTGCTGCTCCTGGCCCTGTTCGTGGTGTCCCTGCTGCTGCTGCTGCTCGGGCGCCTGAGCGAACGGGTCCTGAGCGGGGTCATGGCGCTGTCGGTGGTGGCGCTGTGCCTGCTGGTGCTGTTCATGAACGTGCAGGTCAGCGGCGCGGGAATCGGCGCCCCCCCCCGGATGCAGGGCCTGCTGACGGTCTGTGCCGCGCTGCTGGGCGGCTCGGTGCTGTCGCTGATGCTGCGGTCACAGGCCCGGCAGGACGACAAACTGGCCAAGTTCCGCCGCGGCACGTCGGTGCGCCCCGGTTTCCGCACGGCCACCCACTCCGGAAGTGGGTCACGCGCCGCTGGCCGCCGCACCACCGGGCACGGAACCCGCAAAACCGCCGCCGGGCCGGTGTCCGGGATGCAGGCTTTGCGAGGCGCCCTGGGCGAATTCAAGCTGCCGCAACTCGGCACCCGGAAACGCGGCAAACGCACGGCGGCGCGGCGCACCGGCGTGACCCGGACCGGCACCGGCACCCGCGCTGGCGGCACGCTGCGCACGGCGCGGGGCCGGACACCGCAGCGCGGCGGCGCCGTGACCGGCGACGTGTTTTTTCAGGAGTACGAGGTGCTCGAGCGCGTCGGCATCGGCGGCATGGGCAGCGTGTACCGCGCCAAGCGGCGGCAGGACGGGCGCGTGGTGGCGCTCAAGGTGCCGCAGGAGAAGTACCTCGCCGACGCCAAATTCGTCAAGCGCTTCTACCGCGAGGCCGAGGTGCTCAAGCGCTTTACCCACCCCAACATCGTGCGGGTGTACGACTACCGCATGCAGGCGCCCGAGCATTACATCGCCATGGAATACCTCGACGGCGACAGCCTGGAAGACCTGCTGGAACGTCAGCCCTTCAGTTTCTCCGAGAGTGTGCAGATGCTGCGGGCGATGGCCGACGCGCTGCGGCACATTCACATGCAGAACGTCGTTCACCGCGACATCAAGCCCGCCAACGTGATGGTGCTCCGGGGCGCGTTCGAAAACGGCAAGCTGCGCGAAGGCGGCATCAAGCTGATGGACTTCGGCATCGCGGTGGGCAAGGTGCTGACCCGGCTCACCATGACCGGCGCCCGCGTGGGCACGCCGATCTACATGGCCCCCGAGCAGGCCAAGGGCAACCGGGTGGACGCCCGCAGCGACGTGTATTCGCTGGGGCTGCTCGCCTACGAGATGATTTCGGGCGTCACCGCCTTTCGCGGCAGCTACGAGGCGGTGGTGCACCAGCAGGTGTTCGAGCAGCCCAAACCGCCCAAGCAGGTCAACCTGAAGGTGCCGGGCAAGCTCAGTGACCTGATCCTGCACATGATCGAGAAGGACCCCGCGCTGCGCCCGACCCTCGACGAGGTGATCGCCCGGATCGACGCCGGGGTGCTGGAAGACGAGGTGTTCGCCGACCCCGTGGCGCTGGCGGTCAGCACCGAGGAAAAAGCGGGCACCCTGCGCCTGCTCGATCTCGCGGGCAAGCTGCGCGTGAGCCTGTGCGACCAGGGCACCAAACCCGGCCAGTTGCCGCTGCCCCCCACCGCCCTGACCGGCGACGCCCAGGGCCACCTGTATCTGGCGCTGCCCGATCATCCGCAGCTTCAGGAAGGCGCCCTGCTTCGCAAACTCGGCCCCCAGGGGCGGGAAGAACTGGCGTTCGGGACCTACGGGCTGCAACCGGGGCAACTGCTGCGCCCGGTCGGGCTGGCGGTCTGGAACGGGCAACTCTACGTGCTCGACGCCGAAACCCAGTTCGTCAGCGTGTTCGGTCCGGGGGGGGACTTTCTGTTCCGCTTCGGGGGACCGGGGGCCGGGCAGGGCAAGTTCGGTCGTCCGTCCACGCTCAAATTCGGTCCCGACGGGCAACTGTACGTGCTCGACCGTGGCAACCACGAGGTGCAGCGCTTTACCCCACGCGGCGAGTATGTCAGCCGCTACGCCTTTCGCCTCGACCGCAATTCCGAGCAGTTGCGCGGCCTCGACGGACTGGGCGTGGACGCCCGGGGCAGCGTGTACATCGTGGACAGCGTGGCCCGCAAGGTCCGCAAGATCGAACCCGACGGCACCCCCGGCACCACCTTCGCGCTCGAAACCCTGGTCGGTGAGCCTGCCGACGCGCCCTGGCTGCTCGAAGTCGCCGCCGACGGGCGCATCTACGCGCTGCGGCAGGGCGGGCAGGTGCTGCGGCTGTTCTCGCCCGCCGGTGACCTGATCACCCAGCGCGACATGTACGCGCCGCTGCATGCGATGGCCCTGGTGCAGCGACCCAATGCTGCCGAAGCCGGTGCTGCCGAAGCCGGTGCCGCGCTGTCCGCTGGCGACCCGGCCCGCCTGCGCTCCGGGATCTGACGCCGATGTCCCGTCTGCCTCTCTTGACCCTGTACCACCGCCCCGGCTGCCACCTGTGCGAGCAGGCGCAGGCGCACCTGGACGAACTCGGCTTTGTCTACCGCCCCCACGACATCAGCGGCGACGCGGCCCTGACTGCCCTTCACGGCGACCATATTCCGGTGCTGGCGCTGGGCGAGCGCGTGCTGCTGCGCGGCGTGCTGAGCCGCTCCCGACTGAGCACGCTCAAGCTGCGCCTGCTGCGTGAGCTGGGCTAATACGGATTCTGCGATATGGATGCACAGGCGGCGCTTTCCCGACTGTGCAGGAATTAAGCAGAATCACCTCGGGTGCGGCGAGGTTCGCGGTAGTGGGAAGGAAAAAATGCCGTGCAGAGCGCGGGAGCGGTCTCCGCCTTCCAGTCCTGCCCTCGTTATCGCGTGGATGTCCCCCCTCGCCGGATAGATTTCACTTCCGACCGCTTTCCACAGCGCCGAGCAAAAGGTCCCCCACAACATGGTTTGGGCCTCGGTTGAACACTCATTTGCCGCCGCACCCGAGGTGAATCCGTACTTTTTCCTACTCGCATCCGCTCTGCTGCGCAGCTTTGCAAGTCGGATTGAATCTGGTAGTTTCAGATTCAATCGGAATCCGTATAAGCACCCGCCGCCGCGCAGCGCCGCGTCAGCGTCCGGAACACCTCGCGAAGTTCGGGCGGCGAGTCCACCCGGAAGTCCACCCCCACCCCGAGCAGAAAAGCAGCGAAACTCGCCAGATTCTCGCGCTGGCACGTCAGTCGGGTGCCTTCTCCCTCGGCGCGGAGGTCAGTGTGCCACACAGAAACGGCGCCGCGCAGGGTCGCGGGCGGGGCGGCCAGCCACACGCTGACCTCGTAGCTGGGCGCGTGGCAGGCGTGAGAGCGGATGTACGCCAGCGCATCAAAGTCCTGCGGTGGGGTAAAGGTTTCCTCCAGCACGGCCAGTTCCCGAATGCGGTCCAGGCGGAAAGAACGCACTTCCTGCCGCAACTGACACCAGCCCACCGCGTACCAGCGCCCGTCCACGTGCATCACGCGGTAGACATTGACCTGGCGGCGCGTGACTGCCCCCTGGTTGGAGGTGTAGGCGAATTCGGCCACCTGACTGGCCCGCACCGCCCGCAGCAGTGTGGCGAGGGTGGCCGCGTCGGTGCTGACCACCCAGGGCGAGTCGTCAAGCTGCACGGCTTTTTCCAGCGCCTGCACCTCTTCGCGCAGGCTGTGCGGTAGCGTGCGCGTCAGCTTGGCACTGGCGGCCTCAGCGGCGGGTGCCAGCGTGTGCAGGCCCAGTTGCCTCAGCGCCCGCAGGCCCAGCGCCAGGCTCAGCGCCTCCTCGCCGGTAAACATCAGCGGCGGCAACCGGAACCCAGGTTTCAGGCGATATGCCCCGCCCACGCCGCGCTTGCCCTCGACTGGAATGCCCAGGTCTTGCAACTTCATCACGTACCGCTGCACCGTACGCGGGCTGACTTCCAGCCGCCGCGCGAGTTCCGCGCCCGTGACTTCCTCCCGTGCCTGGAGCAGTTCCAGCACGGTCAGGACACGGAGGGAGGGGTCGTAGGTCATAGGATGGGTGTCTAGAGCATTTGACAAAAAGACGTTACGTCTTTTTGGCGAGCGGACTGGGACAGCTCGCAGAGAGCGAGTGCAAAACACTGAGCAGGGCGGAGAATGGAGTGATGCGGGGTGCCGTTCCGCGCATCACGTAATTCGGAGAACTGCTCTAATCAATGGTGCGGACAGTTTCGAGGGGGTAAAGAAGAGATCTCCGGTACGGTGAGGTTGAAACGACTTCACGCACAGGAGACCTACTTCAATGTTACCGATTCTGCTGACCCTTCTCGCCCTGCCCGCCCACCAACACCGTTTCTTCGCCAAACTCATCCCGCTCTGGCAAGCCATTCCCGGTCGGGTCAATGCCATGAATTTCAGCCGCTACAGCGGCTGGAACGAACGAACGCTCCGTCGCTGGTTTCAGAAGGCCCTCCCCTGGGCGGAGCTGCATTGGGGCCTGCTGCAATTCCTCCTGTGTTTGGGGGTGTTGGAGGGGCGCTTCATCCTGGCCCTGGATGCCAGCTTCATTCCCAAGTCGGGCAAGAACACTGCGGGGGTGGGGGCATTCTGGAACGGTGCGACGCACCGTTCCGAAACTGGGTTGGAACTGTCGTGTCTGGCCCTGCTGAGCTGGTCAGGCCATCACGCGTTTCCTGTCCACGTGCAGCAAACTCAGCCGCGTGGACAGAAGGCCGATCGCCTCGAACAGTACTTGGATCAACTGGTCTCCTTCCTGGAGCAGCGCCGGACCTGGTTAACCCGACATCTCCGTGTGGTGGTCGCGGATGGTCAGTATGCCAAGACGATGTTTATGGACGCCGTCAGTCGCGAAGGCTATGCCTTCGTGACCAAAATGCAGTGCAACGCCAACCTGCTTTATCCCTTTACTGGCCCGCACCACAAGCGGCGAGGAGGACGGCAAAGGTGGGCTGGGAAGGTCGATTTCATCAACTTTGATGGGTGGGCCAGTGTGCCTGGTGAGGACCGGGAACGGGTGTGGACACGTGTCGTGTGGGCACCCCACTACGGGCGTTTTCTCCGGGTCGTGGTCATCCAGAATCTGGGAGGGCGCGGTAAGGTGAAGGGGCACGTGGTGCTGTGCAGCACTGACCCAACCCTACCGGCAACGCAGATCCGGGCGCTCTACAGCGCCCGGTTCAGACTGGAATTCGTTTTCCGGGATGCCAAGCAGTTCGCGGGGTTGAACACCTGCCAGCTTCGCAGCACCGTCGCGTTGGAAAACCACTGGAATGCGGCTTTCTTTGCCCTGAGCATGGGACGAGCAGAAGCGTTACTTGAAGCGGCAGGACGCTGGGAGCGTCCTGCCGCCCGGATGGCGTTCTCCTACGAAGACATCAAACGACGGGCCTATAACCAACTCTTCGCCCGCCGAATTCTTCGCAATCTCGGTCTTGAGGCGCGATTCCACGAATTAGAGAAACATCCGTCCAGACCGCTTGATCTCGGCGTCAAAGCCGCCTAAAACTGTCCGCACCATTGCTAATACGGATTCCGATTGAATCTGGTAGTTTCAGATTCAATCCGAGCGGATGCGAGTAGGAAAAAATACGGATTCCGCGATATGGATGCACAGGCGGCGCTTTCCCGACTGTGCAGGAATTAAGCGGAATCCGTATAAGAGTCTAAGGAGCCAAGTTGCTTGACGCTCAGCCCCTTGGACGGCCCGCACCCTTTGCAGGCCTCAGGGTTTGATGTAGGCAAAGCCTCCCTGTTGCGCTTCCGCCAGGGCCAGGACGCCGTTCGGGACAGTAGCAGCCCACTCGGGCAGGGCTTTTTCAGGGATGTCGTGCGCCTTCAGCGAGTTCTGGCAGACCTGGAACACGACGCCTTTTGCCGCCGCCTTCGCCATGTGGCTCAGCTGGTCGTGTTCGCCCTGCAGCACGTAGACCGCCGAGCCGTTGGCCACCACGCGCACGTCTGGAACGTCGTCCAGTGCGGTCAGGTTGACGAGGTTGCCCAGCGCGGCATGCCAGCGGTCGGCCTCGGAGACGTGGAGCACCAGCTTCAGGTCGGACATGCCCCAGTCTAGTTCCGAAATACGTCACGTTCTGTCAGGTATCGGGGCTACGCTGCGGACGGAAGGAGGAAATGGAAATGAGCGACGAAACGACACTGCTCACGCCCGCCGCCCTGTTGACCTACTGGCAGGGGCACCGTGACCTGACGCGCCGGGTCATCGAGGCTTTCCCGGAGGAGGGCTTCAGGACACACCACGCCCCCGACATGCGCCCCTTTCAGGCGATGGCCTGCGAACTGGCCGGGATGGTGGAGTACCAGCTCGACTGGTTTCGCAGGGGCCGACCCCACTGGGATGAAGCCGACCAGAACAGGGTCGTGCCGGGCCGCGCCGAGTTGCTGGCGTGGTGGGACAAGTTGACTGCCGAACTCGACGCCGAAGTGCCCAGGGTCAGCGCCGAGACGTGGCTGACCCCGGGAGACACGCCGTTCGGCAAGATGTCGCCACTGACGAGCGTGCTGTACCTGATGGACAACGAGATTCACCACCGGGGCCAGGGCTACGTGTACCTGCGCGAACTCGGTGTCACTCCGCCCGCCTTCTACGAGCGGAGCGGTCTGCCGCCGATGGGCTGAGCCTCCTGCCGGTCGAACAGCGCGGCCTGCCCCCTGCGTCTGCCGCACCCGCCTGACTTTCGTTGAACCTGTGCCCTCGTTGGCGGCACAGGATGGAGACCAGATGATACGGATTCCGCTTAATTCCTGCACAGTCGGGAAAGCGCCGCCTGTGCATCCATATCGCAGAATCCGTATTTTTTCCTACTCGCATCCGCTCGGATTGAATCTGGTAGTTTCAGATTCAATCGGAATCCAGATGACCCTTCCCGACCTGCTTCTCGAAGCCTACCGCCGCAACGGGCGCGTCAATGCGGCGCTGCTCTCGGCCCTTACCCCTGCCGACTTCGACCTCTCCGACGGGCGCGGCGGCTGGACCGTGGGGCGGCACCTCGGCCACCTCGCCCTTTTTCGCGTCGGCTGGCTGGGCCTGATTTCACCTGCCGACGCTCAGGGCCTGCCCGAAGTCGTGGAGGGCGACTGGCAAAACTTCGCCCTGACCGAGCGCGACCCCGCGCGACTGGCCGAAGCCTTCCGCCTGAGCGACGAGGCCGCGCTGCGGGCGGTGCAGTCGGCGGTGGCGGAGGGTCGCACTTTTCCCGACCCGTACGGCGAAGGCACCTATCAGGCCCACCCCGCCCACTTTCTGCAGCACATCATCGTCCATGACAGCCACCACCGGGGGCAGGTCATGAGCCTGCTGCGGCAGGGCGGGCGCAGCGCGGAACAGATGGAGCAGCTCGATTCGCCCATGTGGGCCATCTGGCGGGAATGACGGGAATCGTCAATCCAGCTGCAAAAACACGGCCTTGAGATACTCCGCTTCGGCAAAGCTGGCGTGGTGGTCGGGCGCGTGGCGACTGCTCAGCAGCTTGCGCCAGCGGCGGCCACTGCGGCGCACCGCCCCCATCACAGCGTCCTCGAATTCCTCGGCGCTGACGTGCGCGCTGCACGAGGCGCTGACCAGAATGCCGCCGGGGGCCAGCCGCGTCAGGCCGCCCTCGGCGAGCTTGCCGTAGGCCCGAATCGCTCCTTCGCGCTCCGCTTCGCGCCGGGCGAGCGAGGGGGGGTCCAGAATCACGAGGTCGTAGTCGGCCCCCTTGGCGGAAGCAGGCAGCCACTCGAACACGTCGGCCTGCACGGTCCTGTGCACGGCTTTCAGCTCGGGGTTGAGGGCAAAGTTGCGCTCGGCACTGCGCAGGGCGTGGGCGCTGATGTCGAGGCTGGTGACCGCGCTGGCCCCGCCCCGCGCCGCGTAGAGCGAAAAGCCCCCGGAAAAGGAAAAGGCGTTGAGCACGCGCCGCCCCTGGCTCAGGCCCTCCACCCGGCGGCGGTTCTCGCGCTGGTCGAGGAAAAAGCCGGTTTTCTGGCCCTGCCTCACCTCGGCCTCGAACTTCAGCCCCGATTCGCGGAACACCACCGCGTCGCCGCCGAGGTCGCCGTAGATCACCTGCCCGTCGTGCAGGTCCAGGTCGGCGGCCAGCGCCTGAATGTTGCGGCTCAGTCGCAGCACCACGGCGAAGTCCGGGGCGCGGGCGGCGAACAGTTCGAGCATCCGGCGCAGGTGCGTAAACCAGGCGGCGGTATAGAGCTTCATGACCAGCACCCCGGCGTAGCGGTCCACCACCAGCCCCGGAAAGCCGTCGGACTCGCCGTTCAGCACGCGGTAGCCGTCGGTGTCCCCGAAGGCGGTCAGCGGCCCGAACAGCGCGGCGCGGCGGGCCAGGGCCGTGTCCAGACGGGCGGCCCACCACGCATCGTCCAGGGTGGTCGGCATCCCGGTGTGCAGCACCCGCAACCGCAGCGGCGAGTGGGGGTCGTACAGCCCGATGGCCAGAAAACGGTCGCGGCGGTCGTAGATCACCGCGAGTTCGCCCGGTTCGCCCTCGCGGTTTTGCTCGCGCACGCTCGACTCGTAGACCCAGGGGTGGCCGTCGCGGACATGAAGTTCGGCGGCCTTGGACACCCGCAGACGCAGGCGGGACGGGGCAGAGGCGGGTGCGGACATGGAGGGAAGATAGCCTGATACGGATTCCGATTGAATCTGGTCGTTTCAGATTCAATCCGACTTGCAAAGCTGCTCAGCAGAGCGGATGCGAGTAGGAAAAAATACGGATTCTGCGATATGGATGCACAGGCGGCGCTTTCCCGACTGTGCAGGAATTAAGCGGAATCCGTATGAGACCGGGACGCGCCGTTCACGGGTCGGAGGGACGGGCCGTATCAAATGCCCCCCAACCTCCCGACCAAGAAACCAAAAAAACTGACCTCCCGGTAAAGGAGGCCAGCTTCCTTGACTTTCTGGCAGGGATACCAGGATTCGAACCTAGACAAACAGATCCAAAATCTGTTGTGCTGCCATTACACCATATCCCTAGGCAGACCTGTCTCGACAGGCCCGCAGAGTATAGCCGGGCACCTTCGGCGCGGTCAAGCGCGGCTCGCCTCTCCTCACCTGTTCTGGTCACCTGTCCTGGCGGTCGTCCGGCACCTCTTGCAGCAGGCTCTGTTCCAGGGCCAGCCGCACCGGGTCGCCCGGCTGCGCCCCGCCGAGCAGCGCGGCCTCGCGCACGCTCAGGTGCAGGGTGAGCGGTCCCAGCGGGTGCGCCAGGGTGACGGTTTCCCCGGTTTCGTGGGGCTGGCGGGAAAGCAGCGGGGTGGGGTCGCCCGCGCCCAGCCGGGCCGCCTGTTCGGGCACCAGCAGCGCCCTGCCGCCGGGCCGCGCGAACACGTTGGTCCAGCCCAGAAACTCCGCTGTCCAGGCGGTCGCCGGAGACGCGAACACGTTCCGGGCGGCCCCGACCTGCACCACCTGCCCCGCCCGCATGACGGCCACCCGGTGCGCCAGGGCCAGGGCTTCGCGCTGGTCGTGGGTGACGAGCAGCACGCCCGCGCCCAGTTGCCCGAACAGCCCGCGCAGGTCGTGGCGCAGTTCGGTGCGCAGCTTTTCGTCGAGGTTGCTCAGCGGCTCGTCGAGCAGCAGCAGCGGCGAACGGGTCGCCAGGGCGCGGGCCAGGGCCACCCGCTGCTGTTGCCCGCCCGACAGTTGCGCGGGGAGGCGCTGTTCCAGTTCGGGCAGGCCCACCAGCGCCAGGGCTTCACGCGCCCTGGCCTCGGCCTGTGCCCGGCGCTCGCCGCGTACCCTGGGGCCGTAAGCCACGTTGCCCAGCACGCTCAGGTGCGGAAACAGCGCGTAGTCCTGAAAGACCAGCCCGATATGCCGCGCTTCGGGGGGCAGGTCGGTCACGTCGCGTCCGCCGACCTCCACCCGCCCGCTGTCGGGGTGTTCCAGGCCCGCTACCCCGCGCAGCACCGTGCTTTTGCCGCAGCCCGAAGGCCCCAGCAGGGCCAGGGTTTCACCCGCGTCCACCGTCAACGACACGTCCCGCGCCGCCTGGACGTTGCCGAACGCCTTGGACAGCCCGCTCAGGCGCAGGGCCGCCGTTATGCGCCCACCCCGCGCTGCCCCTCGGGATTCTCGGCGGAACGGCTCAGGAACGCCTCCACGTCGGGGTAATTCAGAATCTCGAAGCGGCTGTTGCGGATGGCCGGCTTGAAGCCCGCGTCCACCGAAATGCGAATCAGTTCGCGCACGGTGGCCCGGTGCCGGTCGTGCCCCGCCGCCGCCGACACCACGTTTTCTTCCAGCATGGTGGAGCCGAGGTCGTTGGCGCCGTAGTACAGCGCGGCCTGCCCCACCTTGAACCCCTGCGCGGGCCACGACGCCTGCAGATTGTGCAGGTTGTCCAGCGCGATACGGGCGACGGCGAGCTGCTGAAGGTACTCGTGCGCGGTGGCGCCGGGGGCCTTGCCGTGCAGGCGGGTGTGCTCGGTTTGCAGCGTCCACAGCGCGAAGCCGAAAAAGCCGTTGCCGCCGTACTCCCGCAGCGCCTTGTCCTGCTGCGCCCGAATCTTGAGCAGGTGGCTGACCCGCTGGGCATACGTTTCGCCGAAGCCGATGACCATCGTGGCAATCGTGTACAGCCCCTTGCGCTGCGCCGCGTCGATAATCCGGAACCAGTCGTCCGAACGGATGCGGGCGGGCGCGGCCTTCTTGCGCACGTCGTCTTCCAGAATCTCGCCGCCCGCGCCGGGCAAGCCGTCCAGTCCGGCCTCGATAAGCGTGTCGAGCAGTTCGTCGAGGCTCAGCCCGAACGTCTTTTCCATGAACAGCACTTCTTCGGGCGAGAAGGCGTCGATCTGGATGGTCGGGTGGTGGGCTTTGACGTGCCGCAGCATCCCGGTGTAGTAGTCCAGCCCCAGTTCGGGGTTCACGCCGCCTTGCAGCAGGATGCGGGTGCCGCCCACCGCTTCCAGCTCGCGGATTTTGTGCGAAATCTGCTCGTAGTCCAGCGTGTAGCTGTCCGGCTGACGCTTGGTGCGGTAAAAGGCGCAGAAGTTGCAGCCCACGTTGCAGACATTGGTGTAGTTGATGTTGCGGTCGATCAGGAAACTGACCACGTCCGGGTCGCGCCGCTGCATCCGCAGGTCGTGGGCGACGGCGGCCACCTCGGGGAGGGGCAGGTGGTAGAGGCTTTCGAGTTCCCCGGCGCTCAGCCGCTCGCCGCGCTCGGCCCGCTCCAGCGCGGTCAGGTCCAGGGCCACCGGACCCGCCGCGCTGCCCGAAGCGACGGAAGCGGGGGCGACCTGGGAAGCGGCGTCGAGAGCAGTCATGGACCGAGGGTAGCACCGGGCAAAAGCGCCGTCTGTGCCGAAGGTCCCTCGACTGTCCCAAGGTGCTTGACCTCCGCGACGCTGGAAATATTGACTAACCCGAGTCAGTTACTTAGGATTCCTCCATGCGCCGTTTTCTGCTCTCGACCCTGACCCTCGCTGTCGCCTCGTCCGCCCTCGCTGCGGGCACCCTCACCGTGTACTCGGGCCGCGCCAAGACCTTCGTGGACCCGGTGGTGCAGCAGTTCGAGCGCCAGACCGGAATCAAGGTCAACGTGCGCTACGGCACCGACGCCCAGCTGGTCGCCGCGCTGCGCGAAGAAGGCAAGCGCAGCCCCGCCGACGTGTTCTGGGGCAACTCGGTGGGCGCGCTCGGAGAACTGTCGGACAGCGGCCTGTTTTCCAAGCTCGGCACGGCCAGCTTCCGCAACGTGAGCGACGACTACGTTCCCGACAGCAAGGACTGGGTGCCCACCACCGTGCGTTTCCGCGTGCTCGCCTACAACACGAACAAGGTCAAGCCCGAGCAACTGCCCGCCAGCATCCTCGACCTGCCCAAGATGACCAGCCTCAAGGGCCGCATCGGTTGGACCGTGAGCTACCCCAGCTTTCAGGACTTCCTCGGCGGCATGATCGCCAAGCACGGTGAGGCGGCGACCCGCCAGTGGCTGATCGGCATGAAGGCCCTGAACCCCAAGGACTACAAGACCAGCAACGTGGGGATGCTCGAAGCCATGCGCGCCGGTGAAATCGACGTGGCGCTCACCAACCACTACTATGTCCAGCGCGTGAATCGCCTGAACTACCCCATCGACACGCACTTCTTCAAGGCGGGCGACATCGGCAACCTCGGCAACGCGACGGGCGCGGCACTCCTCAAGACCAGCAAGAACCGCGCCGCCGCGCTGCGTTTCCTTCAAGCGCTGACCGGCAAGGACGCCCAGACCTTCTTCCTGAGCGTGAACTTCGAGTACCCGGTGGTGGGCAACATCATCCAGCCTTCGACCATGCTGCCTTACAACGACGTGGTCAAGCGCAGCCCCAAGCTCTCGCCCTCGGTGCTGCCCAAGAACATCGAAAAGGCGCAGAAGCTGCTGCGTGAAGTCGGCCTGCTCTGATTTTTTCCCTCTCTAAAGCATTTGACAAAAAGACGTAACGTCTTTTTGGCGAGCGGACTGGGACAGCTCTGCGAGTCCGCAGGAGAGAATGAAGTGATGCGCGGAACGGCACCCCGCATCACTTCATTCGGAGAACTGCTCTAAGCGCCGGTCCTGTGGGGGCTGGCGTTTTTTCTGCCTGTCCCAGGACAATTCCGACCAAGTTCCTCTGTTATCCTCCTGAACCTGATGCGCCGCCCGCCTCCTCTGCTGCTGTTTCCCGCCCTGCTGACGGTGCTGGGGGTCGGGCTGCCGCTGCTGTATCTGGTGCTGCGGGCGCTGGGGGCCGAGAGCGAGGAACTGCGCGAAATCGTGTTTCGGCCCCGCAATCTGGAACTGGCGCTCAATACGCTGCTGCTCACCCTGGCGACGCTGCTGACGACCACGCTGCTGAGCCTGCCGCTGGCGTTTCTGGCGACCCGCACCGACTTCCGGCCCCGGCGTCTGCTGCTGCTGCTGGGCGTGCTGCCGCTGGCGCTGCCGGGGTATGTGGGGGCCTACGCGCTGATTGCCGCCACCGGCAGCGGCGGCACCCTGGACACGCTGCTGGGGCTGCGCCTGCCCACGCCGGGCGGGTTCTGGGGGGCGCTGGGCGTGCTGACCCTGTTTACCTTTCCGTACCTGTTTCTGAACCTGCAATCGGCGCTCAGAACGGTGGACCCCGCGCTCGAAGAAGCGGCGCGGGTGCTGGGGCGCAGCCGCTGGCAGACCTTCTGGCAGGTCACTCTGCCCGCGCTGCGTCCGGCGTGGCTCTCGGGGGCACTGCTGACGGCGCTGCACGTGCTGGGCGACTTCAGCGTGGTGTCCCTGATGCGCTACCCCACCTTCAGCGCGGCGATTTATCAGCAGTACACCGCCGCCTACGACCGGGTGTATTCGGCGTGGCTGGCGCTGCTGCTGCTGGTGCTGACCGCCGCCGCGCTGTGGCTGGAGGCCCGGCTGATGCGCGGCGTGTGGCTGGCGCGGGTGTCGCCCGCCGCCCCTCGTCCCCCGTCCCGGCTGCGGCTGGGGGCCTGGGCGCTTGCGGCCTGGGCCTTTGTCCTGGCGCTGGGCACGGCGGCGCTGGTCGTGCCGGTGGGCACGGTGCTGTACTGGCTGCGGCTGACCGTGCAGGAGTCGCAGGGCAACCCCTACGCCTGGGCCTCGCTGTGGGACGCGGCCCGCACCGCCCTGAGCGCGGCGTCGCTGGCGGCCCTCACGACCACGGCGCTGGCGTTTCCGCTGGCCTACATCGGCAGTCGCTACGGGGCGGAAGGCAAGGCGGGGCGCTGGGCGCGGGTGACCGAGCGGGCGGCCTACCTGGGCTACGCGACGCCGCCGCTGGCCTTCGCGCTGGCGCTGGTGTTTTTCACCCTGCAGGTGGTGCCGGGCGTGTACCAGACGTTCGGGCTGCTGCTGGCGGCCTACACGCTGCATTTCGTGGCCGAGGCCATCGGGCCGATTCGCTCGGGACTCGTGCGGGCCACGCCCCGGCTGGAAGAGGCGGCGCGGGTGCTGGGCTATTCTCCCGCGCAGACCCTGTGGCGGGTCACTTTGCCGCTGCTGCGCCCCGGCCTGCTGGCGAGTGGGGCCTTCGTGTTCCTGAGCGTGCTCAAGGAATTGCCGCTCACGCTGCTGCTCGCGCCCATCGGCTTCGAGACGCTGGCCCGGGGCGTGTGGACCTATACCGAAGAAGCCCAGTACGCCGCCGCCGCGCCCTACGCCCTGGCGCTGGTGCTCAGCGGCGCGCTGCTGACCCTGCTGATTTTGCGGCGGGAACGTTGAAAGGAAAGCTCATGACCCACTCCTCTTCCCCCGCTCCCCTCGTCGTGTCGGGCCTGTCCAAACGCTTCGGGCCGGGCCTGTCACCCGTGGTGGATGGCCTCGACCTGGCCCTGAAACCGGGCGAACTGCTCACGCTGCTGGGGCCTTCGGGCTGCGGCAAGACGACCACCCTGCGCCTGATTGCCGGACTGGAAACGCCGGACAGCGGCTCCATCGTCATCGCCGGGCGCGAGATGACCCGGCCCCTCGTGCCCCCGGAAGGGCGTGGGGTGGGGCTGGTGTTTCAGGACTACGCGCTGTTTCCGCACCTGAGCGTGCTGGGCAACGTGCTGTTCGGGCTGCGGCATCTGCCCCGCGCCGAGCGGCTGTCCCGCGCCCGTGAAACGCTGGCGATGGTCGGCCTCACGGTGTTCGAGCAGCGGATGCCGCACCAGCTCTCCGGCGGGCAGCAGCAGCGGGTGGCGCTCGCCCGCGCCCTGGCCCCGCGCCCGGCGCTGCTGCTGCTCGACGAGCCTTTTTCCAACCTCGACGCGCAACTGCGCCACTCCACCCGGCAGGACGTGCGCGGGATTTTGCGCGGCAGCGGCACGGCGGCGATTCTGGTGACCCACGACCAGGAGGAGGCGCTGGCCTTCAGTGACCGCGTGGCCGTGATGCGCGGGGGCCGGGCCGAGCAACTCGGCACCCCCGAGGAGGTCTATGCCCGCCCCGGCACGGTCTTTGTCGCCAACTTTCTGGGCGGCAGCAATCTGGTGTCCGGGACGGCGCAGGGCGAGTGGGCCGAAACGCCCCTGGGCCGCGTGCGTCTGACCCGCCCGGCGCAGGGGCCGGTGATGGTCAGCCTGCGCCCCGAACAGCTCGCCTTCGGGACGCAGGGCACGCCCGCCACAGTGCTCAGCCGCGAGTTCGGCGGGCGCGACACCCGCTACGTGCTGCGGCTGGCCGGGGGGCAGGACGTGGCGCTGCACACGCTGGCCCCGCAGCCGCTGGGCGAGGGGGCACAGGTCTTTCTGAGCGTGCGCGGCGAGGGGCATGTGGTGGCCCGTTGAGCAAAGTGGCCGGTTGAGCGAGGTGGCCCGTTGACTGAGGTCGCCCGTTGACTGATACGGATTCCGATTGAATCTGGTCGTTTCAGATTCAATCCGAGCGGATGCGAGTAGGAAAAAATACGGGTTACGCGATATGGATGCACAGGCGGCGCTTTCCCGACTGTGCAGGAATTAAGCGGAATCCGTATGAGGTCGAAGGTTGACCGAAATCACCCCCCGGATGACCTGAGCGCCCTACACTGTCCGGATGCTGCCCGCCCGCTCCCCCTACGCCCGTCTGGAACTGTTCCTGCGGGACATCCTGGGCGGGGGGGCCACGCTGCTGCACGAGGAAGAAGTGCAGGCCGCCCGGACAGTCAGCGCGGCGAGCCTGGGCTGGTCGCCCGCCGTGCAGCGCGGCTTCGGCTTTCCCGAGGTCTACGCGCACCAGGCCGACACCTACCGCCTGATGCACGCGGGCAAGAACGTCATCATCACCACGCCCACCGCCAGCGGCAAGACGGGCGCTTTTTTTCCGGCGGTCTTCGAGCGGCTGGAGCAAAAGCCACAGGCCACCGCGCTGTTCGTCTACCCGCTCGTTGCGCTCGGCCAGGATCAGCGCGACAAGTTGCGGGCCTTCCGGGAAAAGGGGGCGTTCGGCTGGGACATCGGCGCGTTTCACGGCAACTCGCAGCCCGCCGAGGTGTTCCGGCCCGAAGTGCGGATGGTGACGGCCACGCCCGACAAGCTGCACTGGTCGCTCGACAAGCCCGCCGTGCGCGACTTTTTGCGGCGGCTGGAGTTCGTGGTGCTGGACGAGGCCCACACCTACCGGGGCGGCTTCGGGTCGGAAGTGGCGGGGATGCTGCGGCGTCTGCTCGACCTCGCCCGCGCCCTGGGAGCGAATCCGCAGGTCGTGCTCTCGACCGCCACCATCGGCAACCCCGCCGAGTTCGCGCGTGAACTCATCGGCGTGGAGGCCGAGCAGGTGGGTGAGTCCGGCGCGGCGCGGCACGGCAAGCGCTATTACCTCGCCGACCACAGGGGCCAGCCCCGGCGCTTCTGGGACAGCGTGGTGAGCGCCAGCATCCACCACGGCCTCAAGGTGCTGGCTTTTTTTCGGGGGCGCTCACGCGCGGCGCGCCTGTACTCCACCTACCGGGGGCAGTCCCGCTTCGCGCCGCATGTCCACCTCTACATGGCCGGAACGAGTGACCGCGAGGGCCGCCTCAGCGAGTTCCGGCGGGCCAGCAGCGGCGTGATGTTCGCCACCAACGCGCTGGAGGCCGGGGTGGACATCGGCGACCTCGAAGTGGTGATTATCGACGGGTATCCCGGCTCGCGCATGGCCTTCCGGCAGATGGCGGGCCGCGCCGGACGGGTCGCGCCGGGGCTGGTGCTGTACCTGCCCGCGCTGAACGAACAGGGCGTGCCGCAGCCCGTGGACGCCTTTTATTCCAACCTCGGCAACTTTCGCGAGCTGCTCACCGGGCCGCTGGAAAAGGCGGTGGTGGAGGCCGGAAATCCGTATCTGGCCCCCCGGCATCAGGCGCGGCGCAACGCCGAATTCCGGGCGGCGGGCCTGCCCGCGCTGCCGCAGCCGGGGCCGAACTACTGGACCCTGCGCGGCGAGGGCAGCGCCACCTTCGCCGTCATCGAGGAAAAAGACTGGCAGGACAGGGGCCTGAAAGCCTTCGACGCGCCGCTGGAGTCGCCCAGCCAGCACTACGCCCTGACCGAGAAACACGCGGGCGCGGTGTTTACCCTCGACGGCCAGGGCTACCGGGTGCGGCGCTGGGAAGAAACGCCGCGCGGCACGGCCATCGTCGTGGAAAAGCATCTGGCGGCGGACCTGTTCACGCGGGGGCTGTACTCCACGCAGGTGCGCCCGGTGAAGATGGGCGAGTGGGTGCGGCGTGGCCCCCTGGCCTACCGGCACGGCGAAGTCGTGGTGCAGCGCGTCTACACCGGCTACACGGTCATGCGGCAGGTGTTCGAGCGCGTCTGCACCGGCTGTGACCGCGAGCCGCTGCCCTTCGAGCGGGTCTGCGCGACCTGTGGCAGCCGCATTCAGGACAGAATGCAGGACCAGAAACTCAGCGAGCATCTCTACGAGGACCCCATCGAACTGCCGCCCTTTCGCACCTCGGCGCTGGAAGTGGGGCTGAACCCCGCGAGCACCGAGCGCCCCACCGCCGTGGCGCATACCCTCAAGCACCTGCTGCAAAAGCTGATTCCCGAGCGCGTGGCCTGCGACGAGGGCGACCTCGCCGGGGCCTTTCGGGAGGGCCAGGACACCTATTTTTTCCTCTACGACGACTGGCGCGGTGGGCTGGGCGTGTCGCGCCGGGCCTTCGAGCAACTCGACGACCTGTTGCGCCGGGCGCACGTGCTGGCGACCAAGACCTGCTGCACGTCTCCCCAGGGCTGCTACGAATGCATCGCGGTCAGCCGCTGCTTTTCGCCCCTGCTGCCCAGCGGCGAGCGCCGCCCCACCGACAAGGAGGCCACCGCGCTCTTTTTGCAGAATCTGCTGGGGATTCAGCCCGCGCCCGCCGCAGAAGGCGAGGCCATACCCGACGTGGCCCCGGCCCTGCCCGGCGACTGGGCGCAGCAGGCCCGCGAACTGCTCGACCTGCACGGCCTCTCGCTGCCCGAAGTCAGCGCCCGCCTCGGCATCCCCAGCCGCGAGATTCAGCGGGCGGTCAGCGCTACGGCCCCGCTGCGCCTCTCGCACGCCAAATTCGGCGAAGGCATCCTGACGCAAGGCTCCGGCCAGGGAGATGCCCGCGAGGTGCTGGTGTATTTCCCCGGTCACGGCTACAAGCGCCTGCTGGTCAAATACGCCGGGCTGAGCGTGGCAGGCCGGGAAGCGGCGGGGCGGCGCTGAGGAACGGGATTCAGAGCAATGACAGGCAGGTTTAATGGTCTTTGACGCCTAGAGCTACCGGCTTGGTGGAGTGATTCTCTGTCGTCGACTTAAGCAAATATACGGCAATAAGCTTATCTTCAGCCATGCCCCTTCTAGTTACTAGCTCAATGAGCCTAGCCTCCCTGTACGTGGAGGCTCTCTTCGATGAGACAGTGCTCAGTAGCGCGACTGCCTTCTACTGGCTTAAGCCAGGCTTTGGAACGCCGCACCTCATTACAAATTGGCACGTGGTCTCGGGAAGGAACGCAGAAGATGGAAGCTGTCTTTCTAAGACGGGTGGTGTTCCAAATCAACTTCGCGTTTACTCCCAACCGGCTGGACCATCTAAGGACGCTTATATATACACTATCCCGCTTATAGTTGATAGCAAGCAACAATGGATTGAGCATCCTGAGGGGAGGAAGGTAGATGTAGTTGCCATCCCTTTGTTGTATGCTCCCCTCTATGAACCGGAGTTTTCGACCTATCCTATTAATGCTAACCCAAACGTATTTTATGCGGATATACAAACTGTAGTAACCTCCGAAGTATTCATTCTAGGCTACCCCAATGGTTTCAGGCATAAACCCTGGTTTCCTATCTGGAAGAGGGGGACTATAGCTACTGAGCCCTATATAGATTTTGATGAGCGTCCTATATTCTTGGTTGATGCTCTTACTCGAGCATCGATGTCTGGTTCTCCGGTTATACAGATGTCTAATTCTAACTATATAAACAGTTACGGTGAAGTTGAATTCAACGGCTCACAGAACGTGAAGTTCCTAGGTATTTATTCAGGACGCATCGATTCTTCCAGAGTTAGAGAGGGAATTATCTACGAAGGAGCGGAGTTGGGAAGAGTATTTCGAAGAGAAGTTATTGGAGAAATACTAGATGATTCAATGATGGCGAGATTCGGTAAAGAGATTAGCTAGATGCAGAGGATTCAGTAGACTGTTTGATTCCATATTAACCATTCTAGTCAGAAGTATTAAATGCTGGATTAAATCATCTTTTAAATAACTGAATTACATTCCCCCTAAAACAACTCGTCCAGCAACGCGTAATACTCCAGCTTCCCCTCATCCAGCAGCTCGCGTCCGTAGAGGCCCAGCAGCATGTCGGCGTAGGCCGCGCCCAGGTTGCGGCGGGTGCTGCGCCACGCCAGCGCCAGGTCGGTGTGCCGGTCGGCGATTCCGGCGCGGCCCAGGTCGATCAGTCCCTCCACGTACTCCCCCTGCACGATGAAGTTGGGCAGGCAGGCGTCCCCGTGTGTGACCACCAGGTCTTCCTGCGCCGGGCGAGTGCGGGCCAAGCGGTTGAACACGCTCACGGCGCTGTGCCCCTGGCGCTCCTCGTCGAAGTCGCTTTCGTCCACGGCGCCCGCCGCCACCCGTTCGCGGGCGAGTTTCAGGCGGGCGCCCAGACTCATGTTGAAGGGGCACTCGCGCACCGGCAGGGCGTGCAGTTCGCGCAGGGCGCGGGCGAGCAGGTTCACCATGCGTTCGGGGTGCAGCGCGGCGTCGGGGTGGCTCATGGGAATGCCCGGCAGCCGCGTCATGGCGAGGTATTCCTGCGCCCCGTCATCCTCGTAGGCGACGACCTGCGGCACCGGCAGCCGACCCGCGAACCAGCGCAGCCGCTCGCGCTCCTGAAGCAGGGTGGACGCCGGGTAGAGCGTGCGCGGCTGCACCTTGACCACGAAGCGGGTGCTGCGCCACACCCCGGCCCCGCTTTCGCCGTCCGTGACCCGTTCCCAGCGGGCGGCGGGCAAGACCCGGCGCAGGGCGGGCGGCAGAATCAGGGCGTCAGGGGCCAGAGCGTCGGACATCACGCGGCAGGATAAACCAGGGGCGGTACACTGCCCAGAATGAAGGTTGGACTGCTGAACTCCCCCGCCGCGCCGCTCTCGCCCTACTGGGCGGCGTACCTCAAGGAACTGGGCGTGCCGACCCAGACCCCGGCCCTGAGCGACGCCGAGGCGCTGGCGCTGGGGGCGCAGAGCCTGCCCGCCGAGTCGCCCGCCGTGCAACTGGTGCTGGGGCGGATTCTGGCGCTGGAGCGCGTGGACGCGGCGCTGCTGACCGAGTGGCCCGCCGTGGCCGGTGACGCCTGGAGCGAGGCGCTGAGCGAGCTGCTGCCCCGGCGCATCAGCGGGCTGCCCACCCTCATCGCCGTCCCCGAGCGCGGCGGTGACCTGGACGCGCTGGAAGCCCAGGCGGCGGGGGTAGGAGTGCGGCTGTCGCAAAACCCCGGCGGCGTGCGCCTCGCGCTCGAACGGGTGCGCCCGCTGGCCCAGCCCGCCCGCGCTGACCTGCCCGCCCTGTCGCGGGCTTCGCGCACGACGGTGGCGGTCATCGGCCCGCGTCCGCTGCTTCAGGAGCCGGTGCTGGCGTCGGGACTGCGCCCGGCCCTCGAAGCGCTGGACCTGCACCCGGTGTTCAGCTACGAAGTGCCGTATGCCGACGCCCTGCGCCGCGCCGAGCGTCTGGAGGACGCCCACAAGGTTCCGGCAGGCGAGCGTGAACTGTTCGGCGCCGCCTCGCTGCTGGCGGGCAAGGGCGCGGTGGCGGGGCTGGTGCTCGTGGCCCCGGCCCGCGACGGCGCGACCCAGGACGCACTGAGCCGCGTCGCCGGGCGTCTCCACAAGCCCGCACTCCACCTGACCCTGGATGCCGGTCAGGAGGAGTGGCCCGAGCTGGACACCTTTGCCGCACGTCTGACCCAGGGCGCGACGGGACGCCGCCCGGCGAGCACCCAGGAGAGCGGCGAGTGAACTTCTGGCGCTGGCTGACCACGCCCGACCCGCACCCCGGCTTTACCCGCTCCAAGCTGTTGCGGCTGGCGCTGCGGCTGTTTCTGTTCGTGCTGGTGGCGACCCTCCTGAGCAGTCTGCTGAGCCTGACCCCGCTCAGTCCCTACCTGAACACCTGGTGGGGCAGCCTGCTGTTCGTGCTGCTGCTCTACATTCCGGCCGCCCGGTTCCTGAACGTGGACACCTTCGTGCCGGGCCGGTTTCAGCGCCCTGCGCCGGGGAGCAACGCGGCGCAGGGCGGCATGAGCACGCTGGACAAGCGGCGCGAGAAAAACCGCTATGCCGGGGTTCGCAAGCCCCCGCCGCGCACGGGGGGGCGGCGCTGAGGCCACCCGACCTTAAAGATTGACCCGATGTCATGACCCTGTGAGAGCGGCTTTGCTCTGGTGGGCGCATGAAATGGACCGGCGCCTCTCAGCGAAAAGGCACCCTCCGCCGCCTTGAGGCCGACGGCAAGGACGTCCGGGCGGTCACGCTCTACACCCACACCTTCGTCCTGTTCGAAGATGGCCGCGCCGACGAGCAAAAGCAGCCCTTCTACACGGCGACGGCGGCCACCCCGCAGGACGCCGAAGCCCTGGCGCTGGCCGCCTACCAGCGGGCGCAGGACTGCCTGCACCGCATGAGCGCCAAGGGGCCTGCGCTCATAGAGTGCGTCCACTGCGGCCTTCAGCGGCGGGCGTCCCTGCCCACGCTGCCGGACTCCGCGCCCCCCCAGAAGCGGGAACGCAAGTCGGAGCGGAAACTGTTCGGGCTGCTGCGGTTCTGAAACCTGCCCCCCCCCGTTTCTCCAGTCCAGCCCCCGCAAGGAATGGCAGTGGCACAAGCTCCAGCGATGTGTTACGTTATTTACGTAAGGAGGAAGCAGATGTTGCAGATTGAATTTCTGACCGACCTGGGTGCGCGGGTCACGGTGAGCGTGGAGCACGAGAGTCGGCTGCTGGACGTGCAACGTCACTATGGTCGCCTGGGATGGACCAGCGGCGAGATTCCGTCCGGGGGCTACCAGTTTCCCATCGAAAACGAGCCGGACTTCGACTGGTCGCTGATCGGTGCCCGCAAGTGGAAAAGCCCGGAAGGCGAGGAACTCGTCATTCACCGGGGCCACGCCTACCGCCGCCGCGAACTGGAGGCGGTGGACAGCCGCAAACTCAAGCTTCCTGCCGCCATCAAATACAGCCGGGGCGCCAAGGTCAGCGACCCGCAGCACGTCCGCGAGAAGGCCGACGGCGACATCGAATATGTCAGCCTCGCCATTTTCCGGGGCGGCAAGCGCCAGGAGCGCTACGCGGTGCCCGGCGGCGCGGCGGCCAGTCAGGGACGCCCGGCTCCGCAGGGCCAGCCCACTCAAACCCGGCCCCAGGCGGCCCGTCCCGCCTCCCGGCCCCCCGCTCAGCAGCCTGCACAGGAAGAAGAAGCGCCGTTCTGATACGGATTCCGATTGAATCTGGTCGTTTCAGATTCAATCCGACTTGCAAAGCTGCGCAGCAGAGCGGATGCGAGTAGGAAAAAATACGGATTCTGCGATATGGATGCACAGGCGGCGCCTTCCCAACTGTATAGGCCCGACTGTGCAGGAATTAAGCGGAATCCGTATGACACCGCCCCACCACGAAAACAAGCCGCCCCGTTGAGAAGGCGGCTTGTTTTCGTGGTGTCTGGTTCAGGGCTTGGCGGGTGCTTCCTCGGTGGTCGTCCCGGTGGCGGGCGCCGATTCGGTCGTGGTCGTCTTGGGCGACTCCGTCGTGCCGGTGTTCGGGGTCTCGGTCTTGGGTGTCTCGGTTTTGGGCGCGGAAGCCGCGACCCGCTTGGCCTGGGCCGCGAGCACCTGTTCGAGGTTGTCCTTGGGGTTCAGGGCGCTGACCTGCTTGTCCAGGAACGCCTGACCGGTTTCGGCCTGCTTGCTGCTCAGCAGGTTCTGGCGGATTTCGTCGCTCACTTCGCTCAGGGGGCGGGTGGTCGGGCGCACCAGGTCACGCACGTAGCCCACCGAGTAGCGCTCTCCGACCTGCACCACAGGAGTCAGGCTGCCCTCTCCCACGCTGCGCAGGTTCTGGCCGAAGGCGGCGGCCGTCAGGGGCGGCACCTCTCCGGTCGTCTGGTCGGGGGCCGGGCTGACCTGTCCGCGCTCGCTGACCGTTCCTCCGGCCTTGCTCGCGGCGGCCACGAAGTCGCCCTGACCGTTCCAGTCGGTGCGGAAGGCGGCGGCCTGGTTCTTGTCCCTGAAGCTCGCCTCGTCGAGGGTGGCGCTGGCGGGCACCTCGTACTGCGCGATGTTCTGGCGGTAGTACGCCTGCACGTCGGCATCGCTGACCTTCACGTCCCGCGCTCCGTAGGCGGCGAGCTGCTGGGCGATGTCCTGGCGCGAGCCGCTGAGCGACAGCCCCAGCTTGCGGGCGATGTTGGGCGCGGCGTAGCCCTGAATCAGTTGCTGCACGACCTGCGGCTTGAAGGTCTTGTTGAGCAGTTCAGGCAACTGCTCGGGCGGCAACTGGCCCACCAGCCCGGCAATCTGCTGGTTGTTCATCACCTGCGCGACCACGTCCGAGTAGGGGATGTTCTGCCCGGCCACGCTCGCCACGGTGGGGTTCTCGATTTTCCAGGCGGGGTCCACGTACTCGACCTTTGCGTTCTTGCGCTGCTCGTCGGCCCAGCGCTCGAGGGCAGCGTCCTGCTTCTGCTGGCGCACGGCGGCGACCAGATCGGTCTTGGCCTGCTCGAAGGTCTTGGGTTGTCCCGGCACGAACTTCTCGACCTTGACGATGTAGAACTTGCCGCCCGACTCGATCACGTCGGTGAGGCCGCCACTGGTCAGCGCGAAAGCGGCTTCGCCCACGGCGGTCGGCAGCGCGGCCTTGAGCACCGGGCGCGGCTGCGTGCCGTCGAGCGGCGCGAGTGCTCCGCCCCGGTCCCCATTCTCGGTGCTGTTTGCCCGCGCCAGCTCGGCAAAGTCGGCTCCGCCCCGTGCCTGGGTGAGCAGCGCCTGGGCCTTGGCCTTGTCGCTCACCACGATCTGGCGGCCCACGATCTGCGGCTCGGCCTGGTACTTGGTCTTGTTCAGGTCGTAGTAGGCCCGCAGCTCGGCGTCGGTGGGCGCGGGCACGGCCTTGCGCAGTTCGTCGGTCTTGCGCTGGTAGGCGAGCTGCTGCCTGACCTGGGTGCGGAAGCCCGCGTCGGTCAGGCCGTTGCTCTGCAGCGCGTCGGTCCAGGCCTTGTTGTCGGTGAGCTGGTTGGACTCGCGGACCTTCTGCACCTCGGCGTTGACATCGGCGCGGCTGACCTGGATGTCCTTGACGCTGCCGAGAATCGCCTGCCGCTCGATGGCCTGCGACACCAGATATACCTTGGCGTCGTCGGACAGCACGCTGCCGGGTTCGTCGGCCAGCAGGGCGCTGCCGCGCCGGGCGCTCTCGAGCTGTTCGGAAGTGACGGCGTCGCCATTAACCCGGATCACCGGGGTGCCTTCCTGACGGTTAAAGAGGCTGCCCACGTTGGGGGTGAACTGGTAGGCCATGCCGGCCACCAGCAGCACCGAAAGCCCGATCAGCAGGCCATTGACGGCTTTTTTCTTGTTCACTGGTTCTCCCTGTTGCCTGTGGTGCGGCCTGTCCGGGCCATGCGTGTGTGGCGTGACGCCTTGCATGACCCGGAACGAAATGCTAGTTTACCCCAGCTCTGCACTCGTAGCTCAGGTGGATAGAGCGTTGGCCTCCGGAGCCAAAGGCCACTGGTTCGAGTCCAGTCGAGTGCACCACCCACAGCGACGCCGCCTTTCCAGGCGGCTTTTCGCATTCTGGCGTCCGGCCGCGTTCCGGGGTTTCGTCGCGTTCCGGGATCAGCCGGGTCCGGCTCCATCAGGCACACGCGGCGGATTGTATCACGCGCCCCTGAGACACATGAGGACACTTTTGCCGTGTGGGTCGGTGTTTTTGCCTTCTCTTGCCGCTGCTGGGCGCCGGAGGACTACTATGCCCGCATGAAGCGTGTCCTTTCGGCCCTGCTGCTGGGCGCTGGCCTGCTCACGGCCTGCCGCGCTCCCTCGGGAGAGACGGGCGACCTGACCACCCGCGTGCTGTTTACCGCCAACGGCTCCTACGACGCCCAGGCCGACCAGCGTGGCAAGGTGCCGGGCACGGCGGGGCTGCGCCGGGTCGAGTGGCGCAGCCGTCCGCCGCTGGCCGCCCAGGCCGTGACCGTCGAGTACGACGGCGAGCAGCGCCCCAAAGGTTGGCAGATGACCGTGCAGCGCCCCGAATTCAGCGCCGCCGACCTCGCCGGGCAGCAGGCCCAGGCCGTGCAGACGGCGCAGGGCGCGGGCACGCTGGTGCGCGGCGGTCCCCTGGCGGGCGTGCTGCTGCTGACAGGCGGCGCGGCGGGGTCCGGCGACCTGCGGCTGCTGACCCGGGGCTACGCGGTGCAGCACCATCCGGAGTTGCTCCCCGCCTTCGCCTTCGGCCCCTGACCCGGCGGGGTCGGCACGTTCAGGTCACCGCGTTCCGGTCACCGCGTTCAGTGCAGCGCGTTCAGTGCAGCGCGTTCAGTCCGCCGCGTCACCGGCGGCGTCGTCGCGGGTCTGGGTCGCCTGAATCGCGGTCAGGGCGATGGTGTACACGATGTCGTCCACCAGTGCCCCGCGTGAGAGGTCGTTGACCGGCTTGCGCAGGCCCTGAAGCATCGGCCCCACGGCGACCACGCCCGCACTGCGCTGCACCGCCTTGTAGGTGGTGTTGCCGGTGTTGAGGTCGGGGAAAATAAAGACGGTGGCGCGGCCTGCCACCGGGCTGCCCGGCGCCTTTTGCTGGCCCACGCTGGGCACGCTGGCGGCGTCGTATTGCAGCGGCCCGTCCACCACGATGTCGGGGCGGCGCTCGCGCACCAGCCGGGTCGCTTCCTTGACCTTTTCCACGTCCTCGCCGCTGCCCGACTCGCCGGTGGAGTAGCTGAGCATGGCGACCCGCACCGGAATCCCGAAGGCGCGGGCGCTGTCGGCAGACTGAATGGCGATGTCGGCGAGTTCCTGAGCGTTCGGGTTGGGGTTGATGGCCGCGTCCCCGTACACCAGCACCTGCTCGGGCATCAGCATGAAAAACACGCTGCTCACCAGGCTCACGCCGGGCGCGGTCTTGATGAGTTGCAGCGCGGGGCGCACGGTATTTGCGGTCGTGTGCACCGCCCCTGAAACCAGCCCGTCCACCTCGCCCAGGGCGAGCATCATCGTGCCCAGCACCACCGTGTCCTCGAGCTGCGCCTCGGCCTGCGGAGCGGTCAGGCCCTTGGCCTTCCGCAGCTCGACCATCGGGGCCACGTAGCGCCCACGCACCGTGTCGGGGTCGATGATTTCCAGACCATCGGGCAGCGTGAGGCCCTGGCCCTCGGCCACCCGGCGCACCTTTTCGGGCGGGGCGAGCAGCACGCAGCGGGCGATGCCCTTTTCGGTGCAGCGGATGGCCGCCTTGACGGTGCGCGGTTCGTCGCCCTCGGGCAGCACGATGCGCTTGTTCGCCGCCCGCGCCCGCTGAATCAGTTCGTAGCGAAAGGCGCTGGGGGGCAGGCGGCGCTCGCCCGCTGCAACGGGCTTCAGGCGGGCGCCGAGCGGCACCGTGTCGAGGCGGTCGGCGATGAAGTCGAGCATGCGGTCCATGCGCCGGGGGTCGTCGTGCGGCACACGGGGGTCGAGGCTGGCGAGGCGCGAAGCCGTCTCGAAGGAGTTGCCAGGCACCCGCAGGACCGGCAGGCTGCTGGTCAGCGCCACCTCGCACAGCTTCTGGATGCTGTCCTCGGGCGAGGTGCCGGAGGTGTACATCAGCCCGGCGAGCGGCGTGCCGCTGAGGTGCGAGAGCGCCGCCGCCATAATCACGTCCTCGCGGTCGGCGGGGGTCACGATCAGGGCGCCGGGCGCAAAGAGGTTGGTCATGCGCGGCACGCTGCGGGCGGTGACCACCGTGCTGCTCACGCGCCGGGTCTGCGCCTCGCCCTCGTTGACGATTTCGGCGCCCAGAGCGCGGGCCACGTCGAGCGTGCGCAGTTGCCGCAGCGCCGGGTCGAGGGCCACCACCCCCAGCAGGGGCAACTCGCCCGAGGCCAGCACCCGGCTGCGCGAGCGCAACTCGGCCATGAGTGAGCCGAAATCCAGTTCACGCGGCGCGAAGTTCAGCACGAAGCCCGCCAGCCCCGAGCCGTCGCTGCGGCGGTAGTTCTGCGCGGCGATTTCCAGTTCGTCGGCGAGTTCGGCAGCGGTGACCCCGGCGAGGCTGCTCACCAGAACCGTGTCGGCTTCCAGGTTGCGGGCCAGCCGCGCGTTGAGGGTGCCCGCGTACACGTTGCGTTCGTTCAGCGCCAGCCCTTCGGCCACCAGCACGTCGCTGCTTTCCCCCGCCGCTTCACGGGCCAGGGCGATGACCTGCTCCATCAGGTCTTCCTCGCCGCCCTGACTGAGCAGTTCCTCGGCGCGGCCCAGGGCAATCGGGTCGGGCGTGGTCAGGTGCGCCACCGCGCGGGCAAAGTGCACGCTGTCGTCGGTGCGGGTCTCATAGGTCTGGGCAATCGGCTTGAGAAAGGCGACCTTCAGCCCCTGACGCTCCAGGGCGCGGGTCAGGCCCAGGGCCGTGCTGGACAGCCCGACGCCGTTGCGGGTGGGGGCGAGGAACAGTGTTTTCATGTGGGACTCCTTGCGTGAAAAACGGGCAAGAAACGGGGAAGAGGGGAAAAAGCCTGCAAAAAGGCTACCCCACCCCCGCTTCCTGGCGCTTTCCCTGCCGTCGCCCTGCGTTCAGCTCCCGCTGCCGTGGCCGCCGCGAAGTGCCTGTGCGCCGCCCACCACGAAGGTGTTGAGGCTGCGGGCGAGGCGGTCGGCGTCGAGGCTGGGGTCGGTCACGGCCCGCAGCGCGAGGCTGTCGAGCAGGGTCGTAAGCAGCAGCAGCAGCTCGGGTTCGCGGCGAATCAGCAGTTCGGGCGAAAGGGTCAGGCGCTCACCGAGCTGACTGAGAAAAGCGTGCCGCCGCGCCTGAAAGGTGGGCACCCCGCCGCTGTGCAGCAGGCGCAGGGTGTCGGCCTCGCCCAGCAGAAAGCGGAACACCACCTCGGCGGCGTTGCTGGGGGGTGAGTCGGGGCTGAGGTCGCGCAGCAGGGGGTCGAGGCGGGAAAGCAGCCCGGAGAGCCGCTGCCCGAGCAGTTCGTCGAGAATCGCCTCGGTGGACGGAAAGTAGCTGTAGATGGTCGGGCGCGAGGTCTGAAGTTCGTGGGCGAGGTCGGCCACCGTCACGCTCTCGAAGCCCCGCTCGACAAAGAGAGAGGCGGCCATGTCCAGAATCTGCTGGCGCCGCTCCGGGGCGCTCAGGCGACGGGGGAGAGCGGTCATGTCCACAGTCTAACACCAGACATAACGATGCGTCACTTGACGGTACGTAGGGTGAAAGAGAATAATGGGTTCTCGGCGGTGACGGTGCGTCACTTCCCTGATCTGGCGGTTTTCCTGTCCGGGCGCCGGGCGCCCCGAGGAGTCTAAATGTCTTTCCTTCGTGATTTTCAAACCCTGACCCCCCCCGAGCGCAGCCTGTGGCGCCACCCGATGATGTGGCTGGCGTCGGCGGCCATCGCTGTCGTGCCCACGCTGTACTCGACCATCTACCTGGGCAGCACCATCGACCCTTACGGCAGCCTGGAGCAGTTGCCGGTGGGTATCGTCAACCTCGACCGGGGCACCACCGAGCGCGGTAAGGCCTACGACCTGGGCCGGGAAACGGTGGACAAGCTGCTGGACGACCCCAAGTTCAACTACGTGCGCTACGCGACCGAGGCTGAGGCCGAGGCCGCCGTGCGCCGGGGCGACATCTACTTCAACCTGACCATTCCCCGCGATTTCAGCCGCCGGGCCATCGGGGGCGACAGTGCCCAGCACGGCCTGCTCAAGTTCTATGTCTCGGAGGGCAGCAGTTATTTCGCCACCCGCGTGGCGTCCAGCTTTGCCGACACGCTCTCGGGCGAACTGAACCGCTCGCTCGGCGAAAACCGCTGGGAAGTCGTGCAGGAGTCGCTCGCCGACGTGCAGCAGGGCTTTGCCGATATCCGCACCGCCACCCGCAAACTGCGCGACGGGGCCACCGACCTCGAAGAAGGCACCGCCAAGCTGCGTGACGGCGCGGGTGACCTCGCGGACGGAGCAGCCCGCGCCGCCGACGGCAGCCGCCAGCTCGCCGACGGCGCGGGCACCCTCTCGGACGGCGTGGGGCGCCTGACGGGTGGCACGGCCCAGCTTTCGGACGGTCTGCGGCAACTGGAGGCCGCCGCACCGGGCGAAGCCCAGCTCGCCCCCCTGCGCAGCGGCGCGGCCCAGCTCCGCAGCGGCACCGACCGCCTGTCCAGCGGCCTGACCCAGCTTTCCGAGGGCGCGGACAAGCTCGCCACCGGTGCGAAAAGCGCGAACGAGGGCGCCCAGCAGGTGGCGGCAGGGAACAAGCAGCTCGCTACGCAGCTTCCCCAGCTTCAAAGCGGCCTGACCCAGCTTTCCGAGGGCGCGGACAAGCTCGCCACCGGTGCGAAAAGCGCGAACGAGGGCGCCCAGCAGGTGGCGACGGGGAACAAGCAGCTCGCCGCGCAGCTTCCCCAGCTCCAGAGCGGCTTAGGTCAACTGTCGGACGGGGCAGAAAAACTCGCGTCCGGCGCGGAAAGTGCGAACGAGGGTGCCCGGCAAGTGGCGGCGGGGAACAAGCAACTGGCCGCGCAGCTTCCCCAGCTCCAAAGCGGCTTGGGTCAGCTGTCGGACGGGGCAGAAAAACTCGCGTCCGGCGCGAAAAGTGCAAACGACGGTGCCCAGCAAGTGGCGGCGGGGAACAAGCAGCTCGCTACGCAGCTTCCCCAGCTTCAAAGCGGCCTGGGCCAACTGTCGGACGGTGCAGGAAAACTCGCGTCCGGCGCGAAAAGTGCGAACGAAGGTGCTCAGCAGGTGGCGGCGGGGAACAAGCAACTGGCCGCGCAGCTTCCCCAGCTCCAGAGCGGCTTAGGTCAACTGTCGGATGGGGCGGACAAGCTCTCAGCAGGTGCGAAAAGTGCGAACGAGGGTGCCCGGCAGGTGGCGGCGGGGAACAAGCAACTGGCCGCGCAGCTTCCCCAGCTCCAAAGCGGCCTGGGTCAGCTTTCCGAGGGCGCGGACAAGCTCGCCACCGGTGCGAAAAGTGCGAACGAGGGTGCCCAGCAGGTGGCAGTCGGAAACAAGCAACTGGCCGCGCAGCTTCCTCAGCTCCAGAGTGGCCTGCGGCAGGCAAGTGCGGGGGCCGAACAGCTCAACACGGGGGCCGCTGAACTGGCGACCGGCACGCTGCAACTCAACGACGCGGTGAAAAACCAGCCTCTGCTGCCCGGGGCGCTCAAGGACAGCGTGGCGAAGGTCAACCGGGGAGCGATGGAGGTCCACAGCGGCACCAACAGCCTCAGCAACGCTCTGCCTCAACTCGAAGCGGGCGCGGGCAGGGCCGTCACAGGTGCGCAGCAACTGGGAGAGGGTGCCGAGAAGCTGGCCGCCGGAACCGCCCAACTTTCGGAAGGGGCAAGCACGCTGTCGGGCAAGCTGAAGGAGGCCGAGCAGGGCAGCGCCGCCGCCGTGAAGGGCGCGCAGCAACTGGGAGAGGGTGCCGAGAAGCTGGCCGCCGGAACCGCGCAGCTCTCGGAAGGGGCAAGCACGCTGTCGGGCAAGCTGAAGGAGGCCGAGCAGGGCAGCGCCGCCGCCGTGAAGGGCGCTCAGCAACTGGGAGAGGGTGCCGAGAAGCTGGCCGCCGGAACCGCGCAACTCTCGGAAGGGGCAAGCACGCTGTCGGGAAAGCTGAAGGAAGCCGAGCAAGGCAGCGCCGCCGCCGTGAAGGGCGCTCAGCAACTGGGAGAAGGTGCCGAGAAGCTGGCTGCCGGAACCGCGCAACTCTCGGAGGGGGCAAGCACGCTGTCGGGCAAGCTGAAGGAAGCCGAGCAAGGCAGCGCCGCCGCCGTGAAGGGCGCTCAGCAGCTTTCGGCGGGGTCGGCCCAACTCGCCGCCGGGACGGAACAGCTCGCGAGTGGTTCGGCCACGCTGGCAACGGGTCTGAAACAGGCGCAGCAGGGAAGCGTCGCCGCCGTGAAAGGTGCTCAGCAACTCTCGGCGGGGTCGGCCCAGCTCGCTGCCGGGACGGAACAGCTCGCGAGTGGTTCGGCCACGCTGGCAACGGGTCTGGAACAGGCGCAGCAGGGAAGTGCCGCCGCCGTGAAAGGTGCTCAGCAACTCTCGGCGGGGTCGGCGCAACTGGCTGCCGGGACCGCGCAGCTTCAGGACGGCTCGGCCACGCTGGCCGAAAAGACCGGGGAAGCCGCGCAGGGCGCACGGACGCTCAGCGAGGGTGCCGGGTCGCTTCAGGGCGGCGTGGACCAGCTCGTCGAAGGCAACCTCAAAATCAAGTCGGCGCTGGGGCAAATCACGCAGAAGTTGCCCGCCCAGAGCGACCTCGACCAGCTCTCCGGCGGGGCCAGCACCCTGGCCGGGAAGTCGGATGAACTCGCGGGCGGACTGGGCGAGCTGCGCAGCGGCGCACGGAAACTGGCCGACGGCAGCGCCGAAGTGGACGACGGCGCGGTCAAATTGCGCGACGGTCTGCGCGAGCTGTACAGCAAGCTGCCGAAAAAGACCGAGGAACTCGGCGGCGACCCCGAGGGCCTGAGTGCGAGCGTGCAGCCCGTCACCCGCAAGTTCGCGCCCGTCGAGAACAATGGGGCGGCGTTCGCGCCGTACTTCATGGCCCTGAGCCTGTGGGTGGGGGCCACGCTCAGCACCTTCATTTTCCCCTACCAGCAACTCGCCCGCAGCGCCCACCGCACCTCGCAACTGGCGCGGGTGGTGCGCAAGGGACTGCAACCGGCGGTGCTGGTGGTCGTTCAGGCGCTGCTGGTGGTCTGGGGCGTGCAGCTGCTGGGCGTGGACTACCTCCACCCGTTGCAGGTCACGGCCACGGCGGTCACGTCCAGCCTCGTGTTTCTGACGCTGGTGATGGGCCTGATTTTCCTGTTCGGGGCCGCCGGGCGCCTGTTCGCGCTGATTTTGCTCGTGCTGCAACTCGCGGCGTCGGGCGGCAGCTACCCGGTGGAACTCTCGCCTGCCTTTTTCCAGCACATCCACCGCTGGATTCCCGTGACCCAGAGCGTCAACGCCCTGCGCCACGCCATTTCCGGCGCCTACGAGGGCCAGTACCTCAAGTTCATGCTGCTGCTGCTCAGCATCGGCGTGGCCGGCATCGTGCTGTCGCTGCTGGGCCGCCGCCGCTGGGACTTCGTGCGTGACCGCGACTTCAAGCCGCTCATCAACTCGCCCCTCTCGTACCACGACCTGCCCCCGGAGGAAGAGGACGAAACCCCACCGCCGCCCGCCGCGCCGAGTCCGGTGTAATGCAGGGCTGAAGGTGGGTGAGGAGGGGGGAGGGAAGAGGGGAGAGAGGTTTCGCCCTCTTTCCTCCCCCCGCCCCGCTTCTGTTCCTCGCCTTGTGCGGGGCAGGAACACACGCGGGGCGCCCTATCCTGCCCCCATGACCGCCCCCACCTTTTCCATGCATGTTTCGGTCGAGCAGGCGCGGGCGCTGTTCGCTGGCCTGCTGCCCGCGCCACCGGTCACGGCCCTGGCGCTGCGAGACGCCCTCGGCTGGACGCTGGGGGCCGACCTGCCCGCGCTCGTGAGTCATCCCTCGGCCACCGAAAGCGCGTTGGACGGCGTCGCCTGCCGGGAAGCCGACACCCTGGGCGCGGCGTCGGCGCCGGTGTCCCTGCGCGTGGTGGGAGAAAGCCGCGCCGGGGCGCCGTTCGTGGGCGAGGTGCGGGCCGGTGAATGCGTCCGCATCTACACCGGCGCTCCGCTGCCTGCGGGCACCGACGCCATCTGTCCCGTCGAGCAGCTGCGCGAAGAAGGAAACGTGGTGCGGCTGCTGCGCCCCGCCCGACCCGGTGACGTGCGCCCGGAAGGAGGGGACTTTCATGCAGGCGAAACGGTGATGGCTGCCGGGCTGCGGCTGACCCCGGCCCGCCTCGCGCTGGCGGCGGCGCTGGGGCACGCGCAGGTCCCGGTGCGGCACTGGCGGGTCGCGCTGCTCTCGACCGGCGACGAGGTGGTCGAACCGGGGCAACCGCTGCTGCCGGGGCAGGTCTACGACTCCAACCGCGTCGGCCTGGCGGCGCTGCTGCGTGAGGCGGGCTGCGAAGTGCTCGACCTGGGCCACGCGCCCGACTCGCCCGCTGCCCTGCGCGAGCGCCTGAACGCGGCGGGCGGGGCCGACCTGCTGCTCACCAGCGGCGGCGTCAGCATGGGGCGCTACGACTTCATGCGTGACCTGTTGCTGGAAGAAGGCGAGGTCGCGTTCTGGAAGGTGCGGATGCGGCCCGGTGGCCCGGCGCTTTGTGGGCGCTGGGGGGGGCTGCCGGTGTTCGGGCTGCCGGGCAATCCGGTGAGCAGCCTCGTCGTGTTTCAGGTCATCGTGCGCCCGGTCCTGACTGGCGAGGCGCTCCCGACCCGGCAGGTGACGGCGGCCACTCCTTTTGCCTCACTGCCTGACAAGACGGCGTTCTGGCGCGGCGTCCTGACTGGGGACGAGGTGCGCGAGTACCCCCGCCAGGGCAGCGGCGTGCTGCGCTCTCTGAGTGACGCGGACGCCCTGGTCATCGTGCCCGAAGGACAGAGCGTCGCGGCGGGAGAGCGGGTGGACGTGGCCTTGCTGTAGGCCCGCCGTCCCGCGTTACCCCTGCCGTGCCCAGGCCGCCGCCGCCTGCACTTGCTCCGGCGTGGGCCGCACGCCCGTGTAGAGCACGAACTGCTCCAGCGCCTGAAGCGCCGCGACTTCGTCCCCGGTCACGACGGGCTTGCCCTGCCGCCACGCCTCGGCAATCAAGGGCGTTTCGGCGGGCAGGGCCACCACGTCGAACACGGCGCGGGCCTGCTCAATCAGTTCCGGCGCAAAGCTGAGGTCGTGCGCCTCCGGCCCGCCCGCCATGCCGATGGGCGTCACGTTGACCAGCAGGTCGGCAGCTTCGGGCTGTGGTGTCCAGCGCCACCCCAGACGCTCGGCCAGTTCGCGCCCCGCCGCCTCGTTGCGGGCGACCAGCACGCCGTTTTCAAAGCCCGCGTCCCGCAGCGCCTGCGCCACCGCCTTGCCCATGCCGCCGCTGCCGCGCACGCTCACGCGCCAGGACGGGTCGAGTCCTTTCTCCCCAATCAGCAGACGAATGGCCTCGTAATCGGTGTTGTAGGCCCGCAAAAAGCCGCCGTCGTTGACGATGGTGTTGACCGACCGTATCGCCGCCGCCGAGGGCATCAGTTCGTCCAGCAGCGGAATCACGGCTTCCTTGAACGGCATACTCACCGCGCAACCACGAATGCCCAGCGCCCGGACACCTCCGATGGCCCCCGCCAAATCCTGCGTGGTGAACGCCTTATAGACATAGTTCAGGCCCAGCAGTTCGTACAGGTAGTTGTGAAAGCGCGTGCCGAAGTTGCCGGGCCGGGCGGCGAGGCTCATGCAAAGCTGCGTGTCACGGTCGAAACGGGGCGCGGGAAGCATGGGTCAGGATAGGCCGAGCATCAGCTCCAGGTTCTGCACCGCCGCGCCGCTGGCGCCTTTGCCCAGGTTGTCCAGTCGCGCCGCCAGCAGAGCGCGTTCGCCGTCCGCCGCCGGGTACACGAACAGTTCCAGATTGTTGGTGCCGTTCAGCGTCTGCGGGTCGAGGATTTCGGGATTCTCGGCCATCTCAAACACCTTGACGTACTCTTGCCCCGCGTAGTGTGCCTTCAGGGTGGCGTGCAACCCCTCGGCACTGACGCCCAGCTCCCTCAGATGCAGCGGAATGGTGACGGTCATGCCCTGCGCCCAGCCGCCCACGTTCGGCGTGAAGATGGGCGTGCGCGTCAGGCCACCGTAACGCATGGTTTCGGGAAGGTGCTTGTGCGCCAGCCCCAGCCCGTAACTCAGGAACGCGCCGCGCATGGGGTGGTCTTCACCCTTTTCATGGGCCTCGACCAGCGCCCGCCCGCCGCCCGTGTACCCGCTGTAGCCCTGAATGTGAACCGGAAAGTCGGTGGGCAGCAGGCCAGCCTGGGTCAGCGGAGCCAGCAGCGCAATCGCGCCCGTGCTGTAGCAGCCGGGGTTGGCGACATACCGCGCCTGACGGATTTTTTCGGGTTGCTCGGCGCTTAGTTCGGGAAAACCGAAGACCCACTCGGGGTTGACCCGGTGGGCGGTGCTGGCGTCCAGCAGGCGTGACGTGGGGTTGGTGGTGAGCTGCACCGCCTCCCGCGCCGCGTCGTCGTGCAGGCACAGGATGGAAATGTCGGCAGCGTTGAGCAGTTCGGCCCGCGCTGCCGGGTCTTTGCGCCGCGCCGGGTCAATGCTGAGCAGTTCGAGGTCGCTGCGCCCGCTGAGGCGCTGGCGGATTTGCAGGCCCGTGGTCCCGGCCTCGCCGTCGATAAAGATTTTGGGTTTGGTCATGGTTGTCCTCCATAACACCGCCGCACCAGCTCCGCCAAATCGCCTTTCGCCGCTTCCCCGGCTGCAATTCGCGCCAGCACCTGCCCCGGCGTCAGCCACTCGCCGCCCGAAAAGTCCTGCGGGTTGTAGGCAGGCGTCACGTCGCTGCGAATTTCGTAGACGCGCATGAAGCTGCTCAGGCCCGTCTGGTACGGCGAAAAGGCAGCGAGTTCGCGCCAGTCCACGGCCTCCAGATTCAGGCCCACTTCCTCGGCAGTCTCGCGGGCGAAGGCCTGCAGGTAGCTCTCGCCGCTCTGCACGGCCCCGCCCACGCTTACGTCCAACGCGTTCGGGTACAGGCTTTTGTGCGGGCTGCGGCGCGGTATCCACAGTTCGCCGCGACTGTTTCGGATAAAGGCGTTCACCACCCGCACGTCGCGCCAGCGCAGGGCCGGGTCAGCGCGGGAAACCTGGCCCACCACTTCGTCGCGCTCGTTCACGAGGTCGAGCCGTTCGTCGGTCAACGCAGCACCTCGATTCTGTGCGGCTTCTCCAGTTCAGCCCAGGCTTTGTCTGCGGTCAGGACGATGGCGTCACATTCCAGCCCCAGCGCGAGGCAGGCGCGGTCACCCAGACTCAGGCCCAGGGAGCGAGTGGCGGGGCGTAACTGGGCAGCGAACAAGGCTTGGGCAGGCGAGAAGAGGACAATCTCGACTTCCAGCCCCTCCACATCGCTCAAAACCTGCTCGGCATCCTCACCCCAGTCCGCGTATTTGCTGACAATCTCACAGAGGTTGACACTACTCAGGAGTGCGCCAGACAAATGAGAGCTGACCCTTTCACTACCCGGTTCGCCGTTCAGGTAGGCAATCACGGCGCTGGTATCCAAAACGACTTTCGGTTCACTCACCCGCAGCCTCGGCGCGGCGTTCGGTCAGCAACTCCTCCAACATGCCTGGAAAACGGCCCTTGTATCTGGCCTGAATGGTCTGCTGCTTTTCACGCAGAGGCACAAGTGTCAACCGACCATCCTGCATTTCCACGCTGAGACTCTCGCCTTCCTGAAGTCCATGCAATTCACGAAATTCCGGTGGCAGAACGATACGAAAGGCTTTGCCAACTTTGACAGATGCGGTCATGACAAATATCCTCCTGATGTCATTCTACCCATTCCTGACATTCGAAAGCGACCTACCACCTCGGCTTCATCGCGCCCATGACGTGGTAGAGCAGTGCCTTTTGCGCGTGCAGGCGGTTTTCAGCCTGGTCGAAGACGCGGCTCTTGGGGTGCTCGGTGGCTTCGGGCACGGTTTCCTCGCCGTAGTGGGCGGGCAGGCAGTGCAGGAAAATGCCGTCTGGGGCAATGGTGTCCAGCATTTCGGGCGTCACCTGATAGCCCCGGAAGGCCCGGCGACGAATGTCGGCCTCGGCTTCCTGGCCCATCGAAATCCACACGTCGGTGTACAGCACGTCTGCGCCCTGCACGGCGGCGAGGTCGTTGGTGAGGCTGATGGTTACGCCCGCTTTGACCGCGTCCATCAGCACGCCCGCGTTCGGTTCGTAGCCCACGGGCGTCACCACCGTCACGTCGGTTCCGGTCAGGATGCCCATGTGAATGTGGCTGTTGGCGAGGTTGTTGCCGTCCCCGATGTACACGACCCGCTTGCCCGCCAGATTCTGTCCGAATTCTTCTTCGATGGTCTGGTAATCGGCGAGCAGTTGCGCCGGGTGCAGCATGTCCGACAGGCCGTTGATAACTGGAATAGAGGCATGCTGCGCGAGTTCCACCAGCGTCTGCTGAAGGTAGACGCGGCCCATCACACCGTCCACCCAGCGTTCCAGGTTGCGGGCCACGTCGGAAACGCGTTCACGGGTGCCCAGCCCGATTTCGGCGTTGGACAGCGTAATGGCGTGCCCGCCAAGCTGGTACATGCCCACGTCGAAGGTGGTGCGCGTTCGCAGACTGGCCTTTTCAAACACCAGCGCCAGCGACAGGCCCGCGAGCGGCTTGACCTCGCGCCACTCGCCCGCCTTCATGCTGTGGGCGGTGTCCAGCACCACGCGCAGTTCGGCGGGCGTCATGTCCAGATTGCTCAGAAAGTCGCGCCCTGCCAGAACGGGCCGGGGCAGGGTTTCGGCGGTGTGCAACTGAATCTGGGCCGTCTTGGCGCGGGTCTTCGGCGCGGCCTGGGCGGGTTTCTTGCTCGAACGGACAGCCTTCGTCATGGCAAGATTATACGCATTGGGTGCACGCTCCTGCGAACATGACCTCTGCCTAGCTCAATTTTATGCGCTTCAGTGTATGAACTTGCACTCAGCTTGGCAACTGATAGAACGTTTCGCTGGTGATGCGCTCCGGGTACTTGCGAATAAAGTCCACCGTCGAGAGTGCCTGCGAGCGGTGACAGGCGATGGCTTGAAGCTTGCGGGTCACGAAGGCGGATACGTCACGCTCAATGTTGGGCGGCAACCACTCGGCGCGGAGCTGCTCGTTTTCGGGCGCAGTGGCGCTGGCGTAGTACCACAGCACCGGGCGCTCTGCCGGGGGCAGGCTGTCCCAGGCAGCTTTGACGGCGCGGTGGGTGGTGACATGGTCAGGGTGGCCGTTGCTGCCGTTGGGCGGGAAGGTCAGCACGGTTTCGGGCCGCAGCCTCTCCATCGCTTCGCGGGCCGTTTCGACCAGTTCCTCAAACGGGTGGTCCTTCAGGTACTTGTCGGGAAACTGGTGCTGCTCATGCAGACTCCCCGGCGTGGTCGTCAGGCGGATGACCTCCAGGCAGGCGGCCAGTTCTACCTCGCGCATCCGCATCAGTTCGTCGGGGCCGTTGCACAGGCCCAGGGTGCGCCCAGCCTCTCCCCGGGTCAGCGTCACCAGCCCGCAGGACTCGCCCGCCGCGATGTATTCCATGAGGGTTCCGGCGGCTCCGTACACTTCGTCGTCGGGGTGGGGAACGATCAGCAGGAGTTTCAGGCCCGGTGTGGCAGTCATGCCCGGCAGCATAGGCCAACCGCTTCTGACCCGCCTTCCGCTGTTTAACTCCCCGGCTTACCCTGTCCGCAATTGCCAGACCCGGAAGGCACAGACCGCCAGCAGGGCACCCAGCGGCAGCGGCACGTTGCCCAGATCCAGACGGAAATCCATGCCCTCGCTGACGCCCCCGAAGCGGCCCCGTACTTCTCCACCGTAGTGCCGCAGTTTGACGTCCTGCCCCGCCGTGAACGACCCGTAGCGCCCCTCCGCTCCGTCCTGACCGAAGCTCAGCCGTGTGTCTACCCCGTCGGTATAGCCGCCCAGCCGCACGACGAGGCTGCGGTCTTCAATGTGCGCCGCCAAGTCGAAGCCCTGTGTGTAGCCGCCCACGCGCCCGGCAATGCCGCCCTGTCCCGCCGTGATAAGAACGTCCTGTCCATCGACATAACCGCCGATGTGCCCGCGAAAAGCCTGACCGTCCCACTCGCCGCTCAGGTCCAGTCCAGCGGTCACGCCGCCCAGTCGCCCCTGCAAACTCATGGTCGCAGGGTAACCCCGGCGGTCTCACAGGCCCCTGACGCGACAAAAAGAAAGCGACCAGCCCGTGGGGGGCCAGCCGCTCGCTTGTCAGAAGCAGGTTGAAACGGATTACAGGTCGAGCAGCATGCGGGCCGGATCTTCCAGCAGGTTCTTGATGGTGACCAGGAACTGCACGGCTTCCTTGCCGTCAATGATGCGGTGGTCGTAGCTCAGCGCGAGGTACATCATCGGGGCAATCACGACCTGACCGTTCTGAGCAATCGGGCGCTCGATGATGTTGTGCATGCCCAGAATGGCGCTCTGGGGCGCGTTGATGATGGGGGTGCTCATCATGGAGCCGAAGGTGCCGCCGTTGGTGATCGAGAAGGTACCGCCCGCCATGTCTTCCATGGTCAGCTTGCCGCTGCGGGCCTTGTCGGCGTACCCGGCGATGGCCTTTTCGATGTCCGCGAGGCTCATCTGGTCGGTGTCACGCAGAATCGGCACGACCAGACCGCGCTCGGAGGCCACGGCGATACCGATGTCGTAGAAGCCGTGGTAGATGATGTCCTTGCCGTCCACGCTGGCGTTGACGACGGGGAAGGCTTTCAGGGCTTCGGTGGCGGCCCGCACGAACAGGCTCATGAAGCCGAGCTTGACGCCGTGCTTCTTGACGAACTGGTCCTGGTACTTCTTGCGCAGGTCCATCGCGGGCTGCATGTTCACTTCGTTGAAGGTGGTCAGCAGCGCAGCGGTGTTCTGCACTTCCTTCAGGCGCTCGGCAATACGCGAGCGGATGCGGGTCATCGGCACGCGCTCTTCGGGACGGGCACCCGCAGGCAGCACGATGGGCGACTTGGCCGCCGGTGCTGCGGGCTGCGCGGCAGGAGCGGGAGCCGTGGCACCCATCGCGTCGGCCTTGGTGATGTTGTTCTTGGGACCGGTGGCCGGAAGTTGCGAAACGTCCAGGCCCTTTTCCTCGACGATCTTGCGCACGGCGGGCGAAAGGTCCTCGCGGCGCTCGCCACCCTGAGCGGCAGGCTGGATGCCCGCGCTGTCGGGCTGCTGGGCCGTGCCGCCCGCCGAGGCTTCGTTCGCCACGGGGCCGCTGGCTTGGTCCTGGGCCGCAGCGGGAGCAGCCGCCGCGCCGCCTTCGCCCATCGTGCCCAGCACTTCTTCGCTCAGCACGGTGTCGCCCTCGTTCTTGGCGACCGTCTGGAGCACGCCGTCTTGCTGCGCCGTGACTTCCAGCACGACCTTGTCGGTCTCGATCTCGGCCAGCACCTCACCGCGCTTGACCGCCTCGCCGGGTTTCTTGTGCCAGGTCAGCAGCGTGCCCTCACTGACCGATTCGGAAAAAACAGGAACTTTAATGTCCGCCATAGCTCCCTGATTGTAGCCCCCCGGCCGTGCCTACAGCGCGTGTGGCCCCTCGGCGTCCCTCCGTCGTGAATGGCTGACATGGATTCCGATTGAATCGTATTGGAAACACGATGGAATCTGACTGGCAGGACTTGCCGAATGGGACTGGCAAAGCTGGGAAGCAGAGAAGGACAAAGGGACGGACTGCCGGGCATGTAAGTCTGAACTGCACCCTGGCCGGAAAGTTAGGGGCAGCGGGGCACCTTCTTACC
>NZ_CP049357.1:2135000-2290000 GCF_011067105.1 Deinococcus wulumuqiensis R12 | reverse complement strand
TCCGCGCTGTGGCTGGGCCTGCAACCCAGCTTCGTCGCGGTGCGGCCCCACGACCGTGACCCAGGTGTGTGGGTGCCGGCGGCGCAGCACCTGGGTCAGAGCCACCGTACTCTTGACGTTGGTGTTGAACAGCTCCATCCACTCGTTCTCGCTGAGGTCCTGAAAGTTGGAGTGCGCCCGGCGGTCGGCCAGATGCACCACGCCGTGCAGTTCTCCGTAGATGTCCAGAATCCGCCCGAGGGCGCTGATGCAGTCGAGCGGCACCGACACGTCGGCGGCCAGGGGAATGACCTGCCCGCCCTGCTGCTCGATGCCGCTGGCGATGGCGGCGAGGGTTTCGGGCGCGGTCCCCACCAGAACCACGCTGGCTCCCGCGTGGGCGAGTGCGGTGCCGATGGGGCGGCCATAGCCCTGGTCGGCGCTGGTCACGGCGATCACCTGGTTGGCAAGCGGGCCGCGCTGGGGGGGCGGGGAGGCGTCGCCAGCGGAAAACGTCATGGAACCAGCATAGCGGTGCGCCGTCACTGACGGTACTCGCGCCCCTTCCAGGTCACCTGCCGCCGCAGCGCCCGGCGATAGACCGGCAGCATCAGCAGCGGCGTGAGCGGGCCGAGCAGCCCCTCGGCGAGGTCGGCGGGCTGGCGGCGCCCGGCAATCAGGTTGGTGACGAGACGCTCGGCCACGCTCGCCAGCCGCAGCCGCCGCGCCCCCGGCACCGGCCCGAGCCAGGGCACCGTGTAGCTGGCGAGAACGAAGGCGAACGACAGCGCCAGCAGCGCACGGTGGCCGCCGTGCACCGCGAGCAGGTTCTTGCCGAAGCCCTGCACCGAGTCGGGGTAGGAGCGGTACATCCGCACGCTGATGCATTCCTGCCCCAGCGCGAGCGAGAGATTGCCCCCTGCCCGGCGCAGCCGGTGGGCAAAACGAACATCTTCCAGCACCTCGCCGCGCACCGCCGCGTGCCCGCCGAGGTGCCAGTAAGACGCCCGGCGAAAGGCCATCACCTGTCCGTTGGCGGCACTGGCGGCGGGAACGGGAAACCGCAGCAGCGGCAACGGAAACAGGGCGATCAGGGGAAGCTCGGCCAGGGGGGTGAGCAGCCGCTCTCCGGGGGTCACGTTGCGCTGACGCGGCCACACGCTCAGCAGGTCAGCCCCCGAGTGCCGAAGCTGCGCCAGGACTGCGCCCAGGGCACCGGGGTGCCAGGTCACGTCGGCGTCGGTAAAAATCAGAACGTCGCCGCTGGCCGCCTGCGCGAGTTGCTGACAGGCCCATGTCTTGCCCACCCAGCCGGGCGGCAGCGGCTCGCCCGTCAGCACCCGCGCCCCGAGTTGCCGCGCTGTCTCGGCGGTGCCGTCGCGTGAACCGTCGTCCAGCACCAGCACCTCTGCCGCGCCCTGGGCCAGCAGGCCGGGCAGGTTCCGCCGCAGGTTGGCCTCCTCGTCCCGCGCAGGAACGAGCAGCGACACGCGCACGCCGGGCGCTGCGGACTGCGGGCGCAGGCGGGGGAAGGTGGCGGCGTTGATGAGCAGCATCAGGACGCGGTAGGCCAGAAAGCCGCCGGTCAGGGTGTGGTACAGGAAGGCAAAAAGCTTCATCGGTCTCCAGTCAGCCGGGTGAGCAGCCGCGCGGGGAGTCCGGGCCGGTCATGCACGCTCGCCGCCCCGCGCACCCAGCGCAGGTACCCGGCGGGGGGAGCGTCGGGGTCGGCGGCTTGTAGGTCGGCGTCCAGCCGGGCCACCGTCTGGCCCAGGGCACCCGGCAGCTCGGCAGGAGAAGCGGCCACCCCGAACCGCACGAATCCTTCGGGCTTTTGCGCCCCGCGCACCAGCACCCGCAGACCGACGGGAACGAGGGGCACGCCTGCCTGCCGCGCCATCCACGCCGCGCCGGGGTGCAGGGGTCCGGGTGGCCCGGGCGGTTGCAGCGCTCCTTCGGGAAAAACGACGACCCAGCCGCCGCTCCGGGCATGGCGCACGGCGGCGCGGACTTCTCCGGTGCCCATGGCCCCCGCCCGCCGCAGAAAAGGAAAGCGGGCGAGTTGCCGCTCGGTCATCATCACCCGGCAGTCTTGCCCGAGTTGCCAGGCGAGTTCGGCCAGCAGGTAACCGTCCCACCACGACTGGTGGTTGGGGGCCAGCACCGCGCCGCCCGGCGGCAAAGGCCCGGTCACGAACACCCCGGCGAGGTCCGTGCGCAGGCTGCGGCGAATGCTGCCGCGCACCATGTCGCCCGCCCAGTCCTGCCTAACGGCCACGCCGCACCGCCCGCGCCAGCAGCGCCCCCAGCATCATCGCCGCGAGGGTAACCGCCGCTTCCGCCAGCCGCCCGACCAGCACCAGTCCGCCCGGCAGAAAAAAAGCCTCGGTGAAGTAGGCCAGCGAAAATGACGGGGAAAAGCCTTCTTTTCCGTGCTCCTTGCTCGCCGCGAACAGCCCCGGCGCCAGACGCTTCATGCCCCAGGCAATCGCCGTGCCCACCGCCCACCAGCCCAGAAAGTTCTGGAGGGGTGCGCCTGCCCACAGCGGCTGGGGGTCGCTCCAGCGCCAGTAGCGCTGCGCGGTCATCAGCGGCTCTAGCCCCACGTCCCAGAGCATGATGAGCAGCCCCGCCAGCCAGGGCCGCCCGCCCGAGAGCAGCAGCCCCGCCAGCGTGAAAGCGAACCAGCCCAGCGGCACGATGAGCGGCACGGTGAAGATGGTCGGCGGCGGCGACGTGGCGTAGGAATACTGCCCGAAGGGAATCCCGGTTTGACTGCCCAGCACTTCGACGCCCAGCCCGGTCAGGCAGGCGAACACCGCCATAGCCCCCGCCCGCGCCCAGCCCACCCGCCCCGCCGCGAACGTCAGGGCCGAGGCGAACAGGGCCGCCGTGCTGAGGAGGCCCAGCAGCGAAAAGCCCTCCGGCCACAGCGGAACAGGGATTTTGAGGGCCACCGACAGGGCCAGCCACCACAGCCAGGGTGCCGTGTGGGTCAACAGGGCACGCCAGCGCTTCGCCAGAGTGGCGCTAAAATCCCCGCCCAGCGCGTCTCCTGCCAGCGCCATGATGCCGGAGAGCGGCAGCCCCAGCGCAATCAGTCTCCAGCCGAAATCGCCGCCTCTCATCACCAGGAGCGCTCCCAGAAAGGCGAGGCCGAGCGCGGCAAAGGCGAGGCCCCAGCGCAGGAGTTGGGGGGGAATCAACGAAGTGCCCTTAGCGCTGTGAGGTAGCTCTGGGTGACTTCTGACAGGGCGGTGGGGAGATTGTCCAGGGGCCACCACCGCGCTTCGGCTGCGTCGTCCTGGGCCTGGGCTGTGCCTCCTGTATAGGCGGCGGTAAAGACGTGTGTCGTCCAGTCCACCACATTCCCGTCTGGGTAGGTGTGGCGATGTTCCCAGACGCCGAGGGGCCGCAGCCCACCGACACTCAGCCCCGTTTCCTCGCGCAGTTCGCGGCGGGCTGCCTGAGCGGGCGTTTCCAGAAGGTGCTTCCCCCCGCCCGGAACGTCCCATAAGCCGTTGTCGCTGCGGCGTATCAGCAGCACGTCCTCGCCGCGCAGCACCGCGACTCCGGCCCCCGTTCTCCTCACCGCCAGCCTCGCCGCGTCAGGTCTTTGACAATCACCCGCGCCGCGTTGCGCCCGCTCGCGCCCATGATGCCGCCGCCGGGGTGGGTGCTCGCGCCGGTGAGATACAGCCCCCTGATGCCCGGCCAGCGGTACTGGCTCGCCTTCATCCAGGGGCGGAAGGAAAACATCTGGTCGAAGGACATTTCCAGGTGCATCACGTTGCCCCGGTGTAGGCCGAGATGGTCGTGGAGCCACTGCGGAGTCTGCACCAGTTCGCCCACGATGGTGTCGCGGGTGCCGGGGGCATAGTGCTCGAAGGCCCGCAGAATGTTTTCCCGCGCCTCGGCGGTGCGCGTTTCCCATGAGCCGCTGGCGAGTTCGAAGGGGTAATACTGCGCCCACAGCCACAACACGTCGCCCTGCGGGGGAGCGAGAGAGTCGTCCACCGCGCTGAAACTCATGGCGACCAGCGGCGGGTCGGTGGTGGGCTGTCCGGCCAGATATTCGCCGTAGCCCTGCATAATCTGGCGTTCGTTCTTGACCAGCAGGCCGAGGCCCACGCGCGAGTCGGGTTCGGTGTGGTGGCGGTACTTGACCTTTTCACTCAGGGCCAGACGCAAAATCATGCCGAAGCCGTTGCCCACGCGCACATTTTTGGCGGCGGCGGGGACGTATTCGTCGGGCAGCGCGGCAGCCGTGGTCAGGACGTGCGTGCCCGACACGACGGCGCGGGCGGTGTACGTCTCGCCGTTCTCCAGCCGGATACCCTGCGCCTGGCCGTCCCTGACCAAAATTTCTTTGACGGGCGCGTCGGTGAAGACCTCGCCGCCCTCGGCTTCGATGGCCCGGCGCAAGGCTTTGGTCAGCCCACCGCTCCCGCCTTTGGGCCGGGCTACGCCGCCTTCGTGATACAGCGGGTGCCACAGCAAAAAAGGGGCGCTGAGCGGGTCCGAGGGCGGGGGGCCGCTCTGGGCCGCCATCCAGACCAGCGGCGCCCGCACGCGCTCGTCGGTGAAGTATTCGCGCGCCACGTCGCCGTAGGGCCGCAGGATGCGCGGGAGCTGCTCGTTCCAGTCCTTGCCCTGGCCGCTGCGCATCACCATTTTGCCCAGGTCGAGCGGCCCCGGCGCCGAGTTGAACAGGTCGGCCACGGCGCGCGCGAAGGGTGTCCAATCGTCGAGAAAGCGCCCGTAGGCGTCGCCCTGCCCCGGAAACTTTTCTTCCAACTCACGGATGGTTCGGGCGGGGTCGCGGTGAATAAACCAGGGCGTTTCGCCGTCCGAGCAGTGAAACATGGGGTCCACTTCGAGGTAATGCAGCCCGTGCCGCGTGAGTTCGAGCTCGCGCACGATGGGCGTCATCCGAATCAGGATGTGGGCGCTGCCGCCGTAGTCGAAGCGGTAACCGGGCACCAGTTCCTCGGTGCTGACCGCCCCGCCGACGAGGTGCCGCCGCTCGAACACGCCGACTTTCAGGCCCGCCCGGGCGGCGTAGGCAGCAGTCACCAGCGCGTTGTGGCCCGCGCCCATGACGATCAGGTCGTAATCCGGCATCGGGAGTCAGTGTGGCATGGCGGCGGCGGGAGGGAGGGTGGGGGGCGGTACGCTTGCCCCACCTGGCCCGGCGCCTGACCCCTGGAACGTCGGTGGCTAGAACACCGGCAGGTCCCGGCCCCACCATTGACTGAGAAAGCGAGAAATATTACAATAGGACATACCCAGGTGGACTCCGGGCGTTCCGGAGAATCGACAGGAGGTCCTATGAAGCGTTCTGCTGCTCTCGGTCTGGCTGTTCTGTTCGGCGTTCCCGCGTCCGCCCAATCCGCCCAGTCCCTCGTTACCGGCACCTCGACCACGGAACTGGTGGGGATCGCACGCGGGTTCGGGTCGGCTTCGCTCGGAACGTCGTCTGCTACCGGTTCACCCAAGATCACCGGGCGCATCGGCGGCCAGGAATACTCGGTGTACTTTTACGGCTGCGACTCCAACAAGAAAAACTGCACCAGTATCCAGTTCGCGACCTACTGGATCGGCAAACGGCTGACCGCGGCCGAGGTCAACCAGTGGAACGCCGACAAGCGCTTCGGCAAGCTGTTTATCGACAGCGATGGGGATCTCAACCTCCAGATGGATGTCAATCTGGATTTCGGGGTGACTTACAAGAACATGGAAGACACCTTCGATCTTTGGAAACTGGTCCTGGAGGACGTCCTCGACGCGATCTGATCCGGGTCTGAGAGAGAAATAGCGCCTCTGATCTCTTGTTCAGAAGCGGACGGGCAAAGCTGCGACGCACGGCGAGGGAGAGAACATCGGCTTCTCGACGACGTGGAGCCGCCATTCGGGTGCTGTGCCTGGGTGAGTGCGAGAGGGTTCGGAAGCGGATCATACGGATTCCGATTGAATCTGGTAGTTTCAGATTCAATCCGACTTGCAAAGCTGCGCAGCAGAGCGGATGCGAGTAGGAAAAAATACGGATTCCGCGATATGGATGCACAGGCGGCGCTTTCCCGACTGTGCAGGAATTAAGCGGAATCCGTATCATTCCTCCTCCGCCCACAGCGCCCGCATTTCCGCGCTCGTTTCCAGCAACTCGGCAAGCGTCCCTTCCGCCGTCACCCGCCCGCCTTCCATCACCAGAATGCGGTGGGCGCGGGTCAGGGCGGCGCGGCGGTGCGAGACGACCAGACAGGTGGCGTCCAGTTCGGAAAAGAGGCCGTCCCACAGTTCGGCTTCGGTGCGGGCGTCAAGCGCGCTGGACACGTCGTCGAACACCAGCAGGTCGGCCTGTTGCGCCAGCATTCGCGCCACCGCCGTGCGCTGCACCTGTCCGCCCGAGAGCTTGACGCCGCGTGCGCCCACTTGCGTCTGCTCGGCTTCGGGCAACTGCGCGAGGTCGGAGTCCAGCCGCGCCAGCCGCACCGCCAGCGGAAGGCGGGCCGCGTCCGCGCCGCTCAGCACGTTGTCCCGCAGCGAGTCGGAAAAGAGGTTGGGAAGCTGCGCCGTGTACGCACTGCGCGGCGGCACGAAAAAGGAAGCGGGGTCGGCCACTTCCTGCCCGTTCCAGAACACCTGCCCACCGTCACGCGGCAGCAGGCCCAGCACGGCCCGCAGCAGGGTGCTTTTGCCGCTGCCGATGCGCCCGGTGACGACCACGAATTCGCCGCGCCTGAGCGTGAAATTCACGTCGTCCACGCCGCTGCCGTCCGGGTGGTGGGCGCTGAGGTGCTGCACCTGCAATTCGCGCAGAGGTTCCGCACTGGGGCGAGTCGGCAGGGCGGGCAAGTCGCCGCGCAGGTGAATGTCACGGTGCTGCACCGCTTCGTCCTGCGGGGCGTCCACCAGCAGGCGGTGCATGCGCTCGAAACTGACCCCGGTGCGGCGGTGCCTCGCAATCGCGTCGCCGAAAAAGCCCATGCTGCCCGTCAACCTCGGCAGCAGGCCGATAAACAGCACGAAGTCCTGCACGTTCAGCGCCTCGCCGCGCACGCGCCCCGCCCCCAGCAGCAGCACCAGCCCCACCGCGATATTGACCATGTTGGTGTTCACGCCGCGAATCAGTTCGGTGAGCAGCACGTCCCGCAGCGCCGCGTCCTTGCGCGTCTCGCCCAGCGAGCGCAGGTGCGCCACCATCTGCCCCTCGCGCCCGGCGAGTTTGACGGCGCTCACCGCCCCGAACGTCTCCCCGATAAAGTCGGTCACGCGGCCCGTCGCCTCGCGCATCCGGCGGCGGTAGGTGCGGATGGTGGGCGAGAGGCGCTGCACGAAGACAATCATCAGCAGCAGCGGCGCACACACCAGCGCCGTAATCAGCGGGTCCACCCGGGCCATCAGGGTGACGGCGACCAGCGTGTAGACCAGAAAGCCCGCGCCGTCCACCCAGACCTCGGTGTAGCCCGCCACGTCGTCCACGTCGTCGCGGAAGCGGCTCACCGCCTCGGCGGGCGTGTCGGGCAGGCGGCGTGAGCCTGTGGCCGTCAGCAGGTAGCCCAGCAGGTTGCGCCTTATGAGCGCGTCGAGCGTGTACCACAGTTCTATCCAGGCCCGGAACGCCCCGTAGAACAGCCCGAAACGGCTCGCCCGCACGAACGCGAACCAGCCCAGCGCCGCCCACGCCGCCGCGACAGCGTTCGGCACGGCGTTTTCCGCGCCTTCCAGATGCCCGAACAGGCGACTCACCGCGAGCGTCACCAGCGCGGGCGAAGCGTGAACCGCGCCCCACAGCAGCAGATTGACGCCGAAGAGCGCCGGGTTATAGGCGAACAGGCGCTTGGCGAGGGCGAAGGTGGAGGAAGGGGTGGGGGCAGTGGTCATGGGGTGTTCCTTTGCGGGCAGATGGCTGAAGGCGGATGGCAGAAGGCTGATGGCTTGTCGTTAGCTCCTCCCTCCTTGTGAGGGACTCGTATGAGCTGCTTGCAGAGGCTGGGAGGGGGGGCCACCCCGTCCTGTAACAGGAACTTCCTCACGCCAGCACCGCTTCCGCCTCCCGGCCTGCCCGCAAGAGCTGCGCGTACTCGCTGCGCGGGTCGCGGGCGAGGTCGGCGCGTGCGCCTTCTTCCAGCATCTTTCCCGCGCCCAGCACCAGAATCCGGTCGGCGCGGGCCACGGTGTCGAGTCGGTGCGCGATGACGATGGCGGTGCGGCCCGCGAGCAGCCGGGTCATGGCGGCGGTGAGCTGCGCTTCGGTGGCGGGGTCCAGGCGGCTGCTCGGTTCGTCGAGGATGATGACGGCGGGGTCTTGCAGCATCACCCGCGCAAAGGCCAGCAGTTGAGCCTGCCCCGCGCTCAGGCTTCCGGCAGGCAGCGGCGTACGGACGCCCTCGGGCAGGCGCGAAAGCCACTCGCTCAGGCCGACTTCGGCCAGGGCCGCCTCCACCTGCCCGTCGGTCACGCGGTCGTCGAAAAAGCTGAGGTTGTCGCGCACGCTCGCCTGAAACAGCTGCACGTCCTGCGTCACCACCGCCACCCGCGAGCGCAGGCTGGCCAGGGTCACGTCCCGCGTGTCCACGCCGCCCAGCCGCACCGCGCCCGTCGTGGGGTCGTAGAGGCGCGAAATCAGGCGGGTCAGCGTCGTCTTGCCGCTGCCGGTGCGCCCCAGCAGCCCCAGCGTCTGCCCGGCGGGGACGTGGAAACCGATGTCTTGCAGCACGGGCGCAGCCTCCGCGCCGCCGTAGCTGAAGCCCACCCCTTCAAAGCGCAGGTCGAGCGGGCCGGGGGGCAGTTCGCGCTTACCTTCCGGCAGCGCCGTCTGGAGAGAGAGCAGTTCCCCGATGCGCACCAGACTCGCGCCCGCCTTTTGCAGGTCCTGCAACTGGTTGGTGAGCTGGTCAATCGGTTCTTCCACCATCGTCATGTACTGGTAGAGGGCAAACGCCGTGCCCAGCGTAATCAGCCCCGCCGCGTACAGGCCCACCGCCGAGGCGAGCAGCGCCACGTAGCCCACGGCAAAGAGCGCCATGCTGAGTTGCCACACCCGCGCCCGCCGCCGCCACGACAGCACCGACTTGTGGAAAAAGTCGCGCTGCACCGCCAGAAACCCGCGCAGGTGGTACGGCCCCGCGCCCAGCGAGCGCACGTCGTCCAGTCCGGCGAGGCGCTCCTCCACGTACCCGAACAGCCGCGCACTCGCCTCGCGTTCGTGTTGCGTGGGTTCCACGCCGCCCTTGCGGACCCGGTTCATCGCCCACAGGGTCAGCGCCACGAAGACGGTCACGCCCGCCCCCACCCGCCAGTCGGTGCGCCAGAACATCACCACCGCGCCGGTCAGCAGCAGCGCGGCCCCGAACACCCTCACGGCGAACTGCGAGAAGAAGTTGCTCAGGGCCGTCACGTCCCCGTCGATGCGCTCGATCATTTCGCCGGGCGTGCGTTCCTTGTGTTCCTGCATGTCCAGCGACAGCAGGTGCGCCATCAGGTCGGCGCGCAGCCGGTTGGTGGCCTGCCAGCCCACCTGCGCCCCCAGGTAGGTGGCGGCGGCGCTGAGCAATTGCACGCCCACCGCCAGCAGGATGTAACTGACGGCCAGCCGCACCAGCAGTCCCACATCCGCCCCGGCACCAAGTTTGGCGCTGTCCACGAAGCGCGAAAGGAGTTGCGGCAGCAGCAGGTTCAGGCCGGTGCCGACGATGAGCAGCGCGGCGAGGGTCGCCACCGCCCCTTTCAGCGGCCCCAGGTAGGTGCGCAATACGGTCAAGGTGGGAGAAGGGGCGGCCATTCCTTCAGGCTAAGCCTCTTCTCGGCCCCGAGCATCGGCCAAGTGGCGGAGGCTGAGGGCAGATAGCGGAAGGCAAGAGTGGGACGCAGGCGGGTGCTTCCCCACCTACCATCTGCCGGGCGATTCTGGTAAGCTTCCCAATTGCGCTGTCCGGCGAAGGTTCTTTTTGCCGTGAAACCGCGAACAGTCCCTTTTTCAAGGAGGTGAAACATGAACCAGTACGACCTCAACCTGATCCTGAACCCCAACATCAGCGCCGAACAGGTGCAGATCGAGAAGGATTACATCGAGAACGCCGTGCGCGGCGCGGGCGCTGAAATCAGCAACCTCGACGACCTCGGCAACCGCCGCCTGGCCTACCAGGTGGGCAAGGACCGCGAAGGCTACTACCTGATGTACACCATCAAGGCCTCGGGCAACCCCGAAACCGCCATCGCGAGCAGCCTTAGGTTGCGCGACAACGTCCGCCGCGTCCTGGTGGTCAAGGACCGCCCGGAGTGGAAGACCAAGAAGGCCTGAGCCTTTTATGTCATTGACATAATAGTCTCTGCTTGTTACTCTGTGGTGAACCCGCAAGGGCCGTCCGCCAGCAATGTCAAGTTCTAGTTATTTCGCCAGCTACCAAGGAGAATTGTTATGGCCCGAGGCATGAACCACGTTTTTCTGATCGGCGCACTCGCCCGTGATCCCGAACTTCGTTACACCGGCAGCGGAATGGCCGTTTTTGAAGCCACCGTCGCAGGCGAAGACCGGATCGTCGGCAACGATGGCCGTGAACGCAACCTGCCCTGGTATCACCGCGTGTCTATCCTGGGCAAGCCCGCCGAATGGCAGGCCGAGCGCAACCTGAAGGGCGGCGACGCCGTGATGGTTGAAGGCACCCTGGAATTTCGCCAGTGGGAAGCCCCCGAAGGCGGCAAGCGCAGCGCCGTGAACGTCAAGGCCCTCCGTATGGAACAGCTCGGCACCCAGCCCGAACTGGTTCAGGATGCGGGTGGTGGCGTGCGCATGAGCGGCGCGATGAACGAAGTCATGGTGATCGGCAACGTCACCCGTGACCCGGAAATCCGTTACACCCCCGCAGGCGACGCCGTGCTGAGCCTGAGCGTGGCGGTGAACGAGCAGTACCAGGACCGTCAGGGACAGCGTCAGGAAAAGGTCCACTACATCGACGCCACCCTCTGGCGCGACCTCGCCGAGAACATGAAGGAGCTTCGCCGCGGCGATCCCGTCATGATCATGGGCAGGCTGGTCAACGAGGGCTGGACCGACAAGGACGGCAACAAGCGCAACAGCACAAGAGTAGAGGCGACGCGAGTCGAAGCACTTTCCCGAGGCGCGGGCCAGGCCAATGCCTCCGGTTCCGCTGCCACCCCTGCCGCACCTCGCACGCAGACCGCGAGCAGTGCTGCACGCCCGCAAGCTGGCGGCTACGGCAACAGCCAGGGCCAACCCAGCCGCGCGGCGAACACGGGGAGCCGTTCGGGGGGCCTAGATATTGATCAAGGTCTCGACGATTTTCCGCCGGAAGACGACGACCTGCCCTTTTAATACAGGTCTGGGGGCCTAGCGCCCCCGGCTTCCGGCTGCACCAAGGACACCCAACATGACCCAGCAAGGAAACAGCGGCGAACGCAAGCCGCGCGGCAAGGGCCCCAAGCGCCCCCGCAAGCCGAAGGTCGATCCGTTCTCCATCGGGGAACTGGAAATCACCGATTACAAAGACGTGAAGATGCTGCGCCGCTTCGTGAGCGATACCGGCAAGATTCTTCCCCGCCGCCGCACTGGCCTCTCGGCCAAGCACCAGCGCCGCATCGCGCAGACCATCAAGGTCGCGCGTCAGCTCGCGCTGCTGCCCTACACCGAGAAACTGGTCCGGAAATAAGGAGTCCTTGACATGCAAGTGATTCTTCTCGAACCCAGCCGCCTGGGCAAGACCGGCGAAGTGGTCAGCGTCAAGGACGGGTACGCCCGCAACTGGCTGATTCCCCAGGGCCTCGCCGTGTCGGCGACCCGCACCAACATGAAGACCCTCGAAGCGCAGCTGCGCTCCATCGAAAAGCGCCAGGCGCAGGAAAAGGCCGTGGCCGAAGACCTCGCCAGCCGCCTGAACGGTGTGGCCGTGGAACTGAGCGTCCGCGCGGGCGAAGGCAAGATTTACGGCGCCGTCACCCACCAGGACGTGGCCGACAGCCTCGACCAGCTCGGTTTCGACGTGGACCGCCGCAAGATCGACATGCCCAGGACCGTCAAGGAAATCGGCGAGTACGACATTGCCTACCGCGCCCACCCCGAAGTCACCATCCCCATGAAGCTCGTGGTGCACGCGCAGAAGTAAGCCGGGATATAAAAAGCCCCCGCCCGTCGTGGTGGGGGCTTTTTGTGTGTTGTTTGGCAAAAGGTCCAACCGTCTGATACGGATTCCGATTGAATCTGGTAGTTTCAGATTCAATCCGACTTGCAAAGCTGCGCAGCAGAGCGGATGCGAGTAGGAAAAAATACGGGTTACGCGATATGGATGCACAGGCGGCGCTTTCCCGACTGTGCAGGAATTAAGCGGAATCCGTATGACCGCAACGGAGAGCGGTCAACCCTCCCCACCCATTCAACCCCACCTCTTCAACCCCACCTCTTCAACAAAGGCGCCTTGGCTCACCTTTCATCGGCCCCGCTTCGGCGCGGCGCAGGCTGGGGCCATGAGCGACAAGAAGAACATGCTGGAAAACATTGCCGACGCCGCCAAAGCCGGAGTGGACAGCCTCGCTGACCGTGCCCGCGCCGCAGGCCACGACATCGCCGCGCGTGTGGGCGACGAAGCCGACAACGCCAAAGACCGCGCCGAGGCCGAAGCCGCCCGCGCCCGCGCCGCGCAGCACGGGGCCGAGTACCGCCGCGAGATGGACGACGCCAACACCGACCTCGTGGGTGGCCTGGGGCACGCCAAGGCCAAAGCGGAGCAGACCGCCGCCGACGTGAAAGACACCGCCCACGAAGCCGTGCAGGACGTGAAGGCCGACGTGCGCGAAGTCGAGCGCCGCGCCGACGACAAGCTCTGAGCCGCCCTTTCCGTCTTGAGCAGGAGCCGCCCGCCCCGGGCCGGTTCCTGTTTTTTGCGGTCTTGCCGGACACAGGCGTTACCCTGTACCCCATGACGCGGGAGCGGGGCTGATGCCCGGAACGGGCGGCGGAGAAGGAGCGGTCAGGGAAGGCAAACTGACCGAGGTGAGCTATTCGGGCAACCAGGCCAACGCGCTGATTCACCTTTACCGCGCCGAGGTCGGCAAGATGACCGCCTACCGCCAGCGGCTCGACATGACCACCAACTGGTCGGTGGTCACGACGGCGGGCCTGGCCAGTTTTGCCCTCGGGGACGTGAACAACAGCCACGCGACCTTTCTGTTCGCCATGTTCATGAACTATTTTTTCCTGCGGCTGGAAGCCCGGCGCTTTCGCACCTTCGAGATTGCCCACCACCGGGTCAGGATCATGGAGCGCTTCTTTTACCCTGCCATGCTGGGCGACAAGGTGGACGCCGGCTGGCACCAGCTGCTGCTGGCCGAACTTGCCAAGCCGCGTAGCCCCATGACCCGCAACGACGCGCTGGGCTGGCGGCTCAACCGCAACTACCTGTGGATCTACGCCGCCGTGCTGCTCGCGTGGTTCGCCAAACTCGACCTCAGCGTGCCCAAGGGCTTCCTGCTGGAGTTCCCCGAAGCCTTCGCGCTGGCCGACATCGGCAATTTTCCGGGGTGGATGGTGTTTCTGGGGGTGGGGGTCTTTTACCTGTACCTGATCGGGCTGGCGCTGCGGGCGGCGCGGACCTATCCGCTGGAAGAAGGCTGACCCCGGGGGGCTGACTGGGGGCGGGCCGGGCAGAACCCCGGTAGACACAAACATGCGAAGATGGCGGGCCTGCCATGACGACCCTGCCCCCACCCACCGTCTCCACCACCGCCGAACTGCGGGCGCTGCTCAAACTGGCCGGTCCGGTGGTCGCGTCGCAGTTCGCGTCCAACGCCCTGGCCCTGATCGCCACCGCCGTGATCGGGCGGCTGGGGGCACGCGAACTGGCCGCCGCCGCGTATGCCAACGCCAGCTACTACCTGATGTTCATCATGGTGGTGGGGGTGATGCTCTCGGTGGCGCCCAGAGTCGCGCAGGCGCACGGTGCGGGCGACGGGGCCGGGGTGGTGCGGGCGCTGCGCGGCGGACTGAGGTTGGCGGCGCTGCTCACGGCCCTCGTGCTGCCGCTGATGTGGGCGCTGTCCTTCATCCTGCCGAACTTCGCGCCCGCCGGAGTGGACCGCGAACTGGTCGCCACGTATCTGCGGGTGTACTCGCTGGGGATGCTGCCGAACCTCGTGTTTATCGCCCTGCGCGGCACGCTGGAAGGCACCGGCAAGCCCGGCCCGGTGACGCTGGTGGCCCTCGCCGGGGTGGGGTGGGCGGCGCTGGTTGCCCCGGCGCTCGCCTTCGGTTGGGGGCCGCTGCCCCGGCTGGGGCTGGCGGGCGCGGCGGGCGCGAGTGCGTCGGCGGCGTGGGTCATGGCCGCGTTGCTGTGGCCGCTGGCCTGGCGCCGGGTGGGGCCTGCGCGTCAGACAGTCCCAGTTGGGGAAGGGCCAGTTGGGGACGAGGTCCGGGCGCTGTTCCGGCTGGGCTGGCCCATCGGCCTGACGCTGGGGGCCGAGGGCGGCATGTTCAGCGTGACGACCCTGCTGATTGCCCGCTTCGGTCCCGAGGTGCTGGCCGCGCAGAACGTGACCATGCAGGCGATCACCGCGCTGTTCATGGTGCCGCTGGGCATCGCCTCGGCCACCGGGGTGCGGGTGGGCAACGAAGCCGGGGCGGGCCGCGTCGCCCAGGCCCGCCGCGCCGGACTGGTGGGCATGGGCCTGTCCGCTGGCGTCATGCTGGCTTTTGCCGCGCTGGAACTGCTCTCGCCCCGCACCGTGTTCAGCGTGTTCGTCAACGTGAACGACCCGGCCAACGCCAATCTGCTCGCCGTTGCCACTGGATTTCTGGGCATCGCCGCCCTGTTTCAACTGATGGACGGCCTGCAGGTCACCGCCAACGGAGCGCTGCGCGGCCTGCAGGACACCCGCATGCCGCTGCTGGTGTCGCTGGTGGCGTACTGGGTGGTGGGCCTGGGCCTCGGTTCGTGGCTGGCCTTCGGCGCCGGGCTGGGGGCGCGGGGGCTGTGGTTCGGGCTGACGGCGGGGCTGACCTTCGCCGGGCTGGCGCTGGTCGGGCGCTTTCTGTGGCGCACGCGGGCGGGCCGTTCCTGAGCCGCGTCAGTGCTCCAGCTTGATGTGCGGCAGCCGCCGGTCCAGCCAGCCCGGGAGCCACCAGTTCCAGCGCCCGGCCAGTTTGAGAAAGGCCGGGACCAGCACCAGCCGCACCAGGGTGGCGTCCAGCACGACGGCGACGGCGAGACCCAGGCCCACGCTCTTGGTGGCGACCACGCGCCCGAACATGAAGGCGGTAAAGACGATGAACATGATGACGGCGGCGCTGGTGATGATGCGGGCGGTGTGCCCCACGGCGCGGACCACCGCCTCGTCGTTGCTGGCCCCGGCAAGGTGCTCTTCCTGCACGCGGGAAAGCAGAAAAATCTCGTAGTCCATGCTCAGGCCGAACATCACCGCGAACAGCAGCAGCGGCAGCGAGGAGTCCAGCACGCCCGCGCTCGCCGGAATCCCGAGCAGCCCGGCGAAGTGGCCTTCCTGCACCACCCACGTCACCACCCCCGCCGCCGCGCCCACCGTCAGCGCGTTCATCAGGATGCTCTTGAGCGGAATCAGCAGCGAGCGGAAGGCGAGCAGCAGCAGCACGAACGTTCCGGCAAACACCGACAGAATGACCGTCGGGAGCGTGTCCGTAATCGCCTCGCCGAATTCGCGCCCGCCCACCGGAGCGCCGCCGAGCAGGAAGCGGTAACCGCTGCGTTCGAGCGTGGCCCGCAGACGCCCCTCGAACGCCGGAGCGAGGTCGGCCCGCAGCGTGTCGTCCGGCACCACCGTCACCCGCAGGAAGGTGCGGTCACGGCTAAAAGACCGCTGGGTGAGCAGACTCAGCGCCCCCAGCGTGTCGCTGCTGCCTGCGCCCGTCGCCTGAAGGTCGGCGGGGGTCAGAAAGGGACTCAGCACCGCCCGGACCCCAGGCAGCGCCCGCAGGTCGCCCACCACCGCCTGAAACTTGGCGCTCTGGTCGGGACTGTAACGCTGGCCCTGCAGGTCGAGCAGCACCTCGTACTGACTGAGCAGGCCGCCGGCCCCCATATCGCGCACGTCCTGGAGGGCGTCGCGGCTTTCCACGCCCGGCACCAGCCCCCAGGCCCCGGCGTACCCGGTCTTCATGCGGGCGGCGGGCACGGCGAGCAGCAGCAAAAAGGCGGTGCTCAGCAGCACGGCGGCGAGGGGCCGGGCCGTGACCCGGCGGGCGAACGCCGTCCACGCCGCCGACGCCCCCGCCGACTGCGCCCAGGTGGAACGCAGCAGGCGCGGCGCGTTGACCCGTTCGCCCAGCAGCGTCAGCAGGGCGGGCAGCGCGGTCAGGCTCGCCAGCACCGTCAGCACCACCGCCAGCACGCCCCCGATGCCGATGGACCGCACGAACGACAGCGGCGGCAGCAGCAGCCCCGCCATCGCAATCGCCACTGTGGCCCCGCTGAACAGCACGCTGCGCCCCGCCGTTTCCACCGTGCGGGCGGCGGCCTCGGCAGAGCTGCCCCGCCGCCCCAGTTCCTCGCGGAAACGGTTGACCATCAGCAGGGCGTAGTCGATGCCCGCGCCCAGCCCCAGCATCGTCACCACACTCTGCGCGAAGGTGCTCACCTCCATCACGGTGGTCAGGAAGTACAGGCCCGCCATCGCCACGCTGATGCTCAGCACGCCCACCACCAGCGGCAATCCTGTCGCCACCAGCGCCCCGAACACCAGCAGCAGCAGCACGGCAATCAATGGCAGCGCCACGAATTCGCTGCGCTTGGTGTCGGCCTCGGCGAACTCGGTAAAGTCGTCGGCAATCGCCTGCCCGCCGGTCACCCGGATGTCCAGCGCGGGCGAGTCCACCTCGCGCACGTAGGCCCGGATGCGGGCCAGCGTCTCCTTGCCCCCGTCTTGCAGCGGAATCTGCGCGACGGTCAGGGCGCGTGTCCCCGCCGCGTCCCGGCTGGTCAGGCTGCCGCTCTGGGCGGGCAGAACGCGGGTCACGCCCTCGACCTCGCGCAGCCCGTCCACAAAGCGCTGGTAGGTCGCCCGACCCTGCTCGGTGTCCAGGCCCGGCGCGCTGCGGGTCACCAGCAGGGCGGTGTTGGTGTCGGTCTCGCCGAACTTGTCGCGCAGCAGCTCCGACACGCGGGCGCTTTCCGAATTCGTCAGCGTGCCGGGACTGGCGCTCAGCGCGGCGGGGGCGCGGGCGGCGAACGGCAGGCTGAGCAGGGCCAGCAGCGCCCAGACGAGCAGCACGGCCCAGGGACGACGGGAAACGAACAGGGCGAGTCGGCGCACGTTCAGCAGTAGAACACGCGGCCTCGCTGCCGAAAGGTCAGAAAAGGTGGGGCACCTGCGGGCGCACGCCTCGCGGCCCGTGCCCGGAGAGGCCCTCTGAAGGCCACCCCCTCTACAATGCCCTCTATGACTGCTTCTTCTTCTCAAACCGATTCGTCTCAGGCCGGGCGCGGCGACATCGGACGGGACGACCTGGTGCGCTGGCTCGGGGACTACCTCCAGCTTGGGGCGTACCCCGACCCGTCGCTCAACGGCCTTCAGATTCAGGGCGCCGAAAGGGTGCGCCGCATCGCCGCGAGCGTGGACACCAGCCTCCAGACCCTTCAGGCCGCCGCCGAGTCGGGCGCCGACCTGCTGCTGGTGCATCATGGGCTGTTCTGGGGCAAGCCCCTGGCGATTACCGGGCCGCACTACGAGCGGGTGCGCACGGCGATTGGGGCGGGCCTCAACCTCTACGCCGCGCACATTCCGCTCGACGCCCACCCAGAAGTCGGCAACAACGCCATGATCGCCCGCGCCCTGAGCCTGACCGACCTGCAACCCTTCGGGGACTGGCAGGGCCACAAGATCGGCGTGGCGGGGCGGCTGCCGCGTGAGCTGGGCCTGCAGGACTTTGCCGACCGGATTCAGAAGCTGACCGGCGAAATCTGTCTGGTTCACGGTGGCGGCTCGCCCAACGTGCACCGCGTCGGCGTGACTTCCGGCAGCGGGGCAGGCGCGATTGCCGAGGCCGCCGCGCTGGGGCTGGACACCCTGCTGACCGGCGAACCCGAGCACAAGCACTTCCACGATTCGTTCGAGTACGGCGTGAACGTGATTTTCGCCGGGCACTACGAAACCGAGGTCTTCGGCGTGCGGGCGCTGGCGGCCAAAATCGAAGACGAATTCGGCATTCCCTGGCAGTTCCTCAACTTCCCGACTGGCCTGTGAGCCGGGGCTTTTTCGTCACCCTGGAAGGGCCGGAGGGTGCTGGCAAGACGACGCAGCTCGCCCGGCTGGAAGCGCGGCTGCGGGCGGCGGGGCGGGCCGTGACCGTCACCCGCGAGCCGGGAGGCACGCCGCTGGGCACGCGGGTGCGCGAGGTGGTGCTCGACCCGGCGGTGGACATCGAACCGCTGGGCGAATTTCTGCTGTACTCGGCCAGCCGCGCCCAGCTCGTGCGCGAGGTGTTGCGCCCGGCGCTGGAGCGCAGCGAAACCGTGCTGTGTGACCGCTACGCCGACTCCTCGCTCGCCTATCAGGGCGCGGGCCGGGGGCTGAGGCTGCCGCTGCTGCGCCAGATCACCGACGAGGTGACGGGCGGCCTCTCGCCGGACCTGACCGTGCTGCTCGACCTCGACCCGGCTCTGGGGCTGGAACGGGCGGCGCGGCGCGGACAGCCGGACCGTCTGGAACGCGCCGACCTCGACTTTCACCGCCGGGTGCGCCAGGGCTTTCTGGATCTCGCCCGCGCCGAGCCGCAGCGGTTTCTGGTGCTGGACGCGACCCGCAGCGCCGACGACCTGGAAGCGGAAATCTGGGCGGCGGTTTCCGGCAAGCTGGCCGGAGGGTCCTCGCCCGCCGCTCCGTAACTCCGCCGGAAAAACGGCTGCCCTTCAGTTCTTCGTGCCTTCCACCTTCAGGCCCAGTCCCGGCACCTTGACCTCGAACACGGTCGGCCAGCGCTTGCCGGTCAGCAGCAGCGTGCCGCGCTCGGGCACGAAGGCGATGCCGTTGGGCACGTCGTCGAACGACAGCGCCTGGCCCTGCTTGGTCGCCGCCGCGCTGACCTCGCGGGTCAGGGCCGACACGTCGATCCAGTTCAGCACCCGGCCCGTCTGCGGGTGAATCCGGGCGATGCGGTCAGTCAGCCAGACGTTGGCGTAGACCGACCCCTGCACGTATTCCAGTTCGTTGAGGTTGCGCACCGGCTGGCCCTGGTCGGTGACCTGCACGCTGCGCTGCACCTCGAACGTCTTGGGGTCGCGCCAGACCAGGCTCGCGCTGCCGTTGCTCATGATCAGGCTTTTGCCGTCGTGGGTCAGTCCCCAGCCCTCGCCCGAGTAACGGTGGCGCCCCGTTTCCTTGAGGGTGCGGGCGTCGTAGGTGAGTGCCACGCCGTCTTGCCAGGTGAGCTGGTAGACGGTGCCGGCAAGCTGCGCCGCGCCTTCGCCGAACGCCTGCGGCAGCGCGGGCGCAAGCGGCGTGCGCCACAGCACCTTCGCCCCGCGCAACTCGCTGACGCGCACGTCGGACTCGCCCACCTGCCCGGTGCTTTCCAGGTAGTGCCCGCCGCCGAGGTATTGCAGCCCCTGGGTAAAGGCGGTGCGGTCATGGGCGTACCGCGCCGTCACCACGGGCCGCAGCACCGGCGGGCGGGCGCTGGCCGGTCTGCTCACCGGTGCGCGAACCGGCGCCGCCGACCCGGAGGCCAGCGCAGACGGCAGGCCGGAGAACAGGGCGGGCGACAGGGCGAGGGGCAACGCGGCCAGGGCCAGCAGGGGGAGGGAACGGCGCATAGTGCCCCCATGCTAGGTCGGCCAGGTGACCTGCTCCTTGGCAGCTTCATTAGAAAGCCATGTGCCGCCCGGACGGGGCAGGCACGCCGCCGCCCGTTCGCGCAAACCCAGCGATAATCCCAGCGACAATAAAAAACCCGCTCACTCGGAGCGGTCATGACAAAAACTATACCCCGGTATGCAGGCGCTGTCAATTCCTTGCATTCGCGCCGAACTTCCTGTGCTGGAAGATGGTTGTAAGCAGCTGCAGGTGCCCTCACCATCCCTCGATTTGCCGCCCGGCTTCGAAGGCCGCCACCCCCGCCGCCACACTGAGGTTCAGGCTGCGGCCCCCGCCGGGTTGCGGCAATTTCAACCTGGGCAGGGCGTCGCGCAGCCAGGTGGGCAGCCCGCGCGATTCGGGGCCGAACAGCAGGTAGTCGCCGCGCCGAAAGCCTGCGCGGGTGTGGTACTCGGTGGCGTGGGCAGAAAAGGCGAAGACGCGGGCGGTGTCGGGCAGCCGCGCCTGAAAGTCGCTCCAGCCCGCGTACTCGTGCAGCGTGACGCCTGAGAGATAATCCATGACGGCCCGGCGAAACTCGCGGTCGTGCAGGTGAAACCCGAACGGGCGAATCAGATGCAGCTCGGCCCCCAGCACCGAGCAGGTGCGGGCGACGTTGCCGACATTCCCGGCCTTTTCCGGCTCGAAGAGGACGACGTGCAGCAGCGGCCCGGTGCTCTGGGGGTCAGACATCCATGCGCCCCAGCAGCACCGTCACGCGGGTCTGGACGTGCTCCGGTGCCAGTCCCTCGGAGGTCTTGAAGCTCACGCCCACCTCGGTCACGGCCAGCCCCAGCAACTCGGCCACCGACGCGGCGATGTCTGCCCGCAGCGCCCCCAGTTTGGGCCGGTCCAGGGTGACCACCAGCGCGACGTTCAGCGGGCGGTAGCCGCGCCCTGTGACCAGTTCCAGCGCCTTTGCCAGAATCCGGCGCGAGTCCATGCCCTGCCACTCGGCGGCGGTGTCGGGGAAATACTGCCCGATGTCGCCCAGCGCGAGGCCCGAAAGCAGTGCGTCGGCCACGGCATGAAGCGCCGCGTCACCGTCGGAATGGGCCACAGCGCCCAGTTCGGCGTGGGGAATGGGGACGCCGCCCAGGACCAGCGGTCGCCCGGCGGCCAGGCGGTGGGCGTCCTCGCCGTAGCCGATGCGAAAAGGAAGTGCAGCGGATGACATGCGCTCAGGATACGGGGCCGCCCCCATGCGCCCGAGGTTCTCGCGGCGCGTCGGCCTGAGACGGATTCCGATTGAATCTGGTCGTTTCAGATTCAATCCGAGCGGATCAATGGTTCGTGCAGTTTTGAGGTCACAAAGAAAGACCCACCGAAAATGGGGCTGTGAACACACCGCTTCCAATGGGTCTAATGGCCATCCTACAGTACGTTCTCAGCGCGGTCCCGCTGCGCAAGACGCAGCGGAATTTTCTGACCGTGCTGCTTAGCGTATTTCTCGCTGTTCCTGGACGGCTGAACGTCCTGAACCTCTCCCGATATGCGGCCTGCTCGGAGAGTACGATCCGTCGTTGGCTGCACCGAAGTGACCCCGGGGCCATTCCCTGGGGCGCAGTACACCGGGCGACTGTGAGCACGGCGATTGAGAGTGGGCTGATCAGCCCACTGTGCGTTCTGGCCATCGACGCCTCTTTTCACCGCAAATCTGGTCAGCACACCGCACACCTCGGCTCGTTCTGGAATGGCTGTGCTGCACGAACCGAACGTGGGATCGAGCAATCCTGCTGTGCCCTGATTGATGTCCAGCACCGACAGGCGTTCACGGTTGATGTTCGTCAGACCCGGACCGGGTCTGAGGCCCCGAGTCGTCTGGAACAGGCCGCTGACCAGCTGGATGACGTGTTGCTCGATCTCCGGACTGTTCCACGGCTTGATCTGGCCGCTGTGGTTGCGGATGGGAACTATGCGAAAGAATCCATGGTGGAGACCGTGACCGGTCACGGTCTCCCATTCATCTCCAGATTTCCTCGCAACGCCAACCTCAAGTATCTCTATACCGGCGAGCATCCCAGACGACGCGGACGGCCAAAAAAGTTCGACGGCAAGGTGGATTTCAGCGACTTGCAGCGCTTTGACCTCGTTTCTGAAACGTCGACCGAGCGGGTGTGGACTCAGGTGGTCTGGAGCGTGCAGTGGGCGCGAGAAGTGCGTGCAGTCGTCATCCAGCAGGTCGGTAAAAAGGGTCAAGTGACGGGTTACGCGGTGCTGTTCAGCACCGCTGTGACGATGCCCGCTCATGAGATCATGGCGCTGTACCGGAGCCGTTTCGAGATTGAACTGATCTTCCGGGATGCCAAGCAGTTCCTGGGGAGCCAGGATGTGCAACTGCGCTCACAGCAGGGCATTGAAGCGCATTGGAATGTGGTGCTGCTGACCCTGAATCTTTGTCGGCTGGAGGTCCTGCGGGCGGCCGGTGGCGGGCAGGATCTGGTGTTCAGTCTCGAAGACATGAAACGCAGAGCGTATAACGCCCTGCTGGCCCAGGTGATTTTGTCCAACTTGGACCTCTCGGCCCGCTTTGCAGAATTAGAGCATTTGCCGTTCAGTCCGCTAAATTTTGGCCTCAAAGCCGCCTAAAACTGCACGAACCATTGGCGGATGCGAGTAGGAAAAAATACGGATTCCGCGATATGGATGCACAGGCGGCGCTTTCCCGACTGTGCAGGAATTAAGCGGAATCCGTATTACGAACAGGTCGTCAATCCACGCAACATCTTCTGATACAGCTTTGAAAAATAGTTTGGGTATCCAAACTGTTTTTCCGAACGGACTTGCAAAGCTGCGCAGCAGAGTGAGTAAAAGACAGGGCGGAACTGAACGGCGCGGAAGAGATGGCGGCGCTTTTCCGACATCTCTGAAGAATAGTTCAGTTCCGCGTCAGACGGAATGGGGTGCCGTTCGGACAAAGTCCGGCGTCGCCTCCAGGCCCCGAATCCAGGCCACGATGATGTCGATGCAGGCGCGGGCGTCGCGCTCGTCGATCATTTCGCTGGGGCTGTGCATGTAGCGGTTGGGAATGCTGACCACGCCGGTCGGCACGCCCGAGCGCACCAGGGTCAGGGCGTCGGCGTCGGTGCCGGTGTAGCGCCCGCTGGCCGAGAGGGTGTAGGGAATGTTCTCGCGGGCCGCCGCCTCGGTGAGCTGACGCAGCAGCACCGGGTTGCTCATGGGGCCGACGGCGAGGTTGGCACCCGAGCCGAAGGGGGCCACGCCGTACTTCTTCTCGCTCACGCCGGGCTGCCCCGTTTCGTGGGTCACGTCCACCGCGATGCCCGCCACCGGGTCGAGGCGGTAGGCGCTGGTCTGCGCTCCGAACACGCCGATTTCTTCCTGGCTGGTGCCCACCGCCACCACGCGGTGCTTGAGGTCGGTGTTCCCGAGCGCCCGCAGCGCCTCCAGCACGATAAACGCGCCGATGCGGTTGTCCAGGGCGCGGCTGACCACCTTGTTGCCCACCATGATCGGCCCCTGCTCGATGACGCCGTAGGTGCCGACGGGAACGAGGGCCTTGACCTCCTCGGCCTCCAGGCCCACGTCGATCCACAGGTCTTCGAGCTTGCTCGCCTTGGTGCGTTCCTCGGCCTCCATCACGTGAATCGCCTTTTTGCCGATGACCCCGAGCAGGTCGCCGCCGGGCGCCAGCAGGCGAATGCGCTGGCCGACCAGCACCTGCGGGTCCCAGCCGCCCACGCCCAGCACGCTCAGATGCCCCTTGTCGTCGATGTGCGAGACGATCAGGCCGATTTCGTCGAGGTGGCCCATCAGGGCGATGGTGGGGCCGTCCTGGGGGCCGAGTTCGGCGTAGACGTTGCCGTAGTGGTCTTCCGAGACACGGGCAAAGGTGGCCGCTTCCTTTTTCCACACGTCGGCGGCGCGGCGCTCGTATCCGCTGGGGGCCGCTTGCGAGAGCAGCGCGAAGAGAAAGTCGCGGTTGATGGGACTCGGGTTGCCGGAACTCTGGGCGTCGGACATGACGCGCAGTCTAGAGCAGTTCTCCGAATTACGTGATGCGCGGAACGGCACCCCGCATCACTCCATTCTCCGCCCTGCTCAGTGTTTTGCACTCGCTCCGCTCGCCAAAAAGACGTAACGTCTTTTTGTCAAATGCTCTAGACCCGTACCATCGGGGCATGTCCTCTTTTCCCGACATCAGCGTGACCGTGCAGGTGCAGCACGTTCCCTCCCACAGCACGCCGCAGCGCCAACTGTTCGCCTACTTCATCACCATCGACAACCGCAGCGACGAAAGCTGGAAGCTGCTCAGCCGCCACTGGGACATCACCAGCGGCGACGGCCAGCAGTTCACGGTGGAGGGTGAGGGCGTGGTGGGCGAGCAGCCGCTGCTCACGCCGGGCGCCCAGTACACCTACAACTCGTTCGTCACGGTGGACGCCCTGCCGGGCCGCATGGAGGGCCACTACGTGATGCAAAACGCCTGGGGCGAGCAGGCACGGGTGCCGATTGCGCCGTTTCGCCTGGACGTGCTGCCCGAGTCGGGCGAGCGGCTGCTGAACTGAACAGGTGCACTCCCGGCCCCACTTCAAACTGGGTCGGTGGTTTTCGTCCAGGGCCGGCCCGCTCAGGGTCAGGGCAGCCGCAGCACCCGCACGTTGCCGTCTTTGGCACTCAGGGAGCTGACCCGCGTGCCGTCGGGACTCACGTTCCAGTCGCCCTGCTGCACCTGGTCGCCGAAGTCCCCGAGCGTGGTCCAGTTGCCTGTGCCCACGTCGTACTGCCGCAGCAGATGGACGCGGCCCGAGTTCAGCGGAATCAGCAGCAGCCGCCGGGCGTCGCGCCAGCGGTAGGAGCCGAACGCCGACAGTTCCCGTGCCGCCCCGCCGCCGGTCGGCTGGAGCCACAGCCCGTTGCGGTCCTGACGGTCGAAGGAAACGGTGTAGGCGACGTGCTGACCGCCGGGACTGATCTGCACGGCGCGGAAGGCCAGTGCTGCGCGCAGGACCTTTTTCGCGCCAGTGCGGGTGTTCAGGGTGAACAGCTCGCGGTCCCGGTTGCCCGGCGCCGCCTTGCCGCTGAGCAGCAGCGTCTGTTCGTCCAGCCAGCCCACCACCCCACCGCCGTACACCGTCGCCACCTGTCGCGGCGCCCCGAACACGTCGGCCACGAAGATGCGCGTGGCGCGGCGGTCGTAGTTGCCGGTGGTGTCGCTGCGGGCATAGGCGAGCCGCGTTTCCGAGGGCGTCCAGGACACGTCGGCGCGGTCGGTGGGCAGCGAGAAGGTGCGCCCGTCGGCGAGGCGGCGCAGCGTGGTGGTCACGCCGCTTCCGGGGCTGACCTGCCACAGCAGCCGGGGCGAGTAGAAGGCGACGGTGGCGAAGCGCCGCGTGACCGCGCCTCCGCCCGCTGGCACCTGATAGATGGCCGTCTGCGGACGAGCCGGGGGACCGTCGAGAAACAGCAGGGCACGGGAATCGGGCGTCCAGACCGCGCCCGCGCAGCACCCGCCCGTCAGCACCGGCTGCGACGGGAGGGTGGCCGCCCACGCCGCGCCGCTGAGCAGCACACCGAGCACAATTCCCCTCACCGCGCGCCTCCCGGTGCCGGGGGCCAGGGCCGCCGGAACTCGTTGAGCAGCGGGCCACCGCGCAGGGCGCCGGGCTGGGTGTCGGGGGTCTGCCACCGGCGCGGCTGGTCGAGGTCGTATTCATAGCCGCGCCCGAAGCTGCCCGCCAGCGCGAGGCTGTTCCAGTCGGCGGCGATGTAGGGCACCGGGTTCAGAAACCGCTGGTGCGAACGGTCCCGCAGTTCTAGGTGCAGGTGCGGGGCGCTCACGCAGGTGAACTGCGAGTCGCCGCTCTTGCCGATGACCTGGCCCTTTTTCACGCTCTGCCCCACCCGCAGCGGCGAGCGTACCCGCAGATGCCCGTACAGGCTGGAGAGGTTCCCCGCGTGGTCGATGACCACATTGTGCGGCGGGCTGCCGTGCGAGCCGTCCACCTCGGCCACCACCCCGTCACCGATGGCCCGCACCGGAGTGCCGCAGGGCGCGGAAAAGTCCAGCCCGGCGTGAATGCCCTGCAAGGCCCCGTAGGTACTGCGGCGTTGCCGGTAGGCGCCCGTGGTGTTGCCGTAGCCCTGCCCCAGCAGCCAAGTGTCGGGGCCGGGCGCACCCGCAAAAGGCAGGCCGAACTGTCCGGCGGGCCGCGCCAGGGCGCTGTCGGGCAGTGGTGTGCCGGAGCGGGCCAGGGCACTTCCCCCCACCGTACCGGCCACCAGCGCACCGCCCACGAGCGCGCCCCCCGACAGCACCAGAAAGCTCCAGAGGTTTGACATGCGGCATTGTTTCCCGCTCGCCGGGTGTTCCCCGTAGCCGTTGCCACGTTCTCCCGGGGGTGTCCCGCGCAGGTGAACCCTGTCCCGGCGCCCGCCGTTCAGGAAATGTTAAGTTACTGGGGCAGCCACTTGTGCAGGCTGACACCTCTTTTTTCTTCCAGTCGCGTCCCGTGAGACGCCCCAGCCCGCGCCGCCGCAGGGGGGCTGGTAAGCCCGTCCGAGAGACGGCACCGGAGGCCACAAATGACCAGCCCAGCGACAGTCCAGGCGTCGCCCCGTCACGGTTCGGGGGACGCTTTTCCTACTTTGAGGGAGAAGCTATGACCACAGGCGAAATCAGCAGCAGAGGCGAACTGAAGTACGAAGGCAAGGCCAAGCGCGTGTACGCCACCGACAAGCCGGGCGAGTACATCGTGGAGTACAAGGACGACGCCACCGCCTTCAACGCCCAGAAGCGCGGCGAGTGGGCGGGCAAGGGCGCGACGAACAACGCCATCACCGCCCACCTCTACCCGCAACTGGAAGCCGCCGGGATTCCCACCCACTTCATCGAGCAGCTCGACGAACGCCACCAGCGCGTCAAGGCCGTGACCATCGTGCCCGTCGAAGTGATCGTGCGCAACGTGGCCGCCGGGTCGTTCAGCAAGCGCCTTGGCATCGAGGAAGGCACGCCGCTTCCCCGGCCCGTCGTCGAGTACTGCTACAAATCCGACGAACTGGGCGACCCGCTGATTAACACCGACACTGCTATCAGCCTCGGCTGGGCCAGCGAAGACGACCTGAAGCGCATCCGCGAACTGGCGCTCAAGATTCGGGATTTCCTGGTGCCCTACTTCGAAAAACGCGGCGTGCGCCTGATTGACTTCAAGCTGGAATTCGGCAAGCTGCCGAGCGGCGAAATCGTCCTGGCCGACGAAATCAGCCCCGACACCTGCCGTTTCTGGGACGCCGAGACGAACGAAAAGATGGACAAAGACCGCTTCCGGCGCGACCTGGGCGGCGAAGCCGAGGCGTATGCGGAGATGCTGCGGCGCGTGACGCAAGAGGTTGACGGTTAATAGACCTTCGCCCCTTTCTATCAACCATCAACTCTCAACCATCAACGGAGTCCCCATGAATTACCAAGCCAAAATCTACGTCACCCTCAAGCCTTCTATCCTCGACCCCCAGGGCCGCACCGTGGAACGCGCGCTCTCGCACCTGAACCACCAAAACGTGGGCAGCGTCCGCATCGGCAAATACATTGAGCTGAACCTCAGCGGCGAAAAGGCCGAGGTCGAGAGCCAACTCAAAGACATCGTGGAAAACGTGCTGAGCAACCCCATCATGGAAGACGCCCGCTGGGAGCTTGCCGAGGCATGAAAACGGCGGTGATTCAATTCCCCGGTTCCAACTGCGACGCCGACGCCCTGCACGCCGCCAGGCTGCTGATGGACGAGGGCGCGGAGTTCGTGTGGCACACCGAAGGCCAACTCCCCGAAGGCACTGAACTGGTGTTCCTGCCCGGCGGCTTTTCCTACGGCGACCACCTCCGCAGCGGCGCGATTGCCGCCCGCAGCCCCATCATGCAGGCGGTCAAGGCCCATGCCGAGGCCGGGGGCTACGTTCTGGGCGTGTGCAACGGCTTTCAGGTGCTGACCGAGGCGGGGCTGCTGCCCGGCGCGCTGAGCCGCAACAAGGAACTGCATTTCATGTGCAAGCCCGTGCATTTGCGCGTGGAGAACAACCAGACCGCCTTTAGCCGCGCTTACGGCGAGGGGCAGACCATCGAAATTCCCATCGCGCACGGCGAAGGCAACTACTACGCCGACGCCGCCACGATTGCCGAGCTGGAGGAGCAGGGCCGCGTGGTCTTCCGCTACGCCGACAATCCCAACGGCAGCCTCAACGACATTGCGGGCATCGTGAATAAGCGCGGCAACGTGCTGGGCATGATGCCCCACCCCGAGCGGGCCGTGGAGCTTTTGCTGGGCAGTAAGGACGGGCGGGGCGTGTTCGAGTCGCTGAAGGCGAAGTAGTTCATTTATTCGGAGTCTGATAAAGTGGGAGTATGATTCTTCAGCTTAACCTCGGCAAATACCTCAAGGAGCACGACATTTCCGCGTACCGTCTGGTGCAGGAGGTGAGGGGCGAAGTCGCGCCGAACACGGTCTATGACCTTGCCCGCGCTCCGGCCCAGCGGGTAAATCTGCGCGTGGTGGCGAAGATTCTGGAAGCCCTCAGCCGCGTGCGGGGCGAGAAGGTTTCCGTCCTTGAGGTGATTGACGAACTGGAGGAAGTAGCCGCGCCTGCCGCATTGCCGACGTTAGAGCAGTTGCTGGCGCAAGTCCCTAAACAAGACCCTGCATCTTTCAAAAAGTTCAGCTATGACCGGAGCCGCAAACCAATTGCTATTGGCGAAGGTGGCCCCAGCATCGTGGACATCATTTCTGAAGGACGCGAACCCAGATGACCGTGCTGTATCTGGATTCCAACGCGATTGCCAAGATTTACCTCACGGATGAGCAAGACCGCGAAGTCGTTTTTAAGTTGTTGGAGGCATACGAAACGGTTGCCACCTGTGCCATTACCTATGCTGAAGTTGCTGGTCTTCTGGCCCGTGCCTTTCATTCCGGCAGGCTGAGCGAAGAAGAATATGGCGAATCGTTGAGCCACTTCACGCAGGAATGGAACTTGCTTGAAGTCCAACAAGTCGGCCTGGAACTCTCGCAAATTGCTGCCCAGGTCATGAAAGCCCAACGCGGCCTTCGCGCTATGGACGCCCTGCACCTCGCCGCCGCCCTCGCCCTGCGCCAAAGCGTGAGCCTGCGCTTCGTCACCTTCGACGCAAGGCTAGAGGAAGCGGCAGACAAGCTGATGCCGGAGGCCGTAGCGTGAGCCTAGTAATTTTGCCAATTCTGGGCATCGTTATCTCTCTGATTCTAGCTTTCTGGTTTTATGCGAAAAAGTTGCCTCGTAAGGAAGCCAGTGAAGCATTTGCCTTCCATATTCTTTTATGGATGTTCTTCACTGTCATTTCCTTCGTCATTCCGATTATGCCCGCAAATCTTATCTTTGGAATTTTTTATGGAAATCCAGACGGTTTTGTAGATGGCGTGCACCTTGGATTTTCACTTTTGCTCTGGTTGCCAGTCATCAACGCAGCTCTGATGCTTCTTTTTCTGCCGTCCTTAATAAAACTCAAGTTGAGGAGTAAAAAAATCCCATGACCCAAAAATCCCTCCGTGACCAGGCCGCCACTTTCGGCCTCACCACCGAAGAATTCGACCTCGCCGCCGAGCAACTGGGCCGCGAACCCAATCCGCTGGAGGCCGCCATCGTCGGCGCGATGTGGTCGGAGCACTGCGGCTACAAAAACAGCCGCCCCCTGTTCCGCGCCTTCCCGACCACTGGCCCGCAGGTATTGCAAGGCCCCGGCGAAAACGCGGGCGTGGTGGACATCGGTGACGGCTGGGGCGTGGCGTTCAAGATGGAGTCGCACAACCACCCCTCCGCCGTGGAACCCGTGCAGGGCGCGGCGACGGGCGTGGGCGGCATCCTGCGCGACATTTTTGCGATGGGGGCGCGGCCCTTTGCGGTGCTGGACAGCCTGCGCTTCGGCAACCCCGACAGCCCCCGCACCAGATTTCTGGTCAACGGCGTGGTGGAAGGCATCGCGCACTACGGCAACGCGATTGGCGTGCCCACCGTGGGCGGCGAAGTCACCTTTCACCCCAGCTATCAGGAAAACCCGCTGGTGAACGTGATGGCGCTGGGCCTGCTGCGTCACGAGGACCTCGCCAAGGGCACGATGGGCGAAGTCGGCAACAAGATTATTTACGTCGGCTCCAAGACGGGCCGCGACGGGCTGGGCGGCGCGGTGTTCTCGTCCGCCGACCTGAGCAACGCGTCTCAGGCCGACCGCCCCGCCGTGCAGGTGGGCGACCCCTTCATGGAAAAACTGCTGCTGGAAGCGACCCTCGAAGCGATTCAGGTGGGCCTCGTGGCGGGCGTGCAGGACATGGGCGCGGCGGGTCTGGTTTCGTCTACCTGTGAAATGGCCTACCGCGCGAACTTAGGTATCACCATGAATCTGGACGACGTGCCCACCCGCGAGGCAGGCATGGTGCCGATGGAACTGTGCCTGTCCGAATCGCAGGAGCGCATGATTCTGGTGCCTGTGCCCGGCAAGGAGCAGGAACTGTTCGACCTGCTGGCGAAATGGGAACTGGACGTGGTGGACATTGGCGAGGTGGAGGCCCATGACCGCTACCGCCTGACCTGGAAGGGCGAAACCGTGTGCGACCTGCCCGTGGCGATGCTGAACGAAGCGCCCAAGTACACCCGCGAGGGCGTGGAATCCGAGGACATTAAAGCGGCCCGCGAACGCGACCTGAGCGGCGTGCCTGTTCCCGCCGACCTGGGCGCGGTGCTGGTGGATTTGCTGTCCCATCCCACCATCGCCAGCAAGCGCCCCATTTTCGAGCGCTACGACCATCAGGTGATGACGAATACCGTGGTCGTCCCCGGAGCCGCCGACGCCGCCGTGCTGCGCGTGAAGGGCAGCGGCATGGGCGTGGCCGCGACCTCGGACTGCAACCCCCGTTTTGTGCAGCTTGACCCGTACGCGGGCGCTGCCGCCGCCGTGGCCGAAGCCGCCGTCAACCTCGCCTGCGTGGGGGCCACCCCGCTGGCGATTACCGACAACCTCAACTTCGGCAACCCGCACCGCCCCGAGGTCTACTACCAGCTTCAGCAGGCCGTGCAGGGCATTGCCGACGCCTGCCGCGCCCTGAACACCCCCGTCACGGGCGGCAACGTGAGCCTGTACAACCAGTACACCGCCGGAGACGAGCGCGTGGCGATTCACCCCACCCCGACCATCGGCATGGTGGGCGTGCTGCCCGACGTGGAAAAACGCGCCACCCTGAACCTGAAGGCAGCGGGCCAGACCCTGATTCTGCTGGGCGAACACGCAAACGGCATCGGCGCTTCGCAGTACCTCGAAACCGTGCACGGCCTGGAAGCGGGCCGCGTCCCCGAACTTGACCTGGGGCACACCCAGAAGGTGATTGACGGCACGCTGGCCCTGATTCGCGCGGGCCTGACCGACACCGCCCACGACTGCGCCGAAGGTGGTCTGGCCGTCGCGCTGGCGGAAATGGCGATTGCCGGAAACCTGGGCCTGAAGGTGACGCTGGACGCCCCCGAAGAAGTTCGCCCCGACGCCCTGCTCTTTGGCGAAGCGCACAGCCGCGTGATCGTCGCCGTGCAGGACGCTGCCGCCGCTGAGGCCAAGCTGCAAGAGATGGGCGTGCCGTTCGCCGTTCTGGGCGAGACAGTCAGCATGCCAAGCGTCACGATTGCTGCCCCCGCGCAGCACCTACACTTGAGCGTGAACCTGCAAACGCTGAAAACCGCCTGGGAAGAGCCGTTGAAGGACATCCTCGCGTGATCTTCGACCCCGTGACCGATAAGCCGCAGGACGAGTGCGGCGTCTTCGGCATCTATTCCGCGCAGCCGAACGACCTCGCCTGGATGACGTACCTGGGCCTGTTCGCCCTGCAACACAGAGGCCAGGAAGCGGCGGGCATGTGCGTCAGTGACGGCGACAAGTTCCATGTGGAAAAAGACCTCGGCCTGGTCACGCAGGTCTTCGACGAGCGGCGGCTGGACTCGGTGCGGCTGGCGAACGCCCGCGTGAGCATCGGCCACGTGCGCTACTCCACCACCGGCTCCAACCTGCGGTTCAACGCCCAGCCGCTGACCACCCGCACCAACAAGGGCATCCTGGGGCTGGCGCACAACGGGAACTTCGTGAACGCGCTCGAAGTCCGCGCGGGGATGTTGCAGGAAGGTGCCCTGTTCGCCACCACCAACGACTCCGAGGTCATGCTGAACCTGATCGCCCGCGAGTCGCACATGGATCTGGTGGAAGCCACCGCCGCCGCCATGAAGCGTCTGCGCGGGGGCTACGCCTGCGTCCTGATGAGCCGCACCCAGCTCATCGGGTTCCGCGACCCGCATGGCGTCCGGCCCCTCGTCATCGGGCAAAGGGACGACGGCGCGTACGTGCTGGCCTCCGAACCCTGCGCCCTGTACGCGGTGGGTGCGCGGCTCATCCGTGACGTGGAACCCGGCGAACTGGTCAGTATTGACCGCGAAGGGCTGCACAGCCTGATCGTGGAGCAGCGCCCGGCCACGCCCTGTTCCTTCGAGTGGATTTACTTTGCCCGCTCGGACAGCCGCCTGGACGGGGTGGACACCCACGAAAGCCGCATTCGCATGGGCCAGCAGCTCGCGCGTGAAAAGCCTGTCGAGGCCGACATCGTGGTGCCCGTGCCCGACTCCGGCATCGGCGCGGCCATCGGGTACGCCCGCGAGAGCGGCATTCCCTTCGACTACGGCCTGTACAAGAACCCCTACGCGGGCCGCACCTTCATCGCCCCCACGCAGGAAGCCCGCGAACTGAAGGTCAAGATGAAGCTCTCGCCCACCTCCGCCGTGCGGGGCAAACGCGTGATTCTGGTGGACGACTCCATCGTGCGCGGTACCACCAGCCGCCAGATCGTGAATCTGCTGCGTGAAGCCGGAGCCACCGAAGTCCACTTCCGCGTGTCCAGCCCGCCGATTACGCACCCGTGCTTTTACGGCATCGACACCGCCGCCCGCAAGGAACTGGTCGCCAGCACGCACAGCGTGGACGAAATCCGCGACCTGATCGGGGCGGATACCCTGGCCTTCATCAGCGAGGGCGGCCTGCGGGAAGCCATCGGCGGCCCCGGCTTATGCTCGGCGTGCTTTACTGGGGATTACCCGGCTGGGACACCGCTGCTGAACGACGTGGACAAACTGGCGTTGGAAGTGTAAAGAAGGGTTCCATCTGCGATAGTATTGAGTGAAGATGGCCAAATCTATGCCCATACGTTTTACCAGAGAAGTATTTAAAAAGTCGGGATTTCCCCACTTAACTTATGTCGAGCATCCCAAGCAAGTAGAGATTGAGGAGTCGATGCTTACCCCTGGCAGGGGCATAGTAATAGAGGGCTCTTCAGGAGTCGGCAAAACGTCTTGCGTAAAAAGGATTATTGGAACTGAGTTAAGGGACTTTGTCATCCTTTCTGGAAAAAAGCCCGACGATGTTGAGAAGCTAGCAGCAATTTCTCCTGGCAGAAACTTCGGCAAGATTGTCGTAGATGATTTTCACGATTTAAATGATGAAACCAAAAAAGCTATTTCGAATACTATGAAGACTATAGCCGATGATGAGGAAGAGAATAATAGACTCGTGATCATCGGGATTAATAGAGCCGGTATTCCACTTATTGAGTTCACAAAGGATCTCGCTGCGCGCATTGATATGTACAAAATTAACCGTGTCGATGATGAAAAAATTGCAGAATTGATAACACTCGGCGAAGATGCTTTGAATATTTCATTTGAAGCAAAGGAAGATATAATAGCTGATTCTCACGGATGCTATAGTATTGTCCAAAATATATGTAACAAAATATGCATTGAAAGTAAGATTCGACAAACAGTACAAGGGGAACGCTCCCTCATAAAAACCAATCTATATGATATTAAAGAAGATATGATGGAGGCTTTTGATCGAGCCTATAAAGGTATTGCCAGAAAATTTGCAATCGGCCCGAGCTACTCGCCGGAAGGTCGAGCACCGTATCTTCACATCCTATACTGGTTGGCAAAGAGCGATGATTGGACTATTAATTTGCAGGAAAAGGCGGACAGCGACGCAAGGTTACGTCAGTCACTACGCCCATTAATTAATAATAAGCTACAAATCTTTATGGATAAAAATCCAGAATTCGGCGACCTAATATATTTTGACAACAATACCAAGACAGTTTCCGTAGAGAACCCTAGATTTATGTACTTCATTAAAAATATTCCGTGGAATGCGTTCGCTAAAGAGATTGGGTATTCAATGGAATTCGAATCAGCATATGATATAGCCCTGTCTTTTGCTGGAACAGATAGGGAGCTCGCAGAATCTATTTTCAAAACTCTTGATGCGCGTAATCTCTCAATATTTTATGACTTTAATGAACAAAGCCGCATAACTGGAGAGGACGTCGAAAGATATCTGGCACCTATATATAGATCTGAGGCAAAATTTATCGTTCCTATCTTAGGGAGAGACTATCCAAGACGCCTTTGGACCAAATTTGAAACTGAGCAATTTAAGGATAGATTTAAGGATGGTTCAATAATACCCCTTAGAACCCTTGATTCTGACGACTTTATGATTCCTAACTTAGGAAAAGTGGGCGGGTTATTTTATGATCGGACCAAAAACTTTGAAGTGCAGGTCGAGGATATCTGTCAGACTTTAATAACGAGGGTTAGGCAATACAGAAGGGATCACGCAAGAATTTCGAAGTAGGAAGGGCAAGGAAAGATATCATACAAAAGCATGGCTGAATCAGCACAAAAGTTGCAAGGGTGTGGTTGGGAACTTAGAGTTACTGATGCAGTCGCCTCCCTACATGGAAATAGAGGCCATAAAGCAATCCGGTATCGATCTGAACGATAATTTTGACAGGCGAAAAATTCTGTAACCCTGCAGAAGTCTCAACTAATTAAGTTTCGATAATATTTAGCGCAATCAAGTGTCCAGAACTACTTTAATATTGTCAATCTAGCCAGGATAGACATTATTAACATTGAGCCATAATAAATGTAGATTGATGGGGAAACAATCTGTTTATAGAATCTCGTATTACGAGCTGTGATTCTATATAACTCGCCCTCTTCCAATGTTCCCATATGGAGTTTTGCAACAAACTCATTATACTGACTTCTCAAGTCTTTTTCTAATGACAGATAGTAAGTATCCATAGAGGCGAAGGATATTATCGGCAGAATTGCTAATAATATAGCATCCTTCCTAAAATCCTCTGGCGATAGTGTAACTAATAAGGATACTATTGCTACTGCGGCAGTTTTGCAGGCAGCACTACTGTTGGCCATTCTCGAAATTGTGGATTGCATAAGATTAATATGAAACTGAACGCTCTGATCTTTCACTTCTAGTTTTTTACTGCTGGACATGGTCACCACCTACAACACGATGTATGTCGTAATTTCGAGGTTTCAAATACTACTGATACTCTAGCGTTTTTTCAGCGGGATTCTCTCACTTTGATCCGAAAACTCACGTGGGACGCCCAAGCCTTCGCACCAGCACGGCATCAAGGGGCAGCTGACGACGGGCGAGGTGAGGGCAGTTTACTAACCCTCCGCAATCCCCAAACCAAAAAAGACCGGGCCACCCTCCCCGGTCTTCTTCTCTTTCCCCCGCTCAGGCTTTGTGGGACTTGCCCGGCGTGTCGTCGCCGAAGTTCCAGATGTCCAGCTCGTCCACGGCGCTGCTCAGGTTCCTCAGTTGGGCCATGTCCTGCGCGGTGGCCTGACCCTGGACCTGCACCGTTCCGCCCCGGCCCGTGTTCTGGCCCATGGCGTTGGCCATAACGTCGGCAGGCACGGCAGAGAACATCTGCGCGACCTGCTTGGGGGTGGCGTCGAGCAGCGCGTCGGAGAGCACGGCGTCGGGCACGGCGGGGGCGACCTGGGCGCGGGCGCGGGCCAGGGCCTGCGGGTCGATGTCGGGGCGCACGGCGGTGTCTTCGTCCAGGTGCCGGGTGCCGGGCGGCCTGCTGCTCCCCGGGGCCGCGCCACTGCCCCCGCGCAGCACGCGCAGCAGCACCAGCACGCCCACGATGACCAGCACGGCAAGGAGCAGGAGTTTCAACATGGAGGCAAGTCTACTTCACCCCCCGCCGCCTCCGCCCCCCCCGGTGGTGGGGAAAGGCGTCCCCGACGCCAAAACCATAAAGAAGGCCCCCGCCCGGCGCCGGAACGCCGTTGTCAGGGACCTGTCAGAGTGACAGCAGGGAGGGGAGGCTTATTCCTCGCTGTAGGTCTTTGCGATGGGCAGGCCCACGCCGTTGCCCCATTCGGTCCAGCTGCCGTCGTAGTTGCGGACCTTGGGGTAGCCCAGCAGCTCGCGCAGCACGAACCAGCTGTGGCTGGAGCGCTCGGCGATGCGGCAGTAGGCGATCACGTCCTTGTCGGCGGTCACGCCTTCGCCTTCGTAGAGGGCCTTCAGCTCGTCGGCGGACTTGAAGGTGCCGTCCTCGTTGGTGGCCTTCGCCCAGGGAATGTTACGGGCGCCGGGGATGTGGCCGCCGCGCAGCACGCCTTCCTGCGGGTAGTTGGGCATGTGGGTGACCTTGCCGGAGAACTCGTCGGGGCTGCGCACGTCCACCATCGCGCCCTGGCCGTTGTTCACGCTTTCGAGGTGCGCCCGCACTTCATCGCGGTAGGCCCGCAGCGACTCGTCGCGTTGCAGGGCGGGGTAGGTGGTCGCGGTGACGGTGGGGGCGTCGGTGGTCAGCTCGCGCCCTTCGGCGACCCACTTCTGGCGCCCGCCGTTCATGATTTTGAGGTGGCTCACGCCGCTGTAGCTCAGGAACCAGTAGGCGTAGCTCGCCCACCAGTTGCTCTTGTCGCCGTAGAGCACGATGGTGTCGTCGGCCCCGATGCCCAGCTTGCCCAGCAGCTCGCTGACCTGCTGCGGCTCGATAAAGTCGCGCTCCACCGGGTGCCACAGGTCGGCCTGCCAGTCGAGCTTGACGGCGCCGGGCAGGTGGCCGGTCTCGTAGAGGAGGATGTCCTCGTTCACCTCGACAAAGCGCACCCCCGGCGTCTGGAGGTTCTGCGCGGCCCACTCGGTGCTCACCAACACGTCTTTGGCGTAATCCATAGAGCAGAGTGTAGCCCGCGAGCTCAATTGACAAAAGAGGTCAACTGTACAGACCTCACTCTCGCGCTGGGGGGGTGCGGGGTAGATTGGCGGCATGACTGCTCCCGCCGCTCCCCTGCCGGAAAAACTCCAGAACATCGTGGGCATGTTCAAGACCGTGCCCAAGGCCATGCGCCTGCAAGCGCTGCTCGAATACAGCCGCAAGCTGCCCCCCCTGCCCCAGAAGTACGCCGAGCACCCCGAGTTCCTCAAACCCGTGCCCGAGTGCTCCAGTCCCTTTTTTCTGGTGACCGAAAAGGACGACGCCGGGCGGGTCAACCTGCACTTCAAGGTGCCCGAGGACGCCCCCACCGTGCGCGGTTACGCCGGGATTTTGCACGAAGCGCTGAGCGGCGAGACGCCCGAAACCATCCTGAACGTGCCCGACAACTTTTATATGGACATGGGCCTGACCGAACTGATTACCCCGATGCGTCTGCGCGGCATGGGCGCGATTCTGATGCGGCTCAAGAAGGATGTCGATGGTCAATAGAGCAGTTCTGCGAATTACGTGATGCGCGGAACGGCACCCCGCATCACTCCATTCTCCGCCCTGCTCAGTGTTTTGCACTCGCTCCGCTCGCCAAAAAGACGTTGCGTCTTTTTGTCAAATGCTCTAGTTGATGGTTGATGGAAAAAGAAGCGTAGGCCCTGACCTTCCATCAACCATCTACCATCAACTATCAACATGATTTACCTCGACTACGCCGCCACCCACCCCATGACCCCCGCTGCGCTCGCCGCCTACGCCGAGGCCGCCGCGTTGCCGGGCAACCCGGCCAGTGTCCACGCGGCGGGGCAGGCCGCCCGCGAGAAGCTGGAGGAAGGCCGGGCGCGAATGGCCGCCGCGTTCGGCGTGGACCCCCGCACGCTGACGCTGAACAGCGGCGGCACCGAGGGCGACAACCATGTGCTGCTGGGCCTGGCGCAGGCGTGGGAGGAGCGGCGCGGCGGGCCAGGCCACCTCGTCACCACGCCCACCGAACACTCGGCGGTGCTGGCCCCTGCCCGGCAACTGGCGGCGCGGGGCTGGGACGTGACGTGGCTCACGCCCGACCGCTGGGGGCACTACGCGCCGGACCAACTGGCCGAAGCCCTGCGGGGCGACACCGCGCTCGTCAGCATTCACCACGCGAACAACGAACTGGGCACCGTGCAGCCCACTGCCGACCTCGCCGCCGTCGCCGCCGCGCGGGGCGTGCCGTACCACACCGACGCGGTGCAGGCGCCGGGCGTCTTGCCGGTGGACCTGCCGGGCTGGGGCGTGACGTTTGCCACCTTCAGCGCCCACAAGTGGGGCGGGCCGCGTGGGGTGGGCGCATTGTACGTGCGGCGCGGCGCCGAGTTGCCGCCCGTCACCCTCGGCGGCGGGCAGGAAGGCGGCCTGCGCCCCGGCACGCAGAACACGGCGGGCGTCTACGCGGCGGGCGTGGCGCTCACCGGGGCAGAGGCGGCGCGGGAAGCGACGTTCGCCCACCTGCGCGAGATGCAGTCAGCCTTCGTGAACGCGGTGCGGGACGTGCCGGGCCTGAGCTTCAACCACCCGGCAGACGGCAGCCCCAAGGTGGTCAACCTAACGCTGGAGGGAGCCGACGGCGAGGCCTTGCTGATGAATCTGGACATGCTCGGCGTGTCGGTCAGTGCGGGCAGCGCGTGCAGCGCGGGCACCATGCAGGCCAGCCATGTCCTGACCGCTGTCGGCCTGACGGAGGCGCAGGCGCGGGCCTCACTGCGCTTTTCCTTCGGCGCGGCGACCACGCGGGACGAGGTGGAAGCGGCGGCAGCAGCTTTGCGGCAGGCGGCGGAGTGGAGCAGAGTGGGTGCAGAAGGCTGAAGGCAGAAGGCCAGCTTGAGCTTTAGCCAAAGCGCGCCATCAGCCATCCGCCATCCGCATCACTTCCAGCCCCCCTTCCCCTTGTACCCCACCTTGTTTCCCTTCACGGCCTCCCGCGCCTTGACCTTTTCGTCGTCGTAGCGCACCAGCAGGGCGAGGCGGGCGCGGCTGATGATGTGGTGGGGGTTTTTGGGCACGAAGGCGGTCACGATGTCGATGTGGCCGCCCGCGTAATGCTGCACGGCGACATGCAGCGGCAGCCGGATGCCGTGGGCCTCGAAGTAGCCGCACACCAGCCAGCGGCGGTCTTCGGGGTACACCGCCCGGACCCGGCCCGTGAGCAGCACGTGCATGATGTCGCTTTCCATGAACCCCTCGGCGCGGGCGTGCTGCACGGCGTGGGGGCAGACGTGGTAGCGGCTGTCGTACACGGCGTCACGCAACTGGCGCAGGGCGCGCGACAGCAAAAAGTCGTCGGTGTCCACGCCCGCGAGTTCCTGCACGCGCTGGGGTTTGACGGGCTGCTGCGTCTTGGGACGCGTGGGGGCCGGTGTGGGGGCGCGGCGGGCTTCCTTTTCGGCGCGGTGCAGTTGCGCCCGCAGCGTCAGCAGGTCGGCACCGGCGCGGAGTTCGGCGGCCTGACGGTGCTGGAGCGCCTGCGTGCGCGTTGGGTGGCTGGACTTCGTGGTCACGGCAAAACACCTCCCGGAAAATCTCGCCCCGCGTCGGGAGGTGTGGTCAAAGCGGCCTCCCTAAACGAAAAATTCCCCCAAACACGCATGGCAGCGCATTTGTGAGAAGGCAGGCGACGTACCCTGTTCAGGGCATGGCGTGATGCTAGCACGCCCTCCCGGACGCTCAGGGTGAGCAGGGGAACAGACGCGGCGCGGGGGTTCAGCCGGTGCGCCCTCTGTGCTGGTCGGAGGCTAACGGGAGGCGCTCCGCACCACAAACGCCCCTGCCGTGGCGCCCTAGAGCATTTGACAAAAAGACGCAACGTCTTTTTGGCGAGCGGAGCGAGTGCAAAACACTGAGCAGGGCGGAGAATGGAGTGATGCGGGGTGCCGTTCCGCGCATCACGTAATTCGGAGAACTGCTCTAGCATCCGGGCATGGGCAAGAAAGACCGCCGCACCCCCCAGCCCGCTTTCGTCACCCTGCGCGACCTGCCCGGCACGCGGGTGATGTTCTGGGTGGTGGGCGAGTGCCCCTACTGCGGGGAAAGGCACCTGCACCCGGCAGGCAACCTCCGCACCGCCGACCCCGGCGAGCGCCTCGGCGAAGTGCCTGCCCCCTGCGACCCCGGACGCCTCTACGACCTGCAACTGCCGCCCCGCCCACAGCGGAAAAAAGGCAAGGAAGCGCGGAAAAAGGAGCGGCGTCAGGGGAAAGCCGGAAGCGGCTGGGACCTCGACGAGTGAGGGCCGGACGGTAAAAAGCCAGAAAGGAGACCCCCCGCCCGGCAAGGCCCTCTTGCCCTGACCTTCGCCCCCTAAACTTTCCCCATGAGCCTGGACAAATCGCGCCTCCTTGGTCTGGACGCCTTGCTGGAGCTGGGGCGCAGCGTACAGGCCGACGCCGGGCGCTTCCTGACCGACTACGGCCCCGAACTGCTGCTCTCGCTGCTGCTCGTCGCCGTCTACGCGGTGGTGTTCTGGGGCCTGACCCGGCTGCTGCTGTGGCTGCTGGGCCGCTTCGGGCCGCCGGACGCCCATCCGGTGCTGCGCCAGACCCTGCGGCGCGTTCTGCGGCTGACGTTCCTGCTGCTTACGGCCATTTCGGTGGCGGGGCTGTTTCCGGCGCTCACGCCCTCTATTCCGGCCATTTTCCGGGTGTACGTGCTGCTGCTGCTGATTTTCGGCGGCTGGGCGCTCATTCACCATCTGCTGCACCGGCAGGCCAACGCCTGGGGTCTGGACGCCAGCCTCTCGCTGCTGCTGAGCAACGCGGTGCGGGCGGTGTGGGTGCTGACCGGCATCTACCTGATGTTCCGGCAGTTCGGCATCGACCTGCTGCCGATTCTGGGCGGTCTGGGCGTGGCGGGGCTGGCGGTGGGGTTTGCCGCGCAGGACATTCTGGCGAACCTCATCAGCGGGGTGACGCTGCTGCTCGACCGGCCCTTTCGCATCGGCGACTGGATTCGGGTGCGCGACTACGAGGGGCAGGTGCACGGGCTGACGCTGCGCACCACCCGCATCGTGACCCGCGACAACGAGGCGGTCAGCATTCCCAACAAGGAAATCGCCGGGGCCACGGTGGTCAACCTGACGGCGGGCGGGCGGCTGCGCCTGAACGTGCCGCTGCCCCTGGCCTACGCCGAGCGGGTGCCCGAGGCCCGCGCCCTGCTGCTGGACGTGATGGCCGCGCACCCGAAGGTCGAGAAAGACCCCGCCCCGGTGGTGCTGGTGCGGCAGGTCAACGAGAGCCACCTGGAGCTGATTTTGCGGTTCTACGTGACCGACGAGAACGTCAAGGCGTACCCGGTGGTGACCATGCAACTGCGCGAGGCGGCCAAGGAAGCCCTGCAAGACGCCGGACTCGCCGCGCCCTACCCTCGCCGCTGGGTACAGGTCGAGAACGTGGAACACGCCGCCGAACTCCGCCCACCCGGCACAAAGGGCAGCGATGCCTGAGGGTGTGCCCGTCTCGCCCGCTTCGCTCTCCTGCCGCTCACTCTCCCCCCGCCTGCGCGGAGCCCTGCTCGGCCTACTCGTCGCGGGACTGACGCTGCCGCTGCTGGCGCTGTTCGGTGAACTCCGGGCGACGGGGCCGCTGCTGCTGACCGTGCTGGGGCTGGGGGGGCTGGCGGGGGCATTTTCGCTTTCCCGGCGCCTGCTGCTCGGCGGGGCGGGGGTGCTGGCGGGTGTGCTCGCCGCGTGCCTGCTGACCCCGGTGCTGCGCGGGCCGCTCTCGGCGCTCGTCGTGTCGCAGCCGCCCGTGAAGGCCGACGCCATCGTGGTGCTGGGGGCGGGGATTCAGTGCGGGACGGGCAGCATGAACGGCGCGAGCCTCTCCCGCCTGACGCGGGGGCTGGAACTGTGGCGGGCCGGGTACGCGCCGCTGCTGACGGTTTCCGAGCAGTCGGGGCGGCTGGGACCGAGGGACTGCCCCAAGCTCAGCACCCTGCAACGCGCCGAAGTGGCCGCGCTGTACGGCGACCAGGGGCCGAAGCTGCTGACCCTGCCCAGCGTGACCACCACCCGCGACGAGGCCGCCCGCGTGCGCGGCCTGGCGCGGCAAAACGGCTGGCGGCGGGTGCTGCTGGTCACGTCGCCCTGGCACTCGCGCCGGGCACAGGCGCTGTTTCGGGGCTACGGCGTGGACGCCGTGAGCGTTCCGGCGCGGGAAACGGGCTTCGACCTCACCCTGCCCACGCCCGCTGACCGCCTCTACGCCTTCCGGGTGCTGACCTACGAGGGGCTGAGCCGGGTCAAGGCGGCGCTGGGCGGCACGCCGGAAAGGTGATGGACGACGGAAAAAGAGAGGGAAAGCGGCGGCTTTTACGGATTCCGATTGAATCTGGTAGTTTCAGATTCAATCCGAGCGGATGCGAGTAGGAAAAAATACGGATTCTGCGATATGGATGCACAGGCGGCGCTTTCCCGACTGTGCAGGAATGAAGCGGAATCCGTATTTGGCATCTGCCTCGCCCTCTCTTTTCCCCTCTCCCCTCTACACTTCCCAGCATGACTGACCTCCCCACCATTTCCGTGATCGGCGCGGGGCTTGCAGGCTCCGAAGCGGCGCTGGCCGCCGCCCGCCTCGGCGTACGCGTGCGACTGTTCGAGATGCGCCCGCAGAAGATGACCCCCGCGCACCGCACCGCGAACTTTGCCGAACTTGTCTGCTCGACCAGTCTGGGCGGCGAGGGCGAGATGCAGAGCAAGGGCCTGCTGCAAGCCGAAATGCGCTCGGTGGGCGCGGCCATCGTGACCTCCGCCGACGAGAGCCGCGTGCCCGCCGGAAACGCGCTGGCGGTGGACCGTGACGCCTTCAGCGAGCGCGTGACGGCGCGGGTCAGGAACCATCCCCTCGTCGAGGTGGTGGAGGGCGAGGTGGAGGCCGTGCCGGAAGGCATCTGCGTCGTCGCCTCCGGGCCGCTGACCTCGGACGCGCTTGCCGCCGATCTCATCCGGCTGACCGGCAGCGAGCGCCTGAGTTTCTACGACGCCGCCGCCCCCGTCATCGACGTGGACTCTATCGACATGAGCGTGGCGTGGCGGGCCGGGCGCTACGACCAGAGCGCCGATTACATCAACTGCCCCTTTACGAAGGAAGAGTATCTGGCGTTTTTCGGGGCGCTGGAACAGGCCAGGAGCCACACGCCGCACGACTGGGAAAAGCTGGAATTCTTCGAAGGCTGCATGCCGATTGAGGAAATCGCCCGCCGGGGGGTGGACACGCCGCGCTTTGGCCCGATGTCGCCCAAAGGTCTGGACGACCCCAGGACCGGGCGCTGGCCCTACGCGGTGGCGCAGCTCCGGCAGGAGGACAAAGAGGGCCGGATGTGGTCGCTGGTGGGCTTTCAGACCGGGCTGAAATGGGGCGACCAGCAGACCGTGGTGCGGCTGATTCCGGGCCTGCAAAACGCCGACATCGTGCGCTACGGCGTGATGCACCGCAACACCTACCTGAACGCGCCGGAAGTGCTCGACTCTACGCTGCAACTCCGCGCCGACCCGCAGAAACTGGTGGCGGGCGTGCTGGCGGGCACCGAGGGCTATCTGGAATCGAGCGCGACGGGTTGGCTGGCGGGCACGAACGCGGCGCGTTTGGCGTTGGGGCTGGCGCCGCTGACCCCACCCGCAGAATCCATGCTGGGCGGCCTGACGCGCTACCTCGCTTCAGCCAACCCCAGGGGCTTCCAGCCGATGAACGTGAACTGGGCGCTGGTGCCCGAACTGCCCGCCGAACTCAACCCCAGAACAGGCAAGCCCAAAAAACTCGGCAAGCGCGAGAAGCGTCCGCCCCTCTTTCGCCGGGGCCTCCAGGCCTTTATGACATGGGCAGGGGAAGACATGGGCCTGGAGGTCACGCCGCCCGCCGTGCCGCAGCACCCAAGTGACGAGGTGCCCGCGATTCGGTGACAGGCCGGGAACCTGTGGCGGGGCGAGCGCGTACTGGCTGCACAGGACAAAGGAGGCCAGAAATGAACGTTCTGCTGTGGTTCGCTTTGCTGATGCTGGTGCTCGGAATCCTCATTTTTCGCGCGTTGGGCCGCACTGCTCGCCCACGCGTGCCGGTCAGAGGTAAGCGGGGCGCCGGGGACATGGAGATGGCGAACGTCTTTCTCTTCAGTGCCGCCGACACTTCCGCAAGCTGCGACATGTCCCAGGGCAGCGCAGGCAGCTGTGACACTGGGAGCAGTTGATCCCCCCCGCTTTTCCTGAAGCCTACCGACTCCTGAACCCTGGGCCAGCACCGGAGAACGGCAGCTGGCTCAGCTTCACCTCCAGCGTGGTCATGGCCCAGTCGCCTTCGCCGCTGCGCGAGGTGGCCCCAGGCTGGAGCCGCAGCGGGGCGCTGAACAGCGGGTGGGCATAGAGAACCGTGTGGTACTCGCCGTTCTCGCCGCAGGGGTCGGCCCCCAGGCGTTCGAGTTCGCCCAGCAGCGGCGCGTCCAGCGTGCGGCCCAGCAGGTCGGCGGGCAGGGAAGCGTCCCGCACGGCGACAATCATGGCCCGCAGGCCGAGGCGCAGCCCTTCTTCCACCAGTTCGCGGCGTGGGCGTTCCCACAGCGGCAGATGGACGGTGAGTCCAGCGGCCCCGCAGACCCGTTCCTCCCAGGCGCGGTGCTCGGCGAGGTCTATGTCGCCAAACACGACCTCGGTGGCGCCTGCTTCCCGGCCCCGCCGCAGCAGCGCCGAAAATGCCTCCTCGTAGCCCGTCCAGCCCGCGCGCCCCTGCCACAGCGGAACGCCGAGGGCCGCCGCCTGCGCTTCGAAGATTTCGGGCCGCAGACCGTGTGCCCCGGAGCGTTCTCCCGTCTCGTTGAGCATGCTGATGAGCGCGAGGGGCCGCCCAGTCCGGCAGGCGTGCCAGTAGGCGAGGGCGCTGTCTTTGCCGCCGCTCCAGGAGGTCAGAAAAAGGGGCGCAACGGGTGTGGACATGGCCCGATGCTACGACGGCGTGTGAAGCAGTCCGCCCTCGTAAATCCGCCGAATGGTGGCCTCTATGTCCGGCTCCCGCACCGTGATGTCGCGCACGGGGGCCAGCGCCGTGACCCGCGCAATCGGCTCCGCTGCTGGCCCACGAAAGCCGTAGCGGAGGCGGGGGCCGCAACTGGCGAGCACCCGCAACCCGGCCACATCGGAACGGGCGGGGGTTTGCTCGAACTCCACCCACAGCTCACGCTCGCCGCCGTACTGCGCTTGCAACTGCGCCAGCGGCCCGTCGAACAGCAGCCGCCCCACGTCGATCATCATCACCCGCCGCGAGAGCCGCTCCACGTCCCCGAGGTCGTGGGTGGTGAGCAGCACGGTCACGCCGCGCTCGGCATTGACCGCCCGGACGAACTCGCGGATGCGCTCCTTGGCGACCACGTCCAGCCCCACCGTCGGTTCGTCTAAAAAGAGCAGTTCGGGGTCGTGCAGCAGCGCGGCGGCGAGGTCGGCCCGCATCCGCTGGCCCAGCGAAAGCGAGCGGGCAGGCGTGCCCAGAAACGGCCCCAGCTCCAGCAGTTCGGTAAAGTGCGCCAGATTCTCGGCAAAGCGGCCAGCGGGCACGCGGTAAATGTGTCGCAAAAGCGCCAGCGACTCCTGAACGGGCAGGTCCCACCACAGCGTCGTGCGCTGCCCGAACACCGCGCCCAGCCGCGCCACATGCTGCCGCCTCTGTTTCCAGGGCACCAGCCCGCCCACCGTCACCGCGCCGGAATCGGGCACCAGCAGCCCCGTCAACACCTTGATGGTGGTGGATTTCCCCGCCCCGTTCGGCCCCAGATACCCCACGATTTCGCCGCGTGGGATGGTGAAGGAAACGTCCTCGACGGCAACTTTGCGGGCGAATCGTTTGTGGAGATGGTGGACTTGAATCATGGGTGGCTCCTTTCAGTCGCCGCAGAGGGCGGATGGCAGATGGCTTTTGGCCTTCTGCCATCTGCCATCTGCCATCTGCCTTCTGCATCAACTTCCCGTGCCCACATACCGCCGCACCCCCAGCCGCCAGAACGCGAAGGCCAGCGACAGCACCAGCAGGCCGGCGGGCAGGGGCAAAAAGGCCGCCCAGTGGGGTAAACCGTCGGGCAGGGGGCGGCCCAGCAGGTGCAGCACCGGAAAGCAGGAGAGAAAGGCGGCGGGCAGCACGTAGGTAAAGGTCTTGCGGAGAAACGCGCCGTAAATATCCATCGGGTACGAAATCAGCGAGCGGCCCCCGTAGGTCAGCACGTTCATGGCCTCCACGCTGTCCACCGTCCAGAAGGTCAGCGTGCCGCCGACGACGAACAGGCCGCCGAAAAAGGCAATCAGACCCAGCAAAGACCCCAGGAGCAGCCCCACCGTTTCCGGCGTGAAAGGCAAGTGCAGGCCGCTCAGCGCGTAACCGACGATGCCCAACGCCAGCAGCACACGGGTCACGCGCCGCAGCGCGAAGTCCGACCCGAACACTTGCAGCGCCAGCGGCGCGGGCCGCAGCAGAAAGGTGGAAAAACTGCCCGTGCGGACGTGCTGGGACAGGTTGGGCGCGTCGAAGCCGCCGAACAGCAGGTCCATGACCACGAAGCCCAGTTCCGCCAGCCCGTACAGCAGCGAAATCTCGGGCAGGGACCACCCGCCCAGGCCCCCGAAACGTGGCAGCACCAGCACGAACGCCATGTACTCGGTAAAGGTGATGAGCGCGGCGGCGAGCGCGTCCAGCGCGAAAGACACCCGGTAGACCTGCTGAGAACGCATCTGGGCGCGCAGGAGCAGGAAGTAGAGGTGCAGATGGCGGATGGCCGATGGCAGAAGGCGTTGTTGCTCCCTCCCCACCTGCGGGGGACTCGTATGAGCTGCTTGCAGAGGGTCGGGGAGGGGGGGCGACCCGGAAACCTTCTTCATCCTCCGGCCACCTCCAGACGTCGCAGCCCGCGCCGCAGCACCCACGCGCACAGCCCGAACAGCGCCAGCGTCCAGCCCGCTTGCAGGGCGAGCGCCTGCCAGACTTCCGCGCCCATTTTCAGGCCCAGCCACAGTTCCACCGTCGTATTCAGCATGTGCGGAAAAGGCGTGTAGGCCAGCGCCGCTTGCAGCGGGTCGGGAAACAGGCGCAGCGGCATCAGAAAGCCGCAGCCCAGCCCCAGCAGCACCCAGGCAAAGCGCCCGATGCCCACCGCGTCGGGGGACCAGAAGGCCGCGCAGTTGACCAGAAAGCGGTAGCCGAAGCCGCAGGCCCACGCCAGCACCGCGCTCAGCGCCGTGGGCAGCGGGTCGGCGGGCAGCCTCGCGTCCCACAGCAGCGCGAACAGCAGCAGCATCGGCACCCCGCGCAGCACGAACTGTCCCGCCGCCCGCCCCGCGTCCTGCGCGGTCCAGAACCCCAGCAGCGGCAGCGGGCGCAGCAGGTCGGTGGCGACCTCGCCCCGGTGAATCGTCCGCATCAGGTCGGACCAGCCGAACAGCGCGAACGACGCGATAAAGGTCTGCGTCAGGGCCACATACGTGACCGCGTCCGCACCCGTCAGCCCGGCCACTTGTGGCCTGCCGTCAAAGAGGGCCAGCAGAATGGAAATTCGCAGCGCCCCGAAAAACAGGTTGGTGACCAGCCCCCACACCGCCGCTTGCAGATAGGCGAACTGCCGCCGGAATCCCAGCCGAAAAAGTGCGGCGTACAGTGCCGAAGGGCCTACATCCAGAGCATTCAGAATCCACCTCCACCCCGTTATGCCGAACAGGAGAGGGGAGGATAGAGGCCAGCGGCGGCGCGGCGGTATAGGCACAATGGCGGAAGGCTGAAGGCCAATTGCAGATGGCAGATGGCTTGCCTCAGCTGGAGCCAGAGCGGGCCATCGGTCCTCTGCCCTCCGCCTCTAATACGGATTCCGCTTAATTCCTGCACAGTCGGGAAAGCGCCGCCTGTGCATCCATATCGCGGAATCCGTATTTTTTCCTACTCGCATCCGCTCGGATTGAATCTGAAACTACCAGATTCAATCGGAATCCGTATAAACAAACCCGCAACCCGGCCTGGGCCGTTTCGGTCCGGTTGTGACCTAGCCTGAACACCACTTCACCCAGAGCGTCACCCAGGAGGACACCCACCATGATGGACATTTTCAACATGCTCGGCGGTATGGGCCAGGCCCAGCAGCAGGTCAGCAACCAACTCGGCACCGACCCCCGCCAGACCGAATCGGCCCTCGAAGCCGCCGTGCCCCTGCTTCTGGGCGCGATGACCCGCAACGCCGCGCAGCCCGGCGGCCTCGACGCGCTCGCGGCGGCGGTCAACCAGCACGACGACAGCGCCATCCTCGGCTTTCAGCAGGGCCAGATGCCTGACCTCAACGAAGGCCAGAAGATTCTGGGCCACGTGTTCGGCGGCCGGCAGCAGGCGGCGGCCAACGCCCTGAGCCAGCGTGCCGGCATCAACCCCCAGATGGCGATGCAGATTCTGATGATGGTCGCCCCCCTGATCCTGAGCTACCTCAGCAACCGCTCCCGCGCCCAGGGCGGGCAGATGGGCGGCAACATGGGCGGTCAAATGGGCCTGCCCGGTGGCATGGGCGGCCAGATGGGTGGCCTCGGCTCCATCCTCGGCGGACTGCTGGGCGGGATGCTCGGCGGCGCTCAGCCCCAGGGCCAGCCTTACCAGCAGACTCAGCCCTACCAGCAGCCCCAGAGCAGCGGCGGGGCCATGTTCCCCGGCTTCCCCGGCGGGCAGGCGCAGCCCCAGATGGGCGGGCAGATGGGACAGGCGGGCGACCTGCTCGGCACCCTCAACCGCACCCTGGACCGTGACGGCGACGGCAACGCGCTGGACGACCTGATCGGGATGTTCGGGGGACGCCGGTAAGGGCAGATGGCAGAGAGCAGATGGCTTAAAAGCTTTTGCTTGATGCCGCTGCTCTGAGCTTCACCCCAAAGTCAAAGGCTCTTTGGTCTACGTGCGACTGGAGAGCCTTCAGCTTTTTGCCATCAGCCATCGGCCTTCTGCCATCCGCCTACTGCGGCGGCAACAGCAATTTCCCCTCCAGCGGCGTGCTCAGCACGATGGACGTGTCGCAGGTAAAGCCCAGGTCGATGAGTTCGCCCAGCAGTTCTTCCAGTTCGGCCACGTCGGACACGGCCACCTTGAGCATGCAGGAGTTGTCGCCCGTGACCGAGTGGCATTCGAGCACGCCGTCGCGGTCTTTGGCCCAGCGAATCAGCGCGGGGTCGTTGCGGCCCGAGTCCTTGACGCCGATAAAGGCGCTGATGGAGCGGCCCAGCGGCTTGGTGGCGACGCGCACGCCGTAGCCCAGAATCACGCCGGCGTCTTCCATGCGGCGCACCCGCTCGGTCACGGCGGGGGCCGACAGCCCGATGCGCCGCCCGAGTTCGCGCATGCTCAGGCGCGAGTCCTGCTGCAATTCCTGCAAGATTCGCTCGTCGAGGGCATCCAGACTGTAGGCCAGGGACTTCATCCCGCTCAGCTTAGCATTTGACAGGTCAGGCGCGGTCTCGGGTTTCACTTGCGGTCCCGGCCCAACCGTGCTGTGTGTCCTGCCGGCAGGGGAGAGCAGCCGCTAGACTGTGCGGACGTATGGACATGAAGAAGCTGATGAAGCAGATGCAGCAGGCGCAGCTCGCCGCCACCAAGATTCAGGACGACCTGGCCGCGCAGACGGTGGAAGGCACCGCCAGCGGTCTGGTGACGGTCACCATGAACGGCCACGGCAAGGTGCAGACCCTGAAAATCAAGCCTGAAGCCGTGGACGGCGACGACGTGGAAGCTCTTGAGGACCTGATTCTGGCCGCCATCAACGACGCCGCCGAGAAGGCCGAGGGCCTGCAACGCGAGGCGACGGCGGGCCTGGGCATTCCCGGCTTCTGAGCACTCGCTGACGCTCGGCTGTCTAAGGGTCTAGAGCATTTGACAAAAAGACGCAACGTCTTTTTGGCGAGCGGAGCGAGTGCAAAACACTGAGCAGGGCGGACTTGCAAAGCTCCGCAGGAGAGAATGCAGTGATGCGGGGTGCCGTTCCGCGCATCACGTAATTCGGAGAACTGCTCTAGGAGTCTAAGGGTCTAAGAAGACTTCCCTTAGACTCTTATACGGATTCCGATTGAATCCAGAAATCTGCTGGATTCAATCCGACTGAAAGGAGTAGGAAAAGATACGGATTTCGCGATATGGATGCACAGGCGGCGCTTTCCCGACTGTGCAGGAATTAAGCGGAATCCGTATTAGACCTTTAGACCCTTCGACCTTCAGAGGCAAACCATGAAATATCCTCCTTCCCTCGTTTCGCTCATCCGTGAACTCTCGCGCTTGCCGGGCATCGGCCCCAAGAGTGCGCAGCGGCTCGCCTTTCACCTGTTCGAGCAGCCGCGTGAGGACATCGAGCGCCTCGCTTCGGCGCTGCTGGAAGCCAAACGTGACCTGCACGTCTGCCCCATCTGCTTCAACATCACCGACGCCGAGAAATGCGACGTGTGCGCCGACACCAGCCGCGACCAGCAGACCATCTGCGTGGTGGAAGAACCCGGCGACGTCATCGCCATCGAGCGCAGCGGCGAGTACCGGGGGCTGTACCACGTCCTGCACGGCGTCCTGAGTCCGATGAACGGCGTCGGCCCCGACAAGCTGCACATCAAGCCGCTGCTGCCGCGCGTGCAACAGGGCATGGAAGTGATTCTGGCGACGGGCACGACGGTGGAAGGCGACGCCACCGCGCTTTACCTTCAGCGCCTGCTCGAACCGCTGGGGGCCGACATCAGCCGCATCGCCTACGGGGTGCCGGTGGGCGGCTCGCTGGAATACACCGACGAAGTCACGCTGGGCCGCGCCCTGATGGGCCGCCAGAAGGTGAGCCGGACCTGACCGGACCTATCCTGGGGACATGCTGCCTGCCCATCCCGCTCCCGCCCAGGAATGGACGCGCCCCATAGAGATGCGGGGCCGCTTCGTTGTCCTGGCGGCCCTGACCACCGCCCACGCCGCACGCATGGCCGCCGCTGCCGACACGCAGACGGTGGAATTTCTGGCGCGGGGCGGCCCGCAGCAAAACACGCCCGAGGCGTGGGCCGAGCACATCGAGCGGCTGAACGCGGCGCCGCACCGCGTGAACTGGGCGGTGCTGGGGCCAGCGGGCGAGGTGCTGGGGCGCATCAGCTACAGCGAGGCCCGGCCCGACGACCGCTGGGTGGAGGTCGGGACCATGCTGCTGCCGCCGGGCCAGGGCACCTTCGCCAACCCCGAGGCCAAACTGCTGCTGCTCACCCGCGCCTTCGAGGTGCTGGGCGCGGGCCGGGTGCAGTTCAAGGTGGACAGCCGCAACGCCCGCAGCCTCCGCGCGGTGGAAAAGCTGGGCGCGGTGCGTGAAGGCACACTGCGCCAATACCAGGTGCGGCCCGACGGCTACGCCCGTGACTCGGTGGTGTTCAGCGTCCTGAGCAGCGAGTGGGCCGGGGTCAAGGCGGGGTTGGAGCGTCGGCTGACCCCTGACGGAAGCTGAGGCCGGGGCCTACCCCTTACCCTTGCTCTGTGCTTTCCCCCGCCGACGTTCTCCTGCGCCTGCGCGCCGCTGGCCTGCCCGGTCTCGCCCTGCTCGAATCGCTGGGGCCGGTGCTGCCCTACGCCCGCTTTTCGTTCCTGAGCGCTGCTCCTACCCTAATCCAGCACACCCTCCCCGAACGGCCTGACACGGGCACCTTTTTTCCCGCGTGGCTCGGTGGCCTGAAGTACGAAGCCGCCCGCGAGTTCGGGCTGGCCGCGCACCCGCCTTCGGGGGCGGCGCAGTGGTGGGGCTGGTATCCCTCGGGGCTGGTCTGGGACCGGGAAGCCGGGACGCTGGAAGTCGTCGGGGAGCCGCATCTGGACTGGGACGCCCTGCTGAAAAGTGCCCCTGCACCCCGGCCCACGCTGACGGTGGGCGACTTCGGCGCGGACGACGTGGACTACGTGAGCGGCGTGCGGCAGATTCAGGAACTGATCCGGGCGGGCGAGGTGTATCAGGTCAACCTTTCACGCGGCGTGGCGGCCCCGGCGCAGGGCGACCCGCTGGCGGCGTATCTGCGGCTGCGCGAGGTCAATCCCAGCCCGTTCATGGCCTTTTTCGACCTGGGCGCAGAAGTGGTGGTGTCGTGCAGCCCGGAGCGGCTGGTGGACTGGGAGGAGGGGAGCATCAGCGCCCGCCCGATTGCCGGAACGCGGCGGCGCGGGGACACGCCCGCCGAGGACGCCGCCTTTGAAACCGAGTTGCGCGGCAGTCCCAAGGAAGTGGCCGAACACACCATGCTGGTGGACCTCGTGCGGCACGATCTCGGCGCGGCGGCGGCCCCCGGCACGGTGCATGTGCCCGACCTGATGCTGGTGGAGCGTTACAGCCACGTCATGCACCTCGTTTCCGAAGTGCGGGCGCGGGCGCGGCCAGGGCTGACCCTGCGCGAACTGCTCGCCGCCACCTTTCCCGGCGGCACGATTACGGGTGCGCCCAAAGCCCGCGTGATGGACGCGATTGCCGCACTCGAACCGGGACTGCGCGGCTGGTACACGGGCGGCGTCGGGCTGGTCAGCGGGCGGCGGGTGGACGTGAATATTCTGATTCGGACGGCGGGGTTTGTGGCGGATGGCAGAAGGCGGATGGCAGATGGCCTTGAGTCCCTCCCCACCTGGACGGTTACTGTCCGGGCGGGCGGGGGCACCGTCATAGATGCCGACCCCGCCCGCGAAGCCCGCGAGACGGTCCACAAGGCGCAGGCCCTCCTGAGCGTGCTGGCGGGGGTGCCGGGCAGACCGGCGCAGGCGGGGCAGCCCCCGGTGCCGGGTGTGCCCTGGCACTCGCCTCCCGCGCCTGCGCGAACGCCGCTGCGGGTGCTGCTGCTCGACAACCGCGATTCGTTTACCTGGAATCTCGCCCACGACCTGCTGGCGCTGGGGGCCGAGGTGGACCTGCGCTCCCAAGACGAAGAGGCTGACGCGCTGCTTGCCAGCCACCCAGACGCGGTTCTCGTCGGCCCCGGCCCCGGTACTCCGCAGACGAGCGGCTGCACGCTGGACCTGACCCGGCAGTGTCTGGAACGCGGCGTGCCGCTGCTGGGCGTGTGCCTGGGGCATCAGGCGCTGGGCGAGGTGCTGGGCGGGCAAGTCGAGCGGGCCGGGCCGGTGCATGGTCGGCCCGAGCGCGTGCAGCACGGCGGCACTGGACTCTTTGCGGGAATCGAACCCGGCGCGGCTTTCGGGCGCTATCACTCGCTGGTGGTGCGCGGGCTGCCGGAGGAGCTTGTCACCGCCCGCAGCGGGGACGGCGAAGTCATGGCGCTGGCGGTGCCCGGCAAACCCGCCTGGGGCGTGCAGTTTCACCCCGAAAGCGTGCTGAGTCCGGCGGGGCGGGTGCTGCTGGGCAACTGGCTGCGGCTGGCTCGGGAAGGTACGGAGAGCTGAGTGTTTTCCCTCCCTCCCAACCTCCAGACGCCCGCTGCCCTGCACGGCGCTTCCGCCTTCACCACTGTCCGCGTTCAGGGCGGCGCGGCGCTGCTCTGGCCCGAACACTGGGCGCGGCTGTCCGGGACTTGCGCGGTTCTGGGGCTGCCTGACCCCGCTTCCGAACTTCCTGCCTTTCCCCCCGGCCTGCACCTGCTGCGTGTCACCGTGACCGACGACGGCACCTTTCACAGTGTCCGGCCCCTGAACCCCGGCCCCCGGCCCGCAGGCGGCGTGTCCGTCGTTCTCACCGACTGGCAGACGCACCCCCAGCTCGCCGCGCACAAGACCGGGAATTACCTGCCCTACCGACTGGCGGGGGCGCAGGCACAGGCGGCGGGGGCCTTCGAGGGGTGGCTGACGGACGCGGGCGGGTTTCTGACCGACGGCTCGCGCACCTCGCCTGTGTTGGAGATTGCTGGGCAGGAACTCGGTGGGCGGCTGGTGGTGCCTGTGGGCGGACTGCCGGGAACCACACGCTCTCTCTGGCTGGCCGGGCAACCCCACACCGAGCGGCCCGTTCACGTCTCCGAACTGCCGCAGGTCACGCGGGCCTGGATCTGCGGGGCGGGGGTGGGGGTGGTGCCGGTTTCCGAACTGAATGGGCGAGCGTTGCCGGTTCACTGGCCCGCCGTCACCCATCCGGCGCTGGGGTGGCCGGAATAAACCCTGAATCAACCGGCCCGGGGTTTTTCTCACCGGAGTTGAGTGGGGGACGCTAAGATTTCAGTGTCTCCTCGACCCGTCTGGGGGAGGAACGCCTTTCTGACTCGTCAACTCGCTGAGTTGCCTGAATCTCTGGCCCCCGAAGGAGGCTTACCGGTATGGACATGTTCGCTTTCATGGGGCCTTACGGCCCACTGATTCTGCTTATTTTCGTCGCCTCGATGCTGATTCAGGGCTACCTGAGCAGCACCTACAGGAAGTGGGGCAACATTCGCAACCCCCGCAACCTGACCGGCGCCGAAGTCGCCCGGATGATGCTGGACGAAAACGGCCTGCACAACGTCCCGGTCGAGATGGTGCCGGGGCAGCTCAGCGACCACTACGACCCGCGCCAGAAGGTGGTGCGGCTGTCCGAATCCACCTACGGCGTGCCCAGCATCGGCGCGATAGCGGTGGCGGCTCACGAGGTCGGTCACGCCGTGCAGGACAAGGTGCGGATGCCCGCGCTGGTGCTGCGCGGCCAGATGGCCGTGCCGCTCAGCCTCGGTATGAACCTCGCGCCGCTGCTCCTGATGGTCGGCGTGGTCATCAAGATGTCGGGCCTCATCTGGCTGGGTGCGGTCCTGTTCGGCGCGGCGCTGCTGTTTCACCTCGTGACCCTGCCGGTAGAGTTCGACGCCAGCCGCCGGGCGCTTCAGTACCTCAAGGAGCGCGGCATCAGCGGCGGCGGCGAAGCCCAGGCCGGAGCGCAGAAGGTGCTCACTGCCGCCGCCCTGACCTACGTGGCGGGCTTTGCGATGGCGCTGGCGCAGTTCCTGAACGTGCTGGGCATCGCCCGCAGCAGCGACGACTGAACCGGCAGACGAGGAAGGAGGCCGAGGCAACACGCTTCGGCCTCCTTCTTTTGCCCCCTTACCTCATCCGCAGGCCCAGCAAAAACCCCACCGCGAACGACCCGGCAAAGGGCAGGTTGGCGAGAAACACGCGCGAAAACCATTCTCCCAGTCCTTCGCGGCCCTGGCGAAACCAGGGTTCGGTCAGCGTCTGAAGTTGCAGCCAGTCCACCGTGACGATGCCGAAGTGCGCCAGAAGCTGCACGAGGATAAACGCGAGGCCGATGACCAAGAGGGCCACGCGGCCCACCACCCGGACGGCGTAGCCCGCCGCCACGCCCAGCAGCCCCCCGAGGCCGATGTCGGGCAGCAGGCTCTGAAATCCGGAGGCCACCTGGCCAGCGGGGTCGTCGACGGGGGTGCTCACCGGCCCATGCTACAGCGCCGCCGTGCGGGTGCCCTTGGCGCGGCGGTAGAGCTGAGCGGGTCGGCCCACGCCGCTGCGACGCTCGCCGCAGGGGGTCAGGATGCCGGCCGCCAGAATGCGTTTGCGGAAGTTGCGCTTGTCGAGTTCGCGGTGCCCGATGGCCTCGTAGACCGTTTGCAGTTCGGGCAGGGTAAAGGTGTCGGGCAGAAATTCGAGCGCGAGGTTGGCGTATTCGAGTCGCAGTTGCAGCCGTTTGATGGCGCGGTCCAGAATCGCCTGGTGGTCGAACGCCAGCGCCGGGGGCGTGTGCGCGGCCAGCCACTCGGCCCCCACCGTGTGCCCCCCGGCCCGCGCCTGCACCGTGCCGTGTGGCAGCACCGCCAGATGCGCCACGCTGACGATGCGCCCACGCGGATCGCGGCCCACCTCGCCGAAGGTAAAAAACTGCTCCAGGTGCCGGGGTTCCAGGCTGACGCTCGTTTCGGTGCGCAGTTCGCGCAGCGCCGCCTCGTGAAGTTCCTCGCCCGGCTGCACGAAGCCGCCCGGCAGCGCCCAGGTCTGGGCGTGGGGCAACTCGCCGCGCCGGATCAGCAGCACCTGCAACTCGCCCGCGTGCATGGCGAAGGCCGCCACGTCCACCGCCAGCCCCACCTGGGTGGCCTGCGGGGGAAGAATGAGGGGAGACATCCAGGCGATGCTAGGGTTGGTGTCCCGGCGACGTCAAGAGAATAAGTGTCCCGGCCTGCCCGGAAAAAAGGCCACCGGACGCTTTTCCCTCAGCGGCTTTGTGTTTTTCGGTGTTTACCGGCGTTGTGTTTACCGGCTCTGTGTTTACCGGCGTTGTGTTTATCGGCTCTGGGTCTGCCCGGCGAGCCTCTGGCGGGCTTCTTCCTGCACCTGCATCTCACTGAGGCTGACCAGCACGTGCGCCCGCAGCAGTTCGGCCACGCTCCAGGCCTGAAAGGGACAGCCGCCCGGCGCGAGCGTGTCGCCGCTGAACACCTCCGAAACGTGCCCGATGCCCGCTTCCCAGACGTGCCCGGTCAGCCCGGCGAGCGCGGCGCGGGCGCGGTTGATTTCGCCCCGTGAAAGCAGCAGCTCGACATAGGACGCCAGCGGCCAGGGCCACACCGTTCCCTGGTGGTAGGCGGCGTCGCGCAGCAGTTGCGGGCCGCCGTAGTTGCCCAGATAACGCGGGTCGTGCGGCGAGAGGGTGTGCAGGCCCACCGGGGTGAGCAGTTCGCGCTCGGTCTGCGCCAGCACCGCGTCGAGCTGCTCGTCCACCACCGGGGTGTCGGCCAGCGCCAGCGCGATGACCGCGTTGGGCCGCACGGCGAGGTCCTGTTCGCCCCCCGCGCCCACCACGTCGGCGAGCACCGCTGGCTGAGCAGGGGCCGTGCCGGGGCGCTGGCCTACGCCCAGCCCGTTGCCCCCGGTCACGGCCTGGCCTGGCCCGGAGAGTGACCCAGGGAGTGGCCCGGACACGGGAGTGGGCGCCGAGGAGGGGGCGGTGGTCAGCAGGGCACCCGACGACGAATCGCGCAGCAGGTCGTCTTCCAGCACGAAGTCGCCGCTCAGGGCGTCACTCAGCGCCCCGCCGAGCGAGGTGCCGAGCTGTCCCAGGCCCAGCAGCGTGGCGGTGGGGGCGGCGGTCAGGTCCGCCGAGTGGTTCCAGAACTGCGCCTTGAACGAGTGGTGGGCGCGTTCGAGCACCTCGGCGTAGCGCGGCGGCTCGCCCAGGGCCTGCGACAGCCGCAGCTCGGCCCCCAGCGCCGCGAGCCACAGCGCCTGAATCTCCACCGGCTTGCCGTGACGCGGGGTGACCACCCAGTCGTGAATCTTGACGTCCATCCAGGTCAGCTGCACGCCCGGTTCCCCGGCCCGCAGCAGCGCGTCGGCGGGGTCCATGCCGATGCCGTAGTCGGTGCCCTGCACCAGAGCGCCGAGCATCTCACGCAGCGCGGGCAGCGTCTGACGCACGAACAGCGCGTCCCCGGTGGTGCGGGCATAACGTTCGAGTGCCACCGCCAGCCACAGCGGGGCGTCCACCGTGTTGTACCCGGCGCCGCGCCCGGATTCGTCGAAATGGTTGGGAATCAGCCCCCGGCGCCGCTGGCCCAGAAAGGTCAGCAGCAACTCGCGGGCGTCTTCCAGTCGGCCCGTCACCAGCGTCAGGCCTGACAGGGCGATCATGGCGTCGCGCCCCCAGTCGGCGAACCAGGGATACCCGGCGATGACGCTCAGGCCGCGTGCTTCCCCGCGCCCGGCACCGCGCCGAACGAGGTAGGCGTCGGCGGCCACCGCCAGCGTCGCCACCAGTTCGTCACGCACGCCGGTGGTCTGCCAGGCCCGCTCCGCCAGCGCCCGGCGACGGGTCCGCTCGGCCTCGAAAGCGGCCCAGGGGTCGGAAAACTCAGCGGGCTGCGCCGTGCCCGGCCCCGTCATGCCCGGCCCCGTTACGCCCGGCCCGGTCACGCCCGGCCCCGTCATGCCCGGCCCAGTCACGCCCTGCACCACCAGCGCGACCTCGCCCCCGCCCGGCGGCAGCGTGACCGACCACAGCGGGCAGCCCAGCGTCACGTCGTGCGTCGTCTCACCCCGGGCGGCGTCGGCGCGGTAGTACACCCGCTGCGGCGCCGGGTGCGGCGTGAGCGCCTGAATCAGCGGCTGGCCCAGGGCACGGCCCGCCGAGTCCTGCCGGGTGTGAAGCGTGACGCGGGTGCTGCGCTCACCGGCCACCCGAACCTCCGACCCGTGCGGCGTGAAGTGCAGGCGGGGGGCCGACGTATGAACGGCGTGCATGTCGCGGTCCACGAAAAACCCGCCGAGGGTCAGGGTCACGCTCTGGCGCGAACGGACCTCGTAGAGCAGCACCAGGGCGCCCGAGTCCTGCGGCATACAGGCGTGCCGCCGCACCCACACCCCGCGCCAGAGCTGCTCACGCTCGGGCAGCAGGTCCCAGACCGTCGCCCCGGTCAGCAGGTCCAGGCCCCGGCCCTCGAACACGCCGGGCGCGACCTCCAGCGCGTGCAGGTCCACGCTTTCGCCGCCGACCTCCAGCCGTTCGAGCGGCGAAACGAGGTGGCAAAAGCGCGACACCGGCGGCTGCTGGCTCACCACCAGGCCCGAGTAGCAGCGGGTGGGCACCCCGGCGAGGCTGCTCTGGGCAAAGCCCCCCTGACCGTCGGTGAGCAGCACCTCCAGGTCGGGATTGCGGGCGGCCTGAGGCCCGTAGGTGTAGGCCGAGGCCGAAGTGACGGGTCCGGGTGTGACAGGCGCGGGTGTACCAGCGGCAGAGTTGGCTGGCACGGTATTGAGGGGCGCAGAGGTCATACGGCTGCCAGCATGGCAGATTTCGCGCCTGGTTTCCGGTGCGCTTGGCTTCCACTGCATCTGGCTTCCGGTGCGGGTTGGCCCCCCGCTCACCCCGCTGCGGGGCCGGGTGCCGTACCGTAGGCAGTGGAGGCCACCATGACCACGCCCACGCCGACCCCCTCACCGTCCCGCCCGCCGACCCATCTGCCCCCCGCGGCCCCCCTCACCGGGGTCATCGAAGGCGTGTACTTCGATGGGCGCAGCAGCCGGGACCGGGTCGCCACCTTGCGGGTGCTGCGCGGCGGTGAAGACCTGGCGGTGCTGCGCGTGCAGGCGGAAGGCGACGCGGCGGGCAGCGAGCAGCAGTGGCCGCTGCGGGCCTTGCACTTCGACCCCCCGCTGCCGGGGGTGCGCCGGGTGGTCAAGTTGCCGGACGGGGGCCGCTTCGAAACGGTCGATGACGCGGCCATCACGGCGCTGGAAGCCGCCGGAGGACGCAACCGGGGCCCGCGTGGGGTGCGGCGCCTGGAATCCAACTGGCCGCTGACCCTGGGGGCGGTAGCGACCCTGGGGCTGTTCGTGTGGGGCTTTCTGACCTACGGCCTGCCTGCCGTGGCCCGCAGCGCCGCCGCCGCCACCCCGCGTTCCGTGCTCGCATCTTTTGACCGCAGCGCCACCGAAGTGCTCGACAACGGCAGCTTCATGGGCCAGACCCGCCTCGGCGCGGCCCGGCAGCGGCAGTTGCAACAGGGCTTTCGGGACGTGACCCGCTGGGCCGGGGGCGGCTACCCGTACCGCCTGCTGCTGCGCGACGGCGAGCCGGAAGGCAGCATGGGCGCAATCGGCACCAACGCCTTCGCGCTGCCCGGCGGCACGGTGGTGATGACCGACCAACTCGTCAGGCTCGCCCGCGACGACCGCGAACTGCTGGGCGTCCTGGCGCACGAAGCCGGGCACGTCACCGGGCGCCACAGCCTGTCGGGGATCTATCAGGGGCTGGGGCTGACGCTGCTGACCACGGCCGTGACCGGCGACCTCGTGAGCGCCAGCACCTTTGCGGCAGCGGTCCCCACCTGGCTGCTCAAAAACGGGTACTCACGCCAGGCCGAAACCCAGTCCGACGAGGTGGCGGGCCGCTTTCTGATGGAGCGCTACGGCACCACCAAGCCCCTGCGCGACGTGCTGGCCCGGCTGGACACCGAGGACGCGGAGGCCGACGAAAACAGCGTCACCCAGGACGACCCCGGCTCCTTCTTGCAGACCCACCCCGGCACCGCCGAGCGCATCCGGCACCTGCGCGAAATCGAGCAGAACTGGGGCAAGAAACGCTGACACCGGCGTTCCGGGCGGCTCCCCGGCTCAGCCCTGCCGCTGCCCCGCCTGAGTCTGATACGGATTCCGCTTAATTCCTGCACAGTCGGGCCTATACAGTTGGGAAGGCGCTGCCTGTGCATCCATATCGCGGAATCCGTATTTTTTCCTACTCGCATCCGCTCTGCTGCGCAGCTTTGCAAGTCGGATTGAATCTGAAACTACCAGATTCAATCGGAATCCGTATGAGCCGCCTTCTCCTGGGCCGCCTTCTCCTGGGCCGCCTGCATCTGGAGGTACATCTGGTACTGCGGCGCCCCGCCGAGCATGTTCTGGCCGCCGTCTACGGGCAAGATCACGCCGGTCACGTAGCTCGCGGCGTCGCTGACCAGAAACAGCGCGGCGTTGGCGATGTCCTGCGGCACACCGAAGCGGCCCAGCGGCACGGTGCGGGTAAACGCGGCGCGGGCCTTTTCGTCGGGAGCGAGGCGGGCCATGCCCTCGGTGCCGTCGATGGGACCGGGAATAATCGCGTTGACGCGCACCCCGCGCAGCCCCCACTCCACCGCAAGGGTCTGGGTCAGGGCGTCCACCCCCGCTTTGGCGGCGACCACGTGCGCCTGCATCGGCACCGGCACCCCGTAGGCGCTGATGCTCAGGATGTTGCCCCCCGGCACCTTCAGGCGCGGCGCGGCGGCCTTGATGGTGTTGTAGGTGCCGAGCAGGTCGATGTCCACCACCGTCTTGAACCCGTTGGGGCTGATGCCGTCCACGGGCGCGGGAAAGTTGCCCGCTGCCCCCGCCAGCACGATGTCGAAGTCACCGAATTCGGCGGTGGCCGCAGCCACGGCGGTTTCCAGCGCGGCAAAGTCGCGCACGTCGGCACTGACGCCCATGGCCCGCCCGCCCGCGTCCACGATGCCTTTTGCGGCGTTCTGCGCCTTTTCCAGGTTGCGCCCCAGGATGGTCACCGCGCAGCCGTGGGCGGCGAAACTCTGGGCGATGCCGAGGTTGATGCCGCTGCCACCCCCGGTAATCAGCGCGTGCTTGCCCGCGAGCAGGTCAGGGCGAAAGGTGGTGGCGGGGTCGGCGGGGCGGTTGGCAGCAGTCTGGGTCATGGGGAAACCTCCGGGCAAGAGACGGTTGGCAATCGAAAAGTGCAGTCCTGATAAAGCCTTGAATCTTGCAGGCGTCTGCCCATACAGAACAGCCGTTTGAAGGCCGCTGGCCTCCTGCAAAGAAGCGAAGGACCGCTCCAGTAGAGAACTCGTTGCCCTTTATATACCCCGTCCAAGTTGTTCACGCCCCGTCCAGGGCTTTGGCGGTCATCTATACAGCCTGTACCGGGCAACTGTTCGGGACGGGCACGGCTCTATACCGTGCTGGGCAGCCTGCCGGGACACCCGCACGGTCGGGGGGGACTGCGGCGCACAGGCGGCTGAAAGCAAAGACAAGATCCAAAGGAGAACCCACAATGACGACGAGCGCGACAGGAGCGCGGCGCAGCATCACGCCGCTCGCCCTCCTGATGACCTGTTTGGGGTCCATCATCGGTTCCGGCTGGCTGTTCGGGGCCTTCAACACGGCCAAAATTGCCGGACCGGCGGCCATCCTCGCCTGGGTCATCGGCATGGTCATGATGATGGCGATTGCCCTGACCTACACCGAGCTGGGGGCCATGTTTCCCGAATCCGGCGGCATGGGCCGCTACGCTGGGTACTCGCACGGCCCCTTTGCCGGGGTGCTGGCGAGCTGGTCCAACTGGCTGAGCATGCTCGCCATTCCGCCTATCGAGGCGGTCGCCAGCGTGCAGTACATGAGCGGCTGGGCCTTTCCCTGGGCGCGGGGGCTGGTGGAGGGCGGCACCCTCACGACCAGCGGCCTGATCGCAGCCACGGCCCTGATGCTGCTCTACACCCTGCTCAACTACTGGACGGTGGCCCTGTTCGCCAAGAGCAACACCGCCATCACCCTGTTCAAGCTGGTGGTGCCGCTGCTGGCCGCCGTATTTCTGATCGCCTACGGGTTTCACCCCGAGAACTTCACGGCCGCCGCCAGCGGGGGCTTTGCGCCCTACGGGTGGGCCGCCGTGTTTACTGGGGTCGCCACCAGCGGCATCGTGTTCAGCTTCAACGGGTTTCAGGCCCCCATCAACCTCGCGGGCGAGGCGCAGCGTCCGGGCCGCAGCGTGCCGTTTGCGGTGGTCGGCGGCATCCTGCTGGCAGGCGTGGTGTACGTGCTTCTTCAGGTCGCCTTTATCGGCGCGGTGGCACCCGCTTCGCTGGCCGGGGGCGGCTGGGCCGGACTGAAGTTCGAGTCGCCCTTCGCCGAACTCGCCGTGGCGCTGGGGCTGAACTGGCTGGCGCTCACGCTCTACGCCGACGCGGTCATCAGCCCCTCGGGAACGGGCATCACCTACGCCGCCACCACGTCCCGCGCGTTGCAGGCCCTGGCCCGCAGCGGGTACATGCCCGCGTTTCTGGGACAGCTGCACCCCACGCTGGGCGTGCCGCGCCGCGCCCTGCTCGTCAACCTCGCCCTGAGCCTGCTGGCGCTGTACCTGTTTCCCAACTGGGAAGCGCTGGCGGCGGTGGTCAGCGTGACCTGCGTGGTGGGCTTCCTGACCGGCCCGGTCAGCGTGGCGAGCCTGCGCCGCACCGCTCCCCAGGCTCCGCGCCCGCTGCGGCTGGCTGGCCTGCCCCTGCTCGCGCCGCTCGCCTTCGTGTTCGCCAGTCTGCTGGTGTACTGGAGCCGCTGGCCGCTCAACGGGCAGATCATGCTGCTGGTGCTGCTGGGCCTCCCGATTTATGTCGCTGTGCAGGCCCGCCGTGGCTGGGAAGGCACCGCCCGGCACCTGCGCAGCGGGCTGTGGCTGCCCGCCTTCCTGCTGACCCTGACCCTGGTGTCCTTCCTGGGCAGCCGCGAGTTCGGCGGGCGCGGCGTGCTTCCCTACGGCGTGGATATGGCGCTGGTCACGGTGCTGGCCCTGGCCTTTTACTTCTGGGGGGTACGCAGCGGCGACCCCGAGGCGATGGAAGAAGTGCCGCAGGACGACGACTGATCTGGCCCTGAAACCCAGGCCTCATACGGATTTCGCTAAATTCCTGCACAGTCGGAACTACACCGCCTGTGCATCCATATCGCGAAATCCGTATCTTTTCCTACTCCTTTCAGTCGGATTGAATCCAGAAATCTGCTGGATTCAATCGGAATGCGTATCAGCCCCGTTCGGGCGGAGGACAAGTGGAAGGCCCCGTGAGACTGGCGGGGCCTTCCCTTTTCTTGGCCTCCATCCCCCGGTATGAGGTAAGGAGGAAGTGCGGGTTTCGGGAGATGAAGCCACAGGCGGTGTCGTCTCGCCTCTGCCTCTGGGGGAATCGGACAGAGGTCCGGCTCAGCCTTTCCTGGCGGCGGCCTGAAGCGCTTCCTGGGTCATGTGCTCGGCGTTCCAGCGCACGGCGGCGGCGAGGCTTTCGGCGTGGGGCAGGCCGTCGTTCAGGGTACGTTTGGTGCCTTCCAGGGCCGCTGCCGGGAGGGAAGCGAGGTGTTCAGCCAGGGCTTCGGCACGCGCAAACAGGGCGTCCTGGTCGGGCAGCACCTCGGTGACCAGACCCCAGCGCTCGGCGGTGGCCGCGTCGATCGGTTCGCCGGTCAGGGCCAGGTGAGCGGTCCGGCCCCGCCCGATCAGGTGGGGCAGGCGCTGCAAGCCCCCCAGGTCGGCGGTAATCCCGAGCTTGACCTCCGGCAGCGAGAAGCGGGCGTCCTGGCTGCACAGCCGCAGGTCGGCGCCCGCGATCAGTTCCAGCCCGGCGCCGATGCACCAGCCGTGCACCGCTGCAATGACCGGCATCGGCAGCGCGGCCAGCCCCTCGGTCACGGCGTGCATTTCGTCCACGACAGCTTTGAAGGCGGCGGGGTCGCCCAGCGCGGGCACGATGGCGGCGCCGTTCGACTTGATGTCCAGCCCGGCGCTGAAGACCTGCTCGCCGCGCACGATCAGCACGCGGGTGTCGCCCAGCCCGGCGAGCGCCTGCGGCACCTCCTGCCAGAAGGCTGGCCCCATGCTGCCCATCTTGGCGGCGAGGGTCAGGGTCGTGAGCTGGCCGCCCTGGGACAGGGGCCGCTGAGTCAACCGAATGCTCTGGAAGGTCATGCGCCGAGTCTAGCGCCCCCGTTTTCTGGTGGTCAGGTAAAGGCAGGATTAACACTCTGGTCAGATGTGTTTTTCATGTCTGACGTGAGAACCCTCACAATGGAGACAAGGGTGGGAAGTTGGGTCGCCTGCTGCGCTCAGGTGCAGCCGGTCTCCGCTCCCACTGTGCTCAAACCATCAGAGAATGCGCCCCGACCGGGCGCTGCTCCAGGAGGATTTATGAAGTATCTGCGTGCTCTGCCGACTGTTTCCGTTCTTGCCCTCAGCTCGGCCCTGGCGCTGGGCGGCGCTGCTCAGCCCCCCATCCAGACCACCCCGGCCCCCGTGCAGACGGCCCCCGCGCCCAAGCCCGCTCCTGCCGCCTGCACCCAGGGCGCCTGGGCCAAGGCCGCCATCGACCTCGTGACCCAGAAGGGTCTGTTCATCGGCTACCCCGACGGCAGCTTCGACTGGTGCAGCAACATCACCCGTCAGGAAGTCGCGCAGGTGCTGGCCCGCCTGCTGGCCCAGATGCCCGAGAACACCTTCGACGCCGCCGAACTCGACGTGCTGCGCAGGGGCACCGCCGAGGCGCTGGCCGGACTGGAGGAGCTGCGTGCCCAGCTCGCCGAGCAGAACAAGTCCATCGAAGACCTGCGTGCCCAGATCGACGAACTGCGTGCGGCGCTGAATGCCCTGCCCACCGCTGGCGCGGGTGAAGCCGGAGCCGTCGGCGCGGCTGGCCCCCAGGGTCCCCAGGGTGAGAAGGGCGAAACCGGCGCGGTCGGTCCCCAGGGTCCTGCCGGTGCGACTGGCCCTCAGGGTCCCGCAGGTCCTCAGGGTGAGGCTGGCCCCGTCGGCCCCCAGGGTCCCCAGGGCGAGCGCGGCGAGAAGGGCGATCCTTACATTCCCCCCGCCGATCCCTTCCGCTACGGCAACTACGTGGGCGCCGCCTACTACAGCATCCTCCAGCAGAACGTGGGTCAGATGGTCCGCCTCACCGCCGGCAACGACCAGATCTATGGCGGCTTCGGCGTGCGCGTGACCGGCGACGTGACCCTGCGCGGCGAAACCCCCGGCAACAGCCTGAGCGGCGCCGTGACCTACCGCGGCACCACCGGGCGCTTCGACGGCATCCTGGGTGTGGGCGCGGGCTACAACTTCAGGAATGCCTCCACCTTCGGTGAGCTGTCCATCGGCGTGGACTACCGCGTCGTGGACCGCGTGGCGATCTTCGCCGAAGCCCGTCAGCACTACTACTTCAACGGCAACGTCAACCCCAACTCGCGCAACCTCAGCTCCATCGCTGCGGGTCTGAAAGTCCGCTTCTAAACGGGCTGCTCGAAAGGCGCTCCCCTCAGTGGGGGCGTTTTTCTTTTGGTGCAGGGAAAAGGGGAGAGGGTGAAGGGAGACATGACGCTCACCCCTTCACCCTCTCCCCTCCACGCCTTTAGAGCATTTGACAAAAAGACGCAACGTCTTTTTGGCGAGCGGAGCGAGTGCAAAACACTGAGCAGGGCGGAGAATGGAGTGATGCGGGGCGCTGTTCCGCGCATCACGTAATTCGGAGAACTGCTCTAAGTAGCTCCCGGCTACAGTTCCGCGTATCCGGGAAAAGCGCCCGAATCCGCTCCACTTCCGCCCAGAGCTACTTTTGCCTACTCGCTCCGCTCGGGGCGATGACCTATACGGATTCCGCTTCATTCCTGCACAGTCGGGAAAGCGCCGCCTGTGCATCCATATCGCAGAATCCGTATTTTTTCCTACTCGCATCCGCTCGGATTGAATCTGGTAGTTTCAGATTCAATCGGAATCCGTACTAGTCATCACCCGGCAGCTACTTACATCTCCATGCGCGTTTTCAGGAAGTTGGTCATCACGGCCCCGCGTTTGTAGAACGGGTTGTCCATGATTTTGACGTAGAGGGGGATGGTCGTTTTCGGCCCCTGAATCACGGTTTCTTCGAGGGCGCGTTTCATGCGCGAGACGGCCTTGTCGCGGTCCTCGTGCCACACGATGAGCTTGCCGATGAGGCTGTCGTAGTGCGGCGGAATCGAGTAGCCGCTGTAGACGTGGGTGTCCACCCGCACGCCCGCGCCGCCCGCGAAGTGCGCGTCGTCGATTTTGCCTGCCGCCGGGCGGAAGTCCTTGTCCGGGTCCTCGGCGTTGATGCGGCACTCGATGGCGTGGCCGTGCAACTTCACGTCCTCCTGCTGGAGCTTCAGGCCCAGCCCGGCGGCGATTTCGATTTGCAGGCGCACGAGGTCGAGGTTGGAAATCATTTCCGACACGCAGTGCTCGACCTGAATGCGGGTGTTCATCTCCATGAAGTAGTAGTTGCCGTCCCTATCCATGATGAATTCCAGGGTGCCTGCGCCCGCGTAGTTCACGAACTTGGCGAGGCGCACCCCGGCGTCCAGGATTTCCTGCCGCAGGCTTTCGGGCAGGGTGGAAGGCGCTTCCTCGATGAGCTTCTGGTTGCGGCGCTGAATCGAGCAGTCGCGCTCGCCGACATGGATGACGTGCCCGTTGCCGTCCCCGACGACCTGCACCTCGATGTGCCGGAACTCCTCCAGGAATTTTTCCATGATGATGGCGGGGTCACCGAAGTACAGCCGCGCTTCTTCCTGCGCCTGCGCGAAGCCTTTTTGCAGTTCTTCCTGGGTGCGGATGACCTTCTGCCCGCGTCCGCCGCCGCCCGCCGACGCCTTGAGCAGCACCGGGTAGCCGATCTGCTTGGCGGCGAGGAGAGCGGCGTCCACGTCCTCCAGCACGCCCGTGCCGGGCACGGTGGGCACGTTGCTCTGCGCGGCGATTTCGCGCCCGCCCGCCTTGCTGCCCAGCGCCCGCATGGATTCGGGGGTGGGGCCGATAAAGACGATGCCGTGTTCGCGGCACATTTCGGCAAAGTCGGGGTTCTCGGCCATGAAGCCGTAGCCGGGGTGAATCGCCTCGGCCCCGGTCATCAGCGCCGCCGAGAGGATGTTGGGGATATTCAGGTAGCTCTGATTGGAGGCGGGCGGCCCCACGCAGACCGATTCGTCGGCGAGCAGCACCGGCAGGCTCTTTTCGTCGGCGGTGGAGTACACCACGACCGTCTTGATGCCCATTTCCCGCGCAGTGCGGATGACGCGCAGGGCAATTTCGCCACGGTTGGCGATGAGGATTTTCTTGAACATGGTTTGCCTCCGGCAAATGTCGAAGAGTCTAAGGGACTAAAGGTCTAAGAACGGTCTTAGACTCTTCGACCCTTATACGGATTCCGCTAAATTCCTGCACAGTCGGAACTACACCGCCTGTGCATCCATATCGCGAAATCCGTATCTTTTCCTACTCCTTTCAGTCGGATTGAATCCAGCAGATTTCTGGATTCAATCGGAATCCGTATTAGACCCTTAGACGTTTACTCAATCATGAACAGCGTCTGGCCGTACTCCACCGGCTCGGCGTTTTTCACCAGAATTTCGCGGATGACGCCGCTCTGCTCGGCTTCGATTTCGTTCATCAGCTTCATGGCTTCGATGATGCACAGTACCTGCCCGGCTTCCACGCGGTCACCGACCTTGACGTAGGGGGCGGCGTCGGGGCTGCTCGCCGAGTAGAAGGTGCCGACGATGGGCGCCTTGACCGGCGTCCCGGCACTGGCGGCGGGGGCCACAGGCGCCGCTTCCTCGGCGGGCTTGGCGGCGGGAGTCGCTTCGGGAGCGGGCGCCGCTGGGGCGCTGGGAGCCGCAGGTACAGCGGGCGCGGGGGCAAAGCTGCCCGTCATCTGGGGGGCGCTGGGCGCGGCAGGGGCAAAGGCCTGGGGACCGCGCTTGAGGGCGAGGTCGAAGCTGCCGGTCTTGAGCGTAAATTCCCGCACGTCGGCGTGGGTCAGGGCGTCGAGCATTTTCTTCAGGTCATCCGGGTTCATGGCCCCTCCTTGTGTCTCTGGGACTGGGTTGCACTTGAGCGGTTCCTATCATGCCCCTTTTTGCGGGCGGCGGGGTGTCACCGTGAACCTAACGCTCGTTTGGTTGAACGCGGTTCAAAAAAATGCCGCCCGAACACACGGTCCGGGCGACAGATGTTGCACACGGGTCTTAGGCGCGGCTGAGGTACTGCCCGGTGCGGGTGTCCACCTTCACGTCGGTGCCCTGCTCCACGAACAGGGGCACCTGCACCACGGCGCCGGTTTCCAGGGTGGCGGGCTTGGTGCCGCCGGAGACGGTATCGCCGCGCACGCCGGGGTCGGTCTGGGTGATTTTCAGGATGACCTGGTTGGGCAGGGTGATGCTCAGGGCCTTGTCGCCGTACATCGCCACTTCCACGTCGGTGTTTTCCTTCATGAACTTGGCGGCGTCACCGACCAGCACGGGGGGCAGGTGCACCTGCTCGAAGGTGTCCATGTCCATGAACACGAAGTCGTCGCCGTCCTTGTACAGGTACTGCATCTTCTTGCCTTCCACGAAGATGTCCTGGAGCTTTTCGCCGCTGTTGAAGGTGCGGTCCACGATGGAGCCGGTTTCCATGTTGCGGAACTTGGTGACGACCTTGGCGCCGCCGCGTCCCATCTTGAGGTGGGAGTATTCGAGGCACTCCCACAGGCCGCCGTCCATCTGCACCTTGGTGCCGTTCCGCAGTTCAGTTACGCTGATCATCAGAGAATTCTCCTTGTTTGGTCCGGGGCCTCGGCCTGCCTTGAAAACAGGGGGCCACTCGGCAACAGGCAAGAGTTTAGCAAAAGGCACCCGAAACACCACAGCTTTAGCGGCTCCAGCGCCCGCCGACCTCGTACACCAGCCCCTGCAGCTGAAGCATGACCAGCGCGGTCTGCAAGTCCGGCACGCTCAGGCCCGTCGCCGCCTGCAGGTCGTCGAGGGTGGCGGGCGTTTGCAGCGCCGCCAGCACCCTCGCCTGCTCGGGCGGCAGGTCGGGGGAAGGGGCGGGCGCGGTCTGCCCCCAGCCGAGTTCGGTCAGGATGTCCTGCGCGGTTTCGGTCAGCACGGCCCCGTCACGGAGCAGGGCGTGCGGGCCACTGGCGCGGGGGTCGCCCGCCCGCCCGGGCACGGCGAACACGGTGCGCCCGCATTCCAGGGCGTGGGTGGCCGTGATCAGCGACCCCGATTTGCGCTCGCCTTCCACGACCACCACGCCCGCCGACAGCGCGGCAATCAGCCGGTTGCGGCTGGGGAAATGGTGCTGCGCCGGGCCGGTACCGAGCGGATACTCGCTGACGACCACCATTCGCCCGGCGAGGTCGTGGTTTTCACGCGGATAAATCACGTCCACCGCGCTGCCCAGCACGCCGATGGTGGGGCCACCCGCTTCCAGGGCCGCCGCGTGCGCCGCCGTGTCCACCCCCCGTGCCAGCCCGCTGACGACCAGGACGCCCGCCGCCGCCAGTTCGCCCGCGACGGTGCGGGTCAGCGCCAGCGCATGCGGACTCGCCGCCCGCGTGCCGACGATACCGATGGCCTGCGGCACGGTGTCCAGTCCGGCGAGCACCTCCGCACCGCCTGCCCCCTGCACCCACAGCACGGCGGGCGGGTCGCTCAGGGCGTCGAGCGCCGCCGGGTAGCCCGGCAGGCCACGTCCGAGCAGCGTCACGTTTCGCTGCGCCGCCTTGCCCAGTTCCGCCTGGGCCGACTGCGCGGCTTTTTCCCCGCCGATGGCCGCCACCGAGCGGGCGTCCAGGCCCTCGACCTGTCGCAACTGGGCCAGATTCGCCCGCAGCGCCGCACCCGCGCTCCCAAAATGCCGCCGCAAATGTTCGATACGCCTCGGCCCCAGCCCCGGCGTAAAGCGCAGCGTGAGCAGGGCCAGCAGTTCGGCAGCGGGGTCAGGGGTCACAGGGAAAAGTGTAGAGGGTGGAAGGCAGAGGGTTTTTACCCTTCACTCTCTACCCTCCACCCTCCGCCCTTATACGGATTCCGATTGAATCTGGTAGTTTCAGATTCAATCCGAGCGGATGCGAGTAGGAAAATATACGGATTCTGCGATATGGATGCACAGGCGGCGCTTTCCCGACTGTGCAGGAATTAAGCGGAATCCGTATTACTTGCCCTGCTGCGCCAGTTTCAGGAAATAGGCGCTCGACTTGTCGTTCGGGTCGAGGGCCACGGCGCGGCCATAGGCTTCGGCGGCTCCGGCGTAGTCCTTGCGCTCGTAGCGCACGCGGCCCAGCCAGGCCCAGGCTTTGGCGTAGGTCAGGTTCTCGCCCGTCGCCTGAAGGAACCCGGCTTCGGCCCCGGCCCTGTCGCCCGCCGCGTACTTGCTGTAGGCCGTGCGGAAGGTCTGCACCGCTTTCAGGCCGTACTGCTGGCCTTCCTGCGCCAGAGCGAGGTTGTAGCGGTCGCTGGCGGTCGCGCCCGGCAGCGCGGTCAGGGCCTGATACGCGCTCAGGGCGGCCTGGGTGTCCCCCAGTTCGAGGGCCAGTCGGCCCGCTTCCCGCTGGGCTTCGGGGAAGTTGGGGGCCGAGCGGGCGGCCTCCTGGAATCCGGCGAGGGCCTCGGCCCGGCGCCCGGCGTCCAGGCTGGCGTAGGCGCGGCTGAACGCCTGGGTCGCGGCGGGGCCGTAGGTGCCGGCGTTGCGGGCGACCAGCGCGAAATAGTTCAGGGACTTGTCCTGCGGCGCGAGGCTGAGCGCCTGGGCATACAGGGTTTGCGCGAGCGCGTAGTCGCCGCTTTCGAGCGCAGTGCGGGCGGCCCACGTCGCGCAGGGCACGCTCTGGGGGTCCAGCGTCAGGCAGGCCTTGAAGTACGCGGCGGCCTGGGTGGCCTGGCCGCGCGTGTACGCCGCGTAGCCGAGGTTGTACTGCACGTTGCCGGCGGCGCGGGCCTCGTTCTGCCCGGCGGCCACCGGAGCCAGGGCGAAATAGGCCCGCCAGCCCGCCTCGGCCTGTTTCCAGAAGCCGACTTCGGTGTAGATCTGGGCGCGAAGTTTGAGGATGTCGGGGTTGGCGGGCGCGGCGCCCACGGCGGCCTCGGCCCGCTCGGCGGCCTGTTTCCACAGCGGCTGGTCGATGCTGGCGCTGCCCGCCGGATACGCGGCGCGGGCGCGGGCGGCGAGGTCACGGGCTTCGGCGGCGAGCTGCGCGGCGTTGGTGGGGGCCAGAGCCGCTTGCGGGGCCGGGGCGCTCTGGGCAGTCTGGGCGAGGGCCGCGCCGCTTACGGCCAGGGCAGCGGTCAGCAGGACATTCAGGGCACTTTTCATGGAAAACCTCCGGTCAGGTAGGAGCGACAGGTCGTCAGGACAGCGTGTTCGCCTCTCATTGTTCGCAGGTGGGGGCGACCGGGGCGTGGGTTTGCCATGAGGAAGCCTTCAGGCGGGTAAAGGTCCGGCGTACCCTGCGGAGCATGAGCGGCATTCTCTGGCTGGCCCTGGACGGGGTGGGGCACCCTCAAGACGCCCCGCCCGGCTCGGTGTGGGAGCAGGACCTGCCGACGCTGCGGGCGGTGGTGGACGCCGGTCTCGCGCTGGACGCCACGCTGGGGGTGCCGGGGCTGCCGCAGTCGGGCACCGGACAAAGCTGCTGGCTGACCGGCACCGACGCGGTGCGCGTGATGGGCGAGCACTTCGGGCCGGTGCCGGGGCCGACGCTGCAAGCCCTGCTGCGTGAACGCGGGTTGCCCCGGCGCCTGACGGAGGCCGGGGGCCGCGCCGCACTGGTCAATGCCTACGCGCCCGCGTATCTGGCCGGGGGAGGGCGGCGCAACCGCCTGGGCTGCTTTCCCTACGCTTTCCAGGCGGCGGGGCTGGCGCTGAACCCGCCGGACGTGCCTGCACTGGAGCCGGGGCTGGGGCTGGCCTACAGTTCGCCCTGGACGCCGACGGGACCGGAGGAACATGTCCTGCGCCTGGGTGAGGCGTTGGCCGGGGCGCTGGGCGCGTATGACCTGCTGGTGGCCGACCTGTGGCTGGGCGACCTGCTGGGGCACCAGGGCCGCGACGGGGCGCCGCCCGAGGTGCGGACTGCCGGGCGGGCCTACCTGCGCCGGGTGGACCGGCTGCTGACCGGTGCGGTGCAGGCCGGAGCGCGGGTCGTCCTGAGCAGCGACCACGGCAACCTGGAAAACCTGAACGTCAAGTCGCACACCCTGGCCCGCGTGCCCCTCGGCGCGGTGGGGCTGCCCCCCCTGCCCCATCCACCAGTGGCCGACATCGTGCAGGGCGGAGAGCAGGTGGGGCGCTGGCTGGGGCTGCCCTGATACGGATTCCGCTTAATTCCTGCACAGTCGGGAAAGCGCCGCCTGTGCATCCATATCGCGTAACCCGTATTTTTTCCTACTCGCATCCGCTCGGATTGAATCTGAAACTACCAGATTCAATCGGAATCCGTATGACCCCTCTACTCAGCGAGCCGCGCCAGGACGAATCTTTTCCACAGGGGGTGTGGACCGCTGGCAAAGCCCCCGTTTTCCCTTCCCCGCCTGGAACCACAAAAAGGCCGTCCAGCAGCTTGAAAATGCTGAACAGCAAGGCTCGTTCTTCGTGTCCGAAAGTTATCCACAGTGAAACGCGGGCCTGTGGATAACCTGGGTTCAGGCGTGTTTCACAGCGTCCACGAACGCTTTCACGGCCTGTGGATTCTTGATGCCGGGCGAGGCTTCCAGTTTGCTCACCGCGTCCACTCCGCCGGGGCGCAGGGTGGCGACTGCCCGCGCCACGTTCTCGGGTCCCAGGCCGCCCGCCAGCCAGCCGCCCGGAGGGAAATGGGGGACCAGCGCCGACCAGTCCAGCGGCTGTCCGCTGCCCGGTTGCGGGGCGTCGAGCATCAGCGTGACGCCGGGGACCGCCTGCACGTTCCCGGTCCGGAGGTCTTCCGGTCCAAGAACGCGCAAGACGGGATAATACGCGGCCACCGCCTCCACGTATACCCCCGGCAGCGGCCCGTGAAGCTGCACCGCGCTGCACCGCGCCGCCTCTGCCGTCCTCAGCACCTCGTCGAGCGGCTGTCCCATAAAGACGCCGACCCGTGCCACGCTCGGCCCGACGCTCAGGCCCACCTCCCGCGCCACCTGCGCCGTCACCCGCCGTTTGCTGACCGGCGCGAAGATAAAGCCCAGCGCGTCGGCACCCGCCTCTGCCGCGTGCAGGGCGTCGGGCAGATTGGTCGTGCCGCAGATTTTGACCTTAACCACGGCGGCCCTCCAGCGCGGCGAGACGTTCTTCCAGCTCGCGGTTTTTGCGCAGCAGGGCCACCAGAATCAGCGCGTAGTGGTCGTAGAGTTTGGGCCGTTCCAGTTTCGTCTCGTTCGTCATCCAGGCCAGCAGCAGCCGCTCGGCCTCGCGCAGCACCTCGTCGTCGGGCACTTCGCGAAAGGCGCGGTCTTTCAGAATGGTGCGGGCAAAATTGAGTTCGCGGTCGGGGTCGAGTTCGTGGGTCGGTTCTTCGGCGGGGGCGTGGCGGCGGAACATGCCCCACATTCTGAACCAGGTGCAAAGTTGCACCCCCTTGAGCGCCTCTTCAGGGCTTTCCCACGCCCTCCTGACAAAGCATCACTAGAGCAGTTCTCCGAATTACGTGATGCGCGGTGCCGTTCCGCGCATCCCTCCATTCTCCGCCCTGCTCAGTGTTTTGCACTCGCTCCGCTCGCCAAAAAGACGTAACGTCTTTTTGTCAAATGCTCTAGGCTGCCTCCATGACCATTCTCAAAGACATCATGACGCGGGACCTGACCACCGTTTCCGGCAGCGCCACCCTGCGCGAAGTCGCCCAGAAGATGAAGGCCGAGGACATCGGCAACGTGCTGATTCTGGACGGCGACAAGCTCACGGGCATCATCACCGACCGCGACATCGTGATTCGGGCGGTGGCCGACGGCGAGGATGTCGGCAACCCGGTCAGCCAGTACGCCACCCAGGACGTGTTCACCATGCACTGCCACACCGACGTAAAAGAAGCGGCCGGGGCGATGGCTGAGCGGCAACTGCGCCGCCTGCCCGTGACCGACCACCAGTCCGGTGAACTCATCGGCATCGTCAGCCTCGCCGACCTGTCCACCCGCACCAGCGGCGGGGCCGACGAGAAGGCGCTGGAAGGCATCAGCCAGCCCTGAGCCGCCCCCAGACCGACGGTGAAATCATACGGATTCCGATTGAATCTGGTCGTTTCAGATTCAATCCGACTTGCAAAGCTGCGCAGCAGAGCGGATGCGAGTAGGAAAAAATACGGATTCCGCGATATGGATGCACAGGCGGCGCCTTCCCAACTGTACAGGCCCGACTGTGCAGGAATTAAGCGGAATCCGTATCAGCCCCAGCCTGCCCGGTTGGGGTTGTTCGTTTTCGGTGGTCAGGGCAGGCCGTCCCACACCATCCGCACTTCGACCAGTTCGCCGTCCACCTTTTCGCCCGCTTCACTTGCGCCTTGCGCGGCGTACCACTGGCGGGTCGGGTTGGACGCCAGCACCCACAAAGCCAAGGTGTCGCCGCCCTGCCCGCGCACCTGCGCCATGACCGCCCGCAGCAACCCCTGGCCGATGCCCTGCCCCTGCACCCGTTTCAGGGCGTAGAGCGTCATCAGTTCATGCGCGTAGCCGGGATGGTCACGCGCCGGGCCGACGGAAGCGAAGGCCACCACCTCGCCGCCCTGCTCAGACACGAACACGTCTTCGCGCTGCTGCGAGATGGTCGCCTGCCAGCTTTTTTCCCGGTGTTGGCGGGCGCTTTCGTCGGTCATGCGGCCCAGAAAATCGGGAGCAATCAGGCCCGTGTACGTCTCGCGCCAGCTCTGGACATGAATTCCGGCGATGGCCGGGGCGTCGGCCAGTTCAGCGCGGCGAACGAGAAAAGGGGCCATGCGTCAGTGTAAAGACGCTCGCCCCCCTTTGCCCATCGGCACTTCGGCTTATCTGTGCGGTTACTTCTGTAGGTCGCGCAACTTGGCGTACAGCTCTTTTTCCTCGTCGCTCAGTTCCTTGGGCACAGTCAGATTCAGGCGCACGTACAGGTCGCCGTGGCCGCCGCTCTTTTTGGGCCAGCCCTGCCCGCGCAGCCGCATCTTGCGCCCGCCGCTGCTGCCTGCCGGGACGTTGAGGTTGCCCGATTTGCCGTTCAGGAGCTGCACCTTGACCTCGCCGCCGAGCGCCGCCACGGGCGCGGGCACGTCCACGGTGGTGGTCAGGTCGTCGCCCTCCAGCTCGAAATTGGCGTCTTCCAGCACGCGGATGGTGAGCAGCACGTCGCCGCCGCCCGGCCCCTGCCCGGCCAGCCGCAGCCGTGCGCCGTCGCGGGTTCCGGCGGGCACGCGCAGCGAGAGGCGCTTGCCGTCCACATTGATGACCTCGTCCGAGCCTTCCAGCGCCTCGCGCAGCGTGACCTGCAATTCGCCTTCCACGTTCTGCACGAAGCGCCTGCTCTGGCCCGCCCCGCCGATGCCGCCCGCCGCGCCGCCGAACAGGTCTTCGAGGTTGATTTGCCCGCCCGCAAAGCCGCCGCCCGCGCCGCGCCCGCCCGTGCGCCCGCCGAACATCTGCTGGAAAAAGTCGGAAAACTGCCCCGGGTCGAAGCCCGCCGTGTCGCCGCTGAAACCGCCGGGAAAGCCGCCGTCGCCGTAGCCGGGGGGCACCTGCCCGGTGTGGCCGAACTGGTCGTACATCTTGCGTTTTTCCGGGTCGGACAGCACCGCGTAGGCTTCGCCGATTTCCTTGAATTTGTCGGCGGCTTTTTCGTCACCCGCGTTCTTGTCGGGGTGGTACTGCTTGGCGAGTTTGCGGTAGGCGCTCTTGATGTCGGCATCGGACGCGGAGCGGGGGACGCCGAGGGTGTCGTAATAGTCTTTGTAAGCCATATTGCCTCCCTTGGGTCGGCGGTCTGAGGGTCAAAGAGTCTGAGGGTCTGCGGGTTCCACTCGTGACCTGACTGGAGTGGGCGACAGCTTATTCACCGCTGCCTTCAATCCATACGCCTCCGCGATGCTCCGCGCCGTGTGGCCCCGCGAGTCCTGCACCTGTGGGTCGGCCCCGTGCGAGAGCAGCAAATCCAGAATGTCGGTGCGGGGGGCGCGGGCCTTGCTCTGGTAGGCCTGCCCTTCCACGTCCACCGCATGCAGCAGCGGCGGCCAGAAACGCGGGTCGTTCACGTCCGCGCCGCGCCTGAGCAGTTCAGCCACCACGCCCGGCTCGTAGTCGCCCTGTCCCAGCGCCGAGCGGTCTATGGCGAGATTGAGCAGCGGCAGAGGTTCCGAGTCCGGCCAGAAGTTCACGTCCTGAATGGCGGCGAGGGTCGGCAAGAAGTACAGCTTGAGGTTCTGCGCGTTCTGCTCGGTGTGCCGCAGCATCCAGCCCAGCGCCGCGTGAATCTTGGTCTGGCTGACGCCGGTGAAGTCCAGCGCCTGCCCCCGCTTGAGGGCGTCAATCAGCGGGTTGCTGTCCTCGCGGCGGGCCAGCTTGACGTACTCGCCTTCCACCTGCTCCCGCGCCCAGGGCGTTTTGCGCAGAAACTTGAGGCTGCTGCCCACGCTCGGCTCGTTCTGAAAGCACTTCACGGGCACGCGGCGGGCGAGTTCATCCCAGCCGTATTCGTCGTGCAGGTGCGTGACGATGCGTTCCAGGGTGACGCCATGTAACGGTGATAGATGATGGATGATGGTTGATGGAGGCTTTGGCATCAGCGCTGGCTCCTGCAATGGTTTATGGACATCAATTCCTCGCTCTGAATATCTTTTCTATCAACCATCAACTATTAACCATCAACCCTTGCGGCTCACGACCACCCGCGCAGGCCGCACCAGCTTGTCGCCCATCTTGAAGCCGAGTTGGTAGGTCTGCACGATTTGGTCGTCCTCATCGCCTTCGACCACCTGAATCGCCTCGTGCCACTGCGGGTCGAAGGTTTCGCCCTCGCGTCCGGTGACTTCCAGGCCCAGCGTGCCAAAAATGGTCAGAATCTTGTTCTGCACGGCCTGCATGCCCGGAATCAGCTTGGCGGGGTCGTCCACGCCGACGCTGACGGCGCGTTCCATGTCGTCGTACACGGGCATCAGGGCTTCGGCGGCCTTACTCACGCCTTTGCTCTGGGCTTCGGCACTCTCCTGGGCGGTGCGGTTGCGGTAGCCCTCGAAGTCGGCGGCGAGGCGGCCCAGCTTGCCGCGCAGGTCGGCGTTTTCCTTTTCCAGCTCGTCCACCCGCTCCAGCTTCGCCATCATTTCCTGCACCTGCCCGAACATGTTCTCGTCCATTTCGGGGAAGCCTTCGGGCATCTCGAAGTCGGTGTCCGTGTCGGCTCCGTCTACCGTTTCGGCGTCAAACTTGATGTTCTCGGCGGCTTCGTTTTCGGTGTCGTGTACGGTCTTTTTCTGGTCGTCGCTCATGTCTTTTTTCCTTCCAAACGGGTTGGTGAACATGGCCTTAGCTTAGGCGCTCGGTGTGTAGACGAAGGGAGAGGGGGCTGTGGGCCGTCCTCTCCCCGTGTGGGCTTGAGCTGTGCTGTTCCCTCCTGGGGAGAGGAGAGAGGATTACTCCGCAGGCTTGAAGTCGGCGTCAATCACGTCGTCGTCGGCCTTGTTCGCCTGGGCCTGCGCGCCTTCCGGCTGGCCCTGCGCCGCGCTCTGCTGCGCGGTCATGAAGGAGCGGAGTTCTTCTTCCAGCTTCTTCTGGGCGTCAGCAATCTTGGCGTCGTCGTCGCTGCGTACGGCTTCTTCGGCTTCGTCGGCAGCGGCCTTGAGCTTGTCCTTGGCGTCCTGCGCGGCGCCTTCGTTTTCTTCAAGCTGCTGCACGGCCTGCACGCGCAGGGAGTCGAGGTTGTTGCGCTTCTCGACCTTCTCCTTGCGGGCCTTGTCGGCGGCGGCGTTTTGCTCGGCTTCCTGCACCATCCGTTCCACGTCGCTCTTGTCGAGGGTGGTGGTGTTCTCGATGCGGATGCTGCTTTCCTTGCCGCTCGTCTTTTCCTTGGCGGTGACGTGCAGAATGCCGTTGGCGTCGATGTCGAAGGTCACTTCGATCTGGGCGCGGCCTGCGGGCATGGGGGGAATGCCTTCGAGCTTGAAGCGGCCCAGGGACTTGTTGTCGGCGGCCATCGGGCGCTCGCCTTGCAGCACGTTGATTTCCACGCCGGGCTGGTTGTTCTCGGCGGTGGTGTAAATCTCGGTCTTCTTGGCGGGGATGGTGGTATTGCGCGGAATCATCGGGCCGACCATGCCGCCCTTGACCTCCACGCCCAGGGTCAGCGGGGTCACGTCCACCAGGACGATGTCGCCGAGGTTGGAATCCCCCTGGATGATGCCCGCTTGCACCGCGGCACCGAGCGCCACGGCCTCGTCCGGGTTCACGGACTCGTTGGGGGTCTTGCCGATGAGTTCCTGCACGATGCGCTTGACCGCCGGAATGCGGGTGCTGCCGCCCACCAGAATCACTTCGTCGATCTTGCTGGCGTCCAGTTTCGCGTCGGCCAGCGCCTGCTCGACGGGCTTACGCACGCGGCGCAGCAGGTCGGCGGTCAGTTCCTCGAACTTGGCGCGGGTGAGCGTCTTTTCGAGGTGCATGGGGGTGCGCGTTTCCGGGTCGAAGGTGATGAACGGCAGCGAGATGGTGGTCTCGGAGGCGTTGGAGAGGTCGATCTTGGCTTTCTCGGCGGCTTCGATCAGGCGTTGCAAGGCCTGCTTGTCCTTGCGCAGGTCGAAGTTGTGCTCCTTCTGGAATTCGCCTGCCAGCCAGTCCACGATGCGGTGGTCGAAGTCTGCGCCGCCCAGGTGGGTGTCCCCGGCGGTGGATTTCACCTCGAACACGCCGTCGCCCAGTTCCAGGATGGTCACGTCGAAGGTGCCGCCCCCCAGGTCGAAGACCAGCACGGTCTCGTTGCCTTTCTTCTCCAGGCCGTAGGCGAGCGCGGCGGCGGTGGGTTCGTTGATGACGCGCAGCACGTTCAGGCCCGCGATTTCCCCGGCCTGCTTGGTGGCTTCGCGCTGGCTGTTGTCGAAGTAGGCGGGCACGGTGATCACGGCGTCGGTGATCTTCTGGCCCAGTTTGGCAGAAGCGTCACTGACGAGTTTGCGCAGCACTTCGGCGCTGACCTGCTCGGGGGCAAGGTCTTTGCCGTTCACTTCAATGCGTACGCTACCGCCGGGGCCTTCCTTCACGGTGAAGGGGCTGCGTCCGGCTTCTTCCTTCACTTCGTCCCAGCGCCGTCCGATGAAGCGCTTGACCTCGAAGAGGGTGGCGGCGGGGTTCAGTGCGGCCTGGCGGCGGGCGATCTGCCCGACCAGGGTTTCGTCGCCCTTGTAGGCGACCACGCTGGGGGTGGTGCGCCCGCCCTCGGCGTTCACGATGACTTCGGGGCGTCCGCCTTCCATGACGGCGATGACGGAGTTGGTGGTGCCCAGGTCGATTCCAACAGCTTTGGCCATGATGTGACTCCTTGAATGCGTGAGAATGTGCTACCACACGGGCAGCAGTCTTGAACTGCCCATAGCATAGGCCCACAGTTCCGGATTGTCAATAGACTTGAGTGCCTAAGACTCAAGTTTGCTGGGACTCAAGTTTGCTGGCGGCTTCAAGAAAAGCTGAAGGCGCGAGGGTCAGGGCGTCTCGTGCGCGTCCACTTCTTGCGCGTCCACTTCCATCCACTCACTGACGATGCGGTTGAGGACCCACCACCCGTGAGCGGTGGCCCGCACGACCGCTCCTTCCTGCTCCAGCAGGCCACGTCCGACCTGCCGCTCGATGACCGGCCCGTAACGCCCCGCCACGTCCACCCCGCTTCGGCGCGAAAGGTCGGCAAGGTCGAGGCCCCGGCGCAGTCGCAGGCCCATGAACAGGGCGTCGGTGACGTACTCGTGCGGGTCGATGGGCAGGCTCTCGCCCTCCTGCCCGGCCAGCCAGTCGTGCAGGTGCGGGTTGGTGCGCCGGAGGGTCAGCCATTCAGGCGTCGGCGGCAGCGCCGGATAGTGCCCCGCCGCCCCCGGTCCCAGCCCCAGATAGGTTTTGCCCTGCCAGTAGGCGAGGTTGTGGCGCGATTCCTGACCGGGGCGGGCGTAGTTGCTGACCTCGTAGCGGGAAAAGCCGTGTTCGGTCAGCAGTTCCTCGCTGCGTGTGAAGCCCTCGCGCTCGGCGTCCTCGTCCACCTGCACGCCCCGGCGGGCGAACTCGGTGCCCGGTTCGATGGTCAGGGTGTAGGCGCTGACGTGTCCCACGCCCAGTTCGACGAGGCCGTGAATGTCGCGTTCCAGCGGCTGCCCTGGCACCGCCGTGATGAGGTCGCCGCTGACCCGGAAGCCCTGCGCGATGAGCCGGGTGACGGCTTCCCGCGCCTGCCGGGCGTCGTGGCGGCGGCCCAGGAACTTCAGCGTGGCGTCGTCGAGGCTCTGCACGCCCACCGAAGCGCGGTCAAAGCCCAGTGCCCGCCACAGCGCCGCCCGCTCGGGGCTGACGGTGCCGGGGTTGATTTCCAGCGTGTTTTCCACCCGGCCCCAGCCCAGATGCCGCTGCACGCTCTCCACCAGAAAGCGCAGTTCGTGGTCGCGCAGAAAACTGGGCGTGCCGCCGCCGAGGTACACGGTGTCGAGGTCCACCGGGTAGGTCGCCGCGAGCTGCGCCGCCTCCTGTTCCAGCCGTTCCAGATAGCGCTCGACCAGCCCCGCCTGCCGCGTCAGCACATGAAAGTCGCAGTAGGGGCAGATGCTGGGGCAAAACGGCACATGCACGTACAGGTGCCGCACGGTGGGGTCGAGGTCACGGGGGGGCAGGGCGGGCCGGGTCACGGCGGGCAGTGTAGTCGGTGGAGCCGGACCAGCGCCGGGCAGACGGCACAAAAAGCTCCCCCGCCGCGACGGGCAGGGGAGGGGACAGACGAGGGAACAGACGAGGGAACAGACGAGGACTTCAGACGAGCAGGATAATCGGCTTTTCCAGCGTCTGCGCCACGCTCGCCAGGAAGCGGGCGGCTTTTTCGGGGTCCACGTCGCCTTGCAGACTCAGGGCGGCGCGTCCGTCCTGCACGCGGCCCACGCTGAGGGTCAGGGTGTCGGGGTAGTGCAGGTCGTCCATGTCGAGCGCCCCGGCGTCCACCACCAGCAGGTCGGGGGTGCCGCCGAAGTCCTGGTCGGTGACCTTCAGCGCGTCGCGCAGGCTCACGCTGCCGCCGACCTCGCCGCCCATCTGCCGGGTCAGGCCCCGGTCCATGTCGCGCAGGGCGATGCTTTCCAGCCCCAGGGCGGCGGCGTGGCGCTGCGCGGCGCGGGCCACCAGCAGGCCGAGGGGCACTTCACGCTCCAGCGCCTCGCTGAGCTGCTGACGCAGGTCGTGGAGCTGGGCCACCTGGGCGTCACGGCGCAGGTAGGTGCCGAACCACACGGCGTCACGCGGCGCGGCGGGGGCAGACGCCGCCGGGGCCACAGGGGCAGGCACCGGAGCGGCCACCGGCTCGACCGTTTCCACGTCGGCCTTCGCGTCGGTCACCATGTCCACGTCGGCCTCTGTCTCCATATCGGCCACGGTTGCTTCGTTCTCGGCCACGTCGGTGCGGTCCAAATCGGTGTGGGCCATGTCAGGCGCGGCCCGGTCAGGCACAGCGGCGAAGGAGTCCTGAACCCGGTCCTGGGACGCAGCGAGGGGCGCCGCCTGTTCGGGGGTCACCTCGTCCGCATCCACCTGCGCCGTCATGGGGGCCGTCTGCGGGGCCGTCAGGTCGGGCAAGGCGGGGGCCTGCTTGTCGCTCAGTGGGGCCGCGTCGCGCAGTTCCACCGGGGGCACGTTGAAGGGCGAGGTGGGGGAAGTCACGGGGTCGCTGCCGAAGCTGCCTGCACCGGAGCGGGTCGTGTCCGTGCTGCCCGCCGCGCTGCCAGCGCCCAGGCTGGCGCTGCCCAGAGTGCCAGTGCCCAGCGTGTTTCCGGGAGTCCCGAAGCTGCTGGGGCGGGGTTCGGGGGTGACCGGGGCCGGAGCGGCAGGCCGGTCGCCGTCTTTCTGGTACAGGCGCGAGAGCAGGTTGCCCAGACCGCCCGCCGCCGGAGCTTTGGCTGTCGGGGCCGTGGCTGCCGGGACTGGCGCTGGCGGGACTGGCGCTGGCGGGACCGGAGCTGCCGGAACTGTGGGAGCCGCCGGGGCAGGAACCACCTGGCTCTCCGGCACGGCGCCGAGTGCCGCAGGACTTTCCGGAATGCGGTTGATCGGGCCGGTGCTGACCGGAATCGGGTCCGTCGGGACAGGGCCGGACGAGAACGACGGCGTGGCGGGGGCCACCGGCGGGATGTCGAACGGCGAGGGGGAACGCGGAGCAGCGGGAGGCGCGAGCAACTGGTCGTCCTGGGCGTCGTCGAGTTCGAAGTCGTCCTGGCTGAGCGTGGCACCGCCTGGGCGCGACTTTTGCACGAAGTCGGCGATGTCGCTTTCGACCCCGGCCTGGCTGAGCATCTGGGCGTCGAACATGCCGCCGCCGGGCAGGTCCTCGCCGTTCCAGTCGGGCGGCGGGGCGTCGACGGGCGTCGAAGGCGGCTCGGCCTCACCACTCATCACGCGCGACAGATAGTCGAGAATGTCCTGCTCGACGATCATGCCTCCGGCACCCGTGCCGTTGAGCTGCTGCCACTCGATACCGTTCGCTTCAGCCAGGATCTTGGCCAGCGGCGCAATCCGTTCCATCGTTTTCCCCCTTTGGAGCCATCTTTGGAGCCATTGTAGAGATGAATCTTGCTTTCCGGCTGCGGCACACCGGAAACCGAGGGCGGCAGCGGGGAATCATCGTGTCTCAGCGTGACCGGGCGGCTCTGACAGCCTTCTTTCAGGGCGGGTGTCCAGCGGCGCCGGGTCAGGCGAGGGGCGGGTCAGGAGATGACGACCTTCTTCGGGTCGTAGTCGATCTCGGGATACTGCGGGTCCATGTCTTTGAGGGCGCCGAGCAGAATGCGGCTCAGCACGAGGTCGCGGTACCACTTGCGGTCGGCGGGAATCACGTACCAGGGCGCGTCGTCGGTGCTGGTGGTCAGCGCGTCCTCGTAGGCGCCTGTGAACTTGTCCCAGTTCTCGCGGTCCTTGAGGTCGCTGGGGTTGAATTTCCAGTTCTTGCCACTCTCGTCGAGCCGCGCCTGCAAGCGTTCCTTCTGCTCGTCCTGGCTGATATGCAGGTAGACCTTGACGATGCGGGTGCCGCTGTCCGTGAGCAGCTCCTCGAAGTGCCGGATGTGTTCCAGCCGCTTTTTCGCCGTCTTGTCGTCGATCATGTCGTAGACGCGGGTCACGAGCACGTCCTCGTACTGGCTGCGGTTGAACACGCCGACGTAGCCTTTGGCGGGCGCTTTCTGGTGAATGCGCCACAGGAAATCGTGGCTGAGTTCCTCGGCGCTGGGCTGCTTGAAACTGGTGATCTGCACGCCCGCCGGGTTGAAGGCCCCGATGACCTTTTTGACGGCCCCGTCCTTGCCCGCCGCGTCGCGCGCCTGAAGGATGAGCAGCAGCGACTGCTTGCCTTCCGCGTACAGCCTTTCTTGCCACTCGGCCAGTTCCTCGGCGAGTTTGGCGGTCTGGGCCTGGCCTTCCTCCTTGGTCAGCCCGGCGTCGTCGTCGGTCTGCCAGTCGCTGAGCTTGACCCGTTTGCCGGGCTTCACGAGGTATTTGTCGATGTCCATGTGGGGGAGTGTAGTGGGAGCGCGGGGCCGGGCGCCTAGAACGAGCCTTGAGCGTGGGCGCCTGCGCCGTTTTGTGCGGCGGGCGCTGTCAGACGTGTGCGCAAATTCGGGAGCCGAAGAAGCCTAGAGCATTTGACAAAAAGACGCAACGTCTTTTTGTCGAGCGGACTGGGACAGCTCGAAGAGAGCGAGTGCAAAACACTGAGCAGGGCGGACTTGCAAAGCTGCGAAGCAGAGAATGGAGTGATGCGGGGTGCCGTTCCGCGCATCACGTAATTCGGAGAACTGCTCTAGACTCGCCCGCATGTCCGCCCCCGCGCCCGGCCTGCCCCCGCTCAATGCCCGCAGCCTGGGGCTGGCGCTGCTGATTACCCTCATCTGGGGCGTCAATTTCGTGGTGATCAAGTGGTCGGTGGCGGGGGCCTCGCCGCTGCTCGTCGCCGCGCTGCGCTTTTTGCTCGCCGCCGTGCCCGCCGTGTTGTTCGTGCCGCGCCCCGACATCGCGCCCCGGCTGCTGTGGGGCTACGGCCTCGCGGTGGGCGTGGTGCAGTTCGGGCTGCTCTACCTCGCCATTCAACTCGGCATGAGCGCGGGCATGGGCAGCCTGCTGATGCAGACGCAGGCGTTTTTCACGGCGCTGCTCGCTGCCCGGTTCTTCGGGGAAAAGGTGATGCCCTGGCAGGCGGCGGGCATGACGCTGGCCTTCGGTGGGATGGCCCTCATCGGCCTCGCGGCGGGTCAGGACGTGCCCTTTTTTCCGCTGCTGCTGACCCTGACGGCGGCGCTCGGCTGGGCGGTGAGCAACCTCATCGTCAAGGCGGCGCCGGGCGCCAACAGTTTCGGGCTGGTGGTGTGGAGTGCGCTGATTCCGCCCCTTCCGCTGGCCCTGCTCGCCGGGCTGACCGCCGGGTGGGGGTCGGTGGCGCACACGCTGACCCACAGCGACCTGAAGTTCTGGGCCGCCGTGCTGTTTATGGGCCTGGGCAACACGGTGCTGGGCTTCGGCGTGTGGTCGAGCCTGATTCAGAAACACGGCGCTTCACGGGTGGCCCCGCTCTCGCTGCTCGTCCCGGTGTTCGGGATGCTGGCGAGTGCGCTGGTCTTTCAGGAAGGCTTTCCGCCCGGCAAGGTGCTCGGCGCGGCCTTGATCGCCGCCGGGCTGGTGCTGCATGTGTTCGGGGGGCGCTGGTGGCGGCGCAAACCCGCCGTGTAAACGCCAGCCCGCCCCACCGGAGTCATGCTCATACGGATTCCGATTGAATCCAGCAGATTTCTGGATTCAATCCGACTGAAAGGAGTAGGAAAAGATACGGATTTCGCGATATGGATGCACAGGCGGTGTAGTTCCGACTGTGCAGGAATTTAGCGGAATCCGTATCAGGCGGATTCGGGACTCCTGAACCAGTGGAGGCGACCACAGCGTTCACAGGCGTAATAAGTGGCATTCGGCTCCCACCCCTCCAGTCCGAAGAGTGTGGCGACCTGGGAGTGCAGTTGCGCTTCTCCCTGGAAAAACAGGTCGTGAGCACAGTGGTCACACTTGAGGTCGATGCCGGCACGTTGCACCGCCTGAGCTTGCGGCGGCTTACTGGAAAAAAGTCCCATGTCCTGAGGTACGTCCTGGAGAACGCAGGGGTTCCGGTTCCGCGTGGGCGGGCCGCCGAAGGAACCGGGAACTGCCGAGCAATGTCGGTTGGCGCGTCGTCATGCGGAGGTTCGTCTGATACGGATTCCGATTGAATCTGGTCGTTTCAGATTCAATCCGACTTGCAAAGCTGCGCAGCAGAGCGGATGCGAGTAGGAAAAAATACGGGTTACGCGATATGGATGCACAGGCGGCGCTTTCCCGACTGTGCAGGAATTAAGCGGAATCCGTATCACTCCAGCATCTTCCCCCACGCCTCCTGGTCCTCGCCCACGCTCAGCACCTTGCCGCCGCGCACCAGCGGCAGCCGCAGCAGACCGGGGTCGTCGAGCATCTTGGCGACGACACTGTCCTCCGTCGTCCTGAGGTAAGCGAGGTTGGCGCGTTCATACGCCTTGCCCTCCGTGTCGAGCAGCGCGTTGACGCCGAACTTCTGCACGAAGCGGGTCAGCTCGCCCTTGCTCATCGGCTTGGCGGACACGTCCACGAAATGCACCTTGACGCCGCGTTCCTTGAAAAACCGCTCGGCGGCGCGGGTGGCGCTCGATTTCTTGGTGCCGAAGATCTGAATCTGGGGGCCGCTCATGGGTGCATGTTGGCAAAAAAAAGCCCCCGCTGTGGGGGCCTTCTACGCGGGGGAGGTTCAGATGGGGGCCTGCACGCCATGCCCGCGCCGGACGTTCAGAATCAGGCTCCAGACCAGCCCGCCCAGCACCTTTGCCAGAAACTGCAGGCCGATGATGGCGAGCGGAAACCCGCCGAACGCCACCACCGGAAAAATCACGCTGTCCACCGCCGCGCCGAGCAGGTTGGAGGTGTTGGAGCGTTCGAGGTAGGGCCGGTGACGCCGGGCGTGGTAGAGCAGCGCGTAGGCGCTTTCGCTGAGGGCAAAGGCCAGCACGCTCGCCAGCGCCACCCGGCCCGCTCCGGCGTTGAGCGCGTAAGAAAGGACGCCCCCGGCGAGAATCAGCAGGCCCATGTTCTGCGCGACCTTGCCGCCCCACAGGTCATGCAGGCGGTCACGCAACGCCAGATTCAGGCCGATGAAGGCAAAAGCGACGTAGGGCGCGGCGCTCGCCCCGAAGTGCGCGATGGTGAGGTTGGCCCCCACGACAGCGGCGAGGTAGACGCCGACCAGCACCGGCATCATGGCTGCCCGGCCTGCTGGTCTTCGGCGACGTAGCGCACGGTGCAGACCGTGTTCAGCCCGCCGCGCATGCCGTAGTCGCAGCGGATTTCCAGCCTCAGCGGGTCGAGCAACCCAACGAGGTCCGAGAGCAGGCGGCGGGTGGCGTGCTCGTGGTAGATGCCGACGAAGCGGTAGCTGGTCAGGTAGTACTTCAGGCTCTTGAGTTCCACGCACTTTTCGCGCGGCTGGTAGCGGATTTCCAGCCGTCCGAAGTCGGGCAGGCCGCTCCAGGGACACACCGGGCTGAACTCGTCGGTCACGATTTCGATGTCCATCGGGCTGCCGACGTAGGGCGCGGCGTCGTCCTCGCGCACGTAGGGAAAGGTGTCCAGCACCGCTACGTCGATGGCGTCGAGGCCCTGCACGTCGTAGCGGCGGTCAAAGCCTGCCTGGTTGGGGGGTGGGGTGGTCATAGATGTTCCTCCTCGGCTTCCCGGCGCTCGGCCAGGGCCAGACCAGCAAAACAGGCCAGTCCACGAAAAGCCTATCCGAAACCACCCTGCAGCCCAGCCCACCGACTCCTTCCCCTTTAAGCCTTAAGCCATTTCACCGATGCCGCGGCCCCGACCCCCGCGCTAAGGTCGGCGCACGATGAAGACCTTTATCTGAATGCACACGTTCTGTCCGGGGCGAAACGCTACTCTGAGTGCGATGCCTGAACGTGTCTTTTGGCCGTCCCCACGATGTCTTTGGGCTGCATCTGCCCTGAGCGCACCCGGCCACAGGCAGCCCCACCGGCACAGGCAGCACCGTCAACCCAGCCGCTGACCCCGCGCGTCGAGTCGAGCCACGCTCCTCCGCCCACAACGCTTTTTGATTTCCTGGCCTCTCCCTTTCAGAAGGAAGTGAATCGACATAGATAAAGTGCATGGCAACCTGTCGGGCCTGCGCCCGGCCCAGAAAAAGGCCCTCGAAAACCTCTACCGCCGCCGCATCGAGCCGGGGCGCGTCGGCTCGCCCGAACTGGCCCGCAACCTCGCCGAACTGTCGCATGACGTGCGGCGCGAAGTCGGGGTGCTGATCGACCGCCGGGGCCGCGTGATTTCGGTCAGCGTGGCCGACGCCAAGGCCACCGAGTTTCCCGACCTGCGACTGGGCGAGCACCGTCTGTCGGGCTTTCACCTGCTCCACGCCCACCCACGCGGCGGGGCGCTGAGCAAGGGCGACCTGTCCACGCTGTTTCTCAGGCGGCTGGACGCGGTGTCGGCCATCGAAGTCGGGCAGGATGGTCGCCCCGGTCTGGTTCACACCGCGCACCTGACCCCCCCCGGCACGGTGGGCGAGGAAGAAGACTGGCGCATCCTGCCGCCGGTGCAGCCCTTCGAAATCGACGAGTTCGACCTCGGCGCACAGGTGTCGGCGCTGGAAGAAGAAATTGCCCGCGCCGCCCGCACCCGCGAGGCGAAAAAGGACCACGAACGGGCCATTCTGGTGCAGATCGACCAGGGTGAATTCGACGCCGAGGAACGGCTCGACGAACTGGGCGAACTTGCCCGCACCGCTGGCGCGGAAGTCGTCTACAAGGAACTGATTTACCGCCGCAACCTCAAGCCCGGCACCCTGGTCGGGGCGGGCAAGCTCGAAGAACTGACCTCCAAGGCGTACCACCTCGACGCCGACCTCCTCATTTTCGGCCAGGAACTCGGCCCGGCCCAGGCCCGCGAAATCGAGGCCGCGACGGGCCTGAAGGTGATTGACCGCACCCAGCTGATTCTGGACATCTTCGCGCTGCACGCGCAGGGCGTCGAGTCGCGGCTGCAAGTCGAACTCGCGCAGCTGCGTTACATGAAACCCCGACTGCTGGGGGCCGGGGCGCAACTGTCGCGCATCGGCGGCAGCGGGGGCAGCGCGGCAGGGGGCGCCATCGGCACGCGCGGCCCCGGTGAAACCAAGCTGGAGCTGGACCGCCGCCGCATCAACGACCGCCTCAGCTTTCTGGAAAAGCAGCTCGAAGGTGTATCGGCCCGCCGCGAGGAACGGCGCAAGAGCCGCGAGCGCAACGACGTGCCGGTGGTCAGCATCGTGGGCTACACCAACGCGGGCAAGTCCACCCTGCTCAACTCGTTTACCCACGCCGCCGAGGAACCCCGGCGCGTGCTGGCCGAAAACAAGCTGTTCGCCACGCTGCGCCCCACCAGCCGCCAGGGGTACATCGAGGGCATCGGGCAAGTGATTTTTACCGACACCGTGGGCTTTATTCGTGACCTGCCCAAAGACCTGACGCGGGCCTTCCGCTCCACGCTGGAAGAAATCGGGGACGCTGACGTGCTGCTGCATGTGGTGGACGCCGCTTCGCCGGGGGCCGATCAGCGCCAGGGCGCCGTGAACCGCATTCTGGACGACCTCGGCTTTGCCGACATGCCCACCGTCGTCGCGCTGAACAAGGCCGACGCCGCCGACCCGGACACGCTGGGGCGCGAGCAGGAGCGCACGGGGGGCGTGCCTGTCAGCGCCCTGAAAAACGTCGGTCTGACCGAACTGAAAGAGGCACTGGGCGACGCTGTGGCGAGCGTGCAGCGGGCTGAACTCGCCCGGCAGGAGCAGGCGCGGGCGGCGCGGCTGTCTCTCGGCTGAACTGACGGACTGTTGCGCCTGCGCGGTCGTTTTCCCCCATCTTGCCCCCGGATGGGGGCTTGTTGTTGCGGCGCCGGTCCCCAGACCTCTCCAAGCTGGCGGCCCGCCGGATGTAAGTCCCCTGATAGTGGTTTGCCCTGAGAATCTGAAGCGGCGGCACTGCCTTGACCCCTGCCCTGCAGTGCCGGGGCGGGCAGGGTCCTTTACGGACGGAGGTCGGCTTCCGCACCGCGCCACAGTTTCTCTATCCACTTGTGCCAAAGGCGGGACATTATGAACAGTCTTTTGAAAATAAAGCAACACTGCCGCTGGGCTCTGGCTGCCGCGCTGGGTCTGTGGAGCAGCGCCGGCGCGGCGGGCCTCGATCTCCAGTTCATTGGCGGCACGAACCCCAGCACCGGGGCAGCGTGCAGCCTGACTCTCGACAGCCGCTGCCGGTTCAACAATGTGGTTGTCGGTGCGGACGGCACGTCTTACCAGCGAGACATCATCGTGACGGTCACGAAGCTGACGAATGCCACGCTCACGACGGCGTTCGACAATGCCTCGCCGCCGCTCCAGGGAACACAGACCCCCAGGGCGACGGCCAGCCAGTTTTTCTCTCCCACGGTGCAGCCGCCTCAGAACGTTGCGAACACCATCGGCTGGGCCGAATTCACCTTCGACGTGGTGCCGTCCGGGGGAGCCGTGCCGACCGTGGGCGGCGGTACGGCGGCCCTGCCAGGAACGTTCTGGGTCAGCAGCTTCGACACCGACGGGGACAGCAGCGCTCTGAGAGAATTTGTGGAGTACCTCAGCCCTAACGCCACGGGTCTGTCACCGAACACCACGCTGACGGCAAGCACGGCTGTGAACGGAGGCACCCAGTTTCAGGGCAACGTGGCCGGCCAGACCAGCATCAGCACCGACGACCCCTACAAGTCGACGGCGCTCTACGACAGCCCGCGCACCTTCAGGCTGGTCTACGGTGCGCGCATCGGGGGCACCGCGTCGAGCACGGGCGGGCGCCTGACCGCGTTCGATTTCTTCCGGCCGGACGGTGTGATCACGCGGAGCATCGTAGAGGGGTACAAGTCCGTGCAGTTGACCACCGATGCCGACGCAAGCGGCTCGGTCAGCCCGGGTGATACGGTGACGTACTCGGTCGTGTACGCGAACACCGGCAATGCGGCAGCAAGCAACTTCCAGATCACCGATACCCTCCCGAGCGGCCTCGCCCTCACAGCGACCGGAGCTCAGAATGTCTATGTCAACGGCACCCTGACGAGCAGTGCCCGCAACACGGGCTACACCGGGACCGCGGCCAACAACGCCCTGCTCGCTGCCGGGCAGACCCTCGTGGCGGACGGAACCATCCGGGTGGACATCCCTGCCAGGGTGACCCAGGCCACCGCCGGAAGCCTCAGCAACCAGGCGAGCGCCTCGACCACCAGTTCGGGCACGCTGGTGGCCCAGACCGAAGCGGTAGACAGCGCGAGCACCTTTCCGCCGACCGTGACGGGTGCGGCCGGCTGGCGGGCCATTCCCAGCGCCAGTGTGGCCCAGACCGCCCTGACCGGCGCCCAGGACCCGACGGTGCTGAACGTGGTGCTTCCCCCGCCTGTCCGCCTCTCCATCACCAAGACGGACAACGGAGCGACCTTCTATACCGGGAGCACCGCGACGTATACCGTGACCGTGACCAACACGGCGGCGGGGTCAACCTCCAGTGGGGCCATCAATGTCCGCGACGCGCTGCCCAGTGGCCTGACCTTCAACAGTGTGGCCGTGTCGGGCGGGGTCGGCGGCACCATTTCCAACGCTTCGGCGGCGAACACCGGCGGCACGGTGGGCTGGGACTTCACGCCCAGCTCGGCCATGACTCAGGGCCAGAGCGCCACTTTCATCCTCACGGTCAACGTGGGGGCCGCCACGCCCACCGGTACGAACAGCATCACCAACTACGCCTCGGTGGGGGGGGGCGGCGGCAGCGCGGCTCCCACGCCGAGCAGCACGTGCACCACGCAGTGCGGCAGCGACTCCACCACGGTGGCGTCAGCTCCCACCGGTACCAATCCACCAGCCAGGAACCAGACCACCTTTCCAGCAGTATGCGACGTGGTGGACTGGTCCAAATCGGGCATCACCGGAACAGCGGTGGGGCAGAGCGGCACTAAGACCTTCAACTCCGGCAAAGGCCTGGGCCTGGCGGTGGGCCTGAGCCCGGCGACCAGATCGGGCAACGGCATTGTGGGGCTGAACACCAGCTTTACCAACTACGGCTCTTGGTATGCGGTGCGGGCGGTGAGCACCAGCATGTCCCCGAGCAACACCTCGCCCAACTACGGCGGGGCGTTTGTGACCCGTGCAGGGGGCGACAGCCTGCTCAATACCATCACGGTCACCTTCCCGCATCCGGTCATCAACGTGCGTTTCGGAATAACCGACCTTGACGCGGTGGGCGGAAGCAGCAACAGCGACCAGGGCGACTGGATTCGCGTGACGGCGGGGTACGGCGGCAGCACCTTCAACCCCGACACCCTGATTGCCCACGGCCATGCCCTGGTGGTCAGGGGCTACACCACCAGCGGTACGGGGATTCCCGGCACGGCGGCTTCCGGCGCCAGCATGACCGTGGCGGTGCCGGGACGCGGCAACAGCTCGATGGGTGCGGGCAGCACCTCCAACGTGTACAACACGCTGATGGGTACGGACACGGGTTACGGCACCCAGGTAACCGACCCGGACGCAGGGGGAGCTGCCGTCAACCGCCAGGGCCAGGGCGTGGCCTACTTCAAGGGACCACTGACCACCCTGACCATCGTGACCGGGTCCAAGAAGACGGGCAGCGGCAACGCCATCGCCTTCGGCAACATCGACTTCTGCTCGCCCAGCATGGCGGTCAGCAAGGCGGTGGGCACGCCCAGCCTGCAAAACGGCGACGGGTCGTACAACATTCCCTACACCCTCACCTACCAGAACACCAGCTACAACCAGGGCCTGTTTCCCGACGCGACGGTGCGGGACAATCCCTTCCAGCCGTCGTTCGCCACGCCCAGCGGCCTGGACCCCTGGGCCGACCTCAAGCCGCAACTCTCGGACAACGTGGTTCCGCAGCTGCTGGCCAACAGCAACATTCAGAGCGCAACGGTCACCGGCTCGCCCAGGGTGACTTTCGCCAATGCGGTGGGCACGCGCAACCTCGACAGCACCGACGTCAACCCGTCGTTCGACGGCACGGCGGGCAACCCTACCCTGATGACGAGCGGCACCGACGCCAGGGTGTCGGCGGGCGGGGCCTTCGACGCCAAATTCACGGTGAACGCGGTTATCAAGGCCGGGGTGACGGCGCAGCAGACGGTGAGCAACAGGGCCAGCGCGAGCGGCAGCCTCAACACCGCCTCGGCGACCCTGAGCGCCAGCAGCGCCACCGTGTCGGCCACCCTGACCCCGGCGGTCAAACTGACGCTGAGCAAGACGGTGGACCAGAGTTACGTCAAGTACCTGGGCGACCCGGTGACCCCCAACTTCGCCGAGCTGAACTACACCCTCAGGGTGACCAATCCCGACACGGCGACGGCGGCCAGCGGCGTGGTCATCACCGACACCCTGCCCGCGCAGGTGAGCTATGTCAGCAGCTCCCCGGCGGCCAGCGTTTCGGGCCAGACCCTGACCTGGAACGTGGGCACGGTGGCGGCGGGCGGCAGCACGACCGTGACGGTCAAGGTCAAGGTGCCGCTGGCAAGCGCGGTGGAAGCCAGCCAGCCCCAGGCCACCTGGACGAACACGGCGTCGGTGTCGGGGTCGAACACCACCTCGGCGAGTGCCAGCGCCAGCACCGACACGGTGTACACCAGGCTGTTCAAGCAGGTCCATAACCTCGGCACCAACCCGCCAGCCGAGGTGCCGCAGCTTGCCCCGGCCTGGAGCAGCAGCGGGCAGGGTCTGCCGGGTGACGTGCTCGAGTACTGCATCGACTTCCGTAATTACGGCTCGACCACCCTGGCGAATTACGTCGTTTCGGACACTGTGCCGACCAATACGACCGTCGTCGCCAACAGCTGGGTGCTTAACAGCGACGTGATGAGCAGCGGCGTCCGCACGCCTTACAGCGGCGGCTCGGTCGGCTACTCGGGCGGCACGGTGCGTGGCACGGTCGGCTCGTTGGCCCCCGGCGGCAAAGGCAGCATGTGCTTCCGGGTGCGAATCAACTGAGACCACTTCGGAGTCCAGGAAAGCAGCCAGGTCGAGAGGGGCAGCGGGAAACCGCCCCCCTCTTTTTCGTCGGGCGCCGTACCCTGTTCCCCATGTTCGACTCGCACACCCATCTCGACTATCTCGACGACCCGGCCTCGGCACGCGGCGAACTGGGCCTGAGCGGCATGGTCTGCATCGGGGCCAGCCCGGAACATGCCCGCAACGCTGTGGCCCTGGCCGAACGGTTTGACGACGTGTGGGCCACCGCCGGGCTGCATCCCACCGACGCCGCGCAGGACTCGCCCGAGGCGCGGGCGGCCATCGAGAGCCTGCTGGACCACCCCCGTGTGGTCGGCATCGGGGAAAGCGGCCTGGACGACTACTGGGACGAGACGCAGCGTCCGGCGCAGCAGGCGGCCTTCGAGTGGCAACTGGGCCTCGCCCGGCGCACGGGCAAGCCGCTGGTCATTCATACCCGCGACAAGCCGGGGCAGGACTCGGCCCACCGCGGCGTGATAGACACCCTGCGCGACTGGCCCGACGTGCAGGTCATCCTCCACTGCTTCAGCGGGCACGCGGGGCTGCTCGCTTATGGCCTGGAACGCGGTGCCTACTTCGGCTTTGCGGGCAACGTGACCTACAAGAACGCCCGCGAGGTGCAGGACGCGGCCCGGCAGGTGCCTCTGGACCGCCTGCTGGTCGAAACCGACGCGCCCTTTCTGGCCCCGGTGCCCAAGCGCGGCAAACCCAACCGGCCCGGCTACGTGCGGCACACGCTGGACTTCGTGGCGGGGCTGCGTGGTCTGGACGTCGCAGAACTGGAACGCGTCACCGACGAGAACACGCGGCGGGTCTACGGCATTTGAAAGGGCCAGGATTTGCAAGGGATTTGCGCGGAGTTGCTATACTGCTCCGCGCGAGCGCACTCGTAGCTCAGATGGATAGAGCGGCCCCCTCCTAAGGGGCAGGCCACTGGTTCGACTCCAGTCGAGTGCACCACCGGACAAAGGCCCCGCAGTCAGCGGGGTTTTTTATGTTCTGCCGAGCGGGAAAACAGGCCCGCTACATCGTCTCTGCCGGCATCTCGCCCACAATCCGCACCGTTTCCACACTCACCGTCGTCACGCGGGCCAGCAGGTCTATCACCCGTTCCTTGTGGTCGGCAAAGCGGTAGGTGTTGAACTTCTCGCGGATGGTCGCATCCTTGGGGGTCGTTTCCTTGTGGCGCTCCAGCACCCATTCCAGCGCCGAGCGGTTGCCCAGTTTGTAGGCCCAGGCCGCCGCTGGAATCCCCGCAAGCGTCGTCAGTCCGTCGAGTTCCACCGCTCCCGTCGGCTGCTTGGCCGCGTCACGCTGCACCTTCAGCCGCGCCTTTTTCGCCAGCGCCAACGCTTCGGGCGTGTCGTTTTTGGGCGGCTCGTCGGTGCGTTTCAGGGGGTAAGGCGCCACCGACTCGAACCCGATGTGCAGTGCCATGAGTTCGCGGCCCCACGCCGCCCAGCTCCCGAACTCCGGGTAAAAGGGAATGCGCGGAAACTCCTGGCGCAGGTTCAGCGCGTACTTTTCGCGGTAGGCCGGGTGGTGCAGCACCGCGTAGACGTAGTGGAAAATGTCCTCGCGTGAAATAGATGTGTCGGCGTAATGGGTTTGGAAGGCTTTAAGTGCATAGTCGGTGATGTTGTTAAGACGTTCGCCGTTCATTGTATAACGGTAGAAGGGGAGGCATTGGGTTTTTTCCAGAAGGTCAAGTGACGGCAGAATGTCAGTGGCTAGAACTTGGAAAGGTTTTGCAGCGGGCGAACCAGACAAAGCAATCACCACATTTTCGCCTACACCCTTTGGGAAAACTGATGGCATCTGATACTGCATTTCGTTCAAATTCTTTGAGAAGTACATTTTGAGCACATCAAAAGGTCTATAGAGTGATGGAACTATGGAATTTTTTTCCAGGGAATAAGACTTTCTGCTCTGGGCATCTGCAATGGTTGCCCGCGTCATTTTGATATCTCCTTCCCAGTTCCTTGACATTAGGTCGCCGAGTGGAAGTTTGATTATCTCGTTGTATCGCCCGATAAAATATCTGACCTTATCTGCTAATTCATCTTCTGCACGACTGTAAACCCATTCATCCCGATTCGTAACGACGCCGAGCGAGTAAAGTTTGAATATCGCCCGCTCTTGGCCCAAGCTTTTTGCTTGTTTGGTGTCCTTATCCGCCACGGGCAGGAACTCGTTCCAATCATTTTCTTCGTCAACCTGGCCCAACCAGTTGTGTTTGGCGTCGGGGCGAATGTGGTCAAATTCAATGTCTTCAAACTTGGTGGTCTTCAGCCATTCCAGCTTTTCGCGGGCCCGCCAGAAATCGGGGACGGCGTGATACCAGATTTTGGTGTCTTTGGACTTGCGCTTGCCAGCGGTAGAACGCACCAAGAAATATACTGCCACGCCGACTTTGATTTGGTCGTTGAAAACGTTGCCGCCTTCCCGCTTGCGCCGCTCGCCGCTGGTATTGGCGTTGCCCTTCATGTCCAGAATGTAGATATGGTCAAAGTCCTTGACGACCTCTTTTCTGAACCCGTCAAAAGTGCGGCTGTCAATAAAGGAGCTGTTAGAGACAAAGGCGACGATGCCATCTTCCTTGAGCCGGTCGGTGGCCCAGCGCAGAAAGCGGGAGTACATGTCGTACAGCTTGGTTTTCTGAGCGGTACTGGCGGCGACGTAGGTGGCCTTGATCCGGCGGTCGATTTCCTTGTACTCGCGGTTTTTGTTGTTGTCGTTTTCGTTGGCCTGGTTGGCGCGGTAGGGCGGGTTCTCAGTAGGTGACAACTTCGTCTCCAGCCGCGCCTGGCGGGCAGAAAGGACGGGTGAGCAGTTCCAGGAAAGCCCTGCATCGTTCGGGTTTCCAACGCAGGGCATCCACGAGATGCTGAGCACCGTGACGCACCAGGCTGACCGCTCTGCGACCATGTTTCAGGACGGGAATGGGATGGGTCTGGCCGAGCCAGACCCCCAGCTGCAAACAGAACATCCAGGCCAGCGTCACCAGACCAAAGAGCCGTTGTAGACGGCTTTTTTCTGTAATCCCCGTTCGCTCCAGGTCGAAGCCTCGCGTTTTGAAGCTGCTGAAGGTGCACTCAATTGACCAGCGCTGCTTGTAAAGCTTCCAGGTCTTCCGAGCATTGAAATCGGTAGCGATGATGATGAGGTCACCCACAGGTGACCTCGTCGCCACCACCCGCATCAACTCCCCGAACACAAACACCTTTTCGCTGATCTCGTGAAAATGACCGTGCTGGACATGCTCAAACCACTCTTTCCCGCTCATATCGTCCAGCATGTCGCTGTGCCGAATGCGGATGGCCCGCTTGATGCCCTGACGACGGAGAAAACGGAACCATTCCGCACCGATGAACTCACGATCAGCCACTAGGCCCAGCCAGCGTTTCGCTGGCAAGGCCCGAAGCAGCTTCAACACCAGCCACATCCGGGCGTACGTGTGACTGTTCCCGGACTCGTCGAGGGGCACCCAGATCAGGGGCAGGGTGAAGCCGTGGACCACGGCTCCAAGCACCAGAAAGTTGATGGGCGTCTCCCCGTGTTCCCAGTTGGTGCGGTCCAGACTCAGCAAAACCTTTCCTGGTGGCAGGTGGGCGACGAGCAGGGCGATGAAAAAGCCCATGTCCAGCTGCTCATCCCGGAAGGTCCGGTCTGCTCGTCTCTTCTTGCCCTGCGGGGTACTCATCCCTGGCATATGGGCACTCAGATCGTGATGATTGACGCTTCTCGCGGCAATCATCGCCAGGAGGACGTCAATGAGCCGCTGGAGCGTGTCGATGCGGAGATGACTGGCGTGCGCTTTGAAGTGCTGTGTGAGTACGGTAGCTTGTTGAGCAGTGGATTCTGTCGATTTCACACTCCCAGGAGACCGCGAACAGTCGGCCCCATCAAGCTTGATGGGGCCGACTGTTGATTTTTCCCGTCTGGGACGACATCGAACTGAAGTTGTCACCTACTGAGGGGCGGGTTGCCGATGATGACGCGCACGGGGCGGGCATTTTGCCGCTTGGCCCGCTCCAAGTTCTCGGCGGTGACGCTGCCGAATAGTCCGCTTTGCTGGCCGTGAACGCCAAAGCCGGTGTTGTCCAGGGTATCCACCAGCACGATGTTCCTGAATTCCTCGTAGCGGCCCATTTTCTGGGCATAGGTGGCCTCGATGTTCAGGTTGGCAATGTAGTAGGGCAACAGCGCCAGCTCGTTGCAGTGCAGTTCTTCGCGGTATTTTTGTTCTAGCTTCGCTTTGGGCAAAAAGTCAATGAGTTCGGTGATAAAGGTGCCCGTACCGGTGGCCGGGTCCAGGATTTCCACGCCCTTGTCGGCCAGTCCCTTCTGGAAATGCTTTTCGAGCAGCGTGTCCGTGGCCTCGATCATGAAGCGCACGATTTCGCCGGGGGTGTAGAAAATGCCCAGCCGCTCGGCCCCGGCGGGGTTGTAGGCGCGGTAAAAGTTTTCGTAGAGGGCCTTGAGAAAGCGCTGTTTTTCGTGGTGGTCGGCAATCTGCGCGGCGGCAGCCTGAATGGCCCCGTAATAGCGCTTGGTGCGCTCGGCAATGTCACGCTTGACCGGCCCCTTGTAAAAGGTTGCCGCGAGCTGTTGCAGTTGCTGGGCGATGTTGTTGTCTTCGTGGTACTGAGCGTTGTCGAAGACGCTGGTAAACAGGTCGCCCGTCAGGATGTGCTGAATCAGCATCTCGCGGGCGTCTCTGGGCGAAAAGTCGGGGTTGATGGCTTCTTTGGCAATCTCGACAAAGTGGTCGCGTTCGCCTCTGTAATCGGCCTTTTGCTCGGCGGCGTCGGCGGCCTCACGCAAAATCTTGAGCAGGTGAGGCATCTCGTCCTTGAAATGGTCCACCGCTTTGCGAAACTCCAGCACCTGCGGCGGCTCGAATTCAAAAAAGAGCTTGAGCAGGCCCGCGAGCGCCCCGGCGTCGCCCATGTCCACCCGCTGCACCTCCTCGCCGTTTTGCATCAGGACGGCCAAGCGCGAGTCTTCGAAAATGATGTTGTCGCGCGGGTAGCCCTTGGCGAGTTTCTTCTGGATTTCGTCGTCCAGGGTATCGGCTTCGTCTTTGCTCTCCCAGTAGCCGCGTGACTGCTGCAAAGAATCCTTGAGCGTGCCGTCGGGCCGGACGTTGTTGCCGGCCACCGCTTTCTGGGTAACTTCGGTAATCAGGCGCAGGCCACTGCCCTCGGCCCAGTCGCTCAGCAGTTGTTGAAAGGCGGCGCGGACACTGCTCTCGTTGCGCGTGCCCCCGTAGGCCACGATGTCTTCCAGCCGTTTCTGAAACTTCTTGACCAGTTGTAGGGACATGGGGCAATACTAACGATTTGCTGATAGATACGCTTATTCTTGACATCATGACGCCTAAAATGCGCCCGGAATGGTACGAGCTTTTGAAAGGGGTTCACTATCTCGGCTACCACACGGAGAGAACGATGTCTTACGCCTACGACAAGGCGCGGGATTTTACGCTGGCAACGACCAATGAAAGCGAAATCAAAGAGATTCGTGACCTCATCAGGCGCGGGGGTATGAAGGGCGTTATTTGGGTCATTGAAGGCCGGGGAAGTGAAGACGGCTCTACCGCCTATTATCTGCGCGAGGTTTTTCACCCCGACCACATTCGTAAGGCTGTGAGGGGTGACACGCCAGGGGCGCGGAAAAAATTTGAGTACATCCTGGAGGGCAAAGGGCAGACCTTTGGGAAAGGAATACGGCTTGACCATCACGTCTGGTTCCCTGACTTCCTTGAGGCGAATGGGAACTTTGGTTTCGGCTTAGATAATCTGCGCGACGACACTGCGAAAGCCAGTTTCCTTGATATGGCCCGGCCATTTTTCATCCTGAAATGACATGGGGCGGCCCCCGCAAGAGCCGCCCCATGCCATCCCCTTTTACTCAAACTGCCCCAGAACCCCCTCCAGCCGCTCCTTCTGCGCCCCGAAGTCCTCCACGCGGCGTTTTTCTTCCTCGATCACCTCGGCGGGGGCGCGGGCCACGAAGCCTTCGTTGCTCAGCTTGCCCTGCGCCTGCTTGATTTGCTTGTCGAGTTCGGCCAGTCGCTTTTGCTGCTTTTTCACCCAGTCGGCGATGTCCACCGTGCCTTCCAGCGGCGCGAGGATGGTCACGCCGGGGGCGACCTGCGAGAGGGTGCGGCCTTCCAGGGCGGGCACGAGGCTCACGCGGGCAATGCTTTCCACCACGCGGGCGTTTTCCGTGACGCTCTGGCTCAGGTCGCCTTCCACCACGACATTCAGGCGGTCCTGCGGCGAGAGGCCCAGTTCGCTCTTGAGGCTGCGGGCGCTGTCTACCGCCGTCCGCAGGGCGTCGAAGGCTTTGGTGGCTTCCGCGTCGTGCAGCGCGCCGTCGGGCTGCGGCCAGGTGTGCACGGCAATCTGGCGGCGGTGCCCCAGCGCCCCGTACAGCTCGGAGGTGATGAACGGCATAAACGGGTGCAGCAGCTTGAGCACGTGCTCCAGCACCACCTTCAGCGTCGCCATGGTGCCGAGGTTGCCTGCCGCGAGTTCGGGCTTGGCGGCCTCGATGTACCAGTCGCAGAACTCGTCCCAGGTGAACGAGTACAGCGTGCGGATGGCGGCCCCGATGTCGAAGGCGCCCAGCTGCGCGGAGGCTTCGGCAGTCACGGCGTTCAGGCGCGAAATAATCCAGCGGTCGGCCAGCGTGAGGTCGTCGCGCTCCTTGAGTTGTGTCAGCACGTCCCGGCTCCGCAGCAGCACGCCCTCGGGCGGCGTCACGGCGGCGCGGACGTAGGCGGAGAGGTCGTCCGTCCCCTCAATCTGCGCCTCGCCCAGCCGCATCAGCGCGAAGCGGGTGGCGTTCCACAGCTTGTTGGCGAAGTTGCGCCCCTGCTCGAAGCGCCGGGCGTCGTGCTTGATGTCCTGCCCGCCCGTCGAGAGGAAGGTGAAGGCGAAGCGGCAGGCGTCCACCCCGTACTGGTCAAACAGTTCCAGCGGGTCGATGCCGTTGCCCTTGCTCTTGGACATCTTCTGGCCCTTGGAATCCAGGTACAGGCCGTGCAGCATCACCGTGCTGAACGGCGCTTGCCCGGTCAGGCCGTAGCCCGCCATCTGCATCCGCGCCACCCAGAAAAACAGGATGTCGTAGCCGGTGACGAGCACCTGGGTCGGGTAGAACTTGCGGAAGTCCTCGCTGTCGGTGTCGGGCCAGCCGAGCGTGGAAAAGGGCCACAGGTTGGAGGAAAACCAGGTGTCGAACACGTCGGGGTCACGGCGCAGGTTCAGGTGCGCGTAACGGGGGTCCTGGTCGCAGTCGAGGTCGGGATTTTCCGGGTCGGGCACGTAGATGTTGCCTTCCTCGTCGTACCACGCGGGAATCTGGTGGCCCCACCACAGCTGCCGGGAAATGTTCCAGTCGCGGATGTTTTCCAGCCAGTCGCGGTTGACCTTGCCGTAGCGCTCGGGGGTGAGTTTGATTTCGCCTTTGTCGAGACCCTCCAACACTTGGTCGGCGAACGGTTTCATCTTCACGAACCACTGCTCGCTGATGATGGGTTCGACGGGCACTTTGGTGCGCTCGGACAGGCCGATGGCGGTGTCGTGGTCTTTTTGCTCCAGCAAGTCGCCGCCCTCTTCCAGCGCTTTGACCACCGCTTTGCGCGCGGCGAAGCGTTCCAGGCCCTGAAACTCGGCGGGCACCAGCTCGTCACGGGTCAGGTTGCCGTTCAGATCGATCACGCTGGGGCGGTCCAGGCCGTGCCGCTCGCCCACCTCGAAGTCGGTGGGGTCGTGCGCGGGGGTGATTTTCAGTGCGCCCACGCCGAAGTCCATCTCCACCGCCTCGTCGGCGATGATGGGCACCCAGCGGTCGGTGAGGGGGATGCGGGCCTTCTTGCCGACCAGATGCTTAAAACGGTCGTCTTCGGGATGCACGGCAATCGCCTGGTCCGCGAAGATGGTTTCCGGGCGCACGGTGGCGATCCGGATTTCGCCGGGCTCGCCGTTGCTTTCACGCTCGGCGGGGTTTTCCAGCTTGTAGGACAGCGTGTACATCTTGCCCTTGCGGACTTCGCGGTCGATTTCCAGTTCGGAAAGGGTGGTCTGCGAGGCGGGGTCCCAGTTGACGATGCGCTCGCCCCGGTAGGCCAGCCCCTCGTGGTAGAGCTTGACGAACTGCGCCCGCACTGCCCTGCTCAGGCCCTCGTCCATGGTGAAGCGCTCGCGGGTCCAGTCGGCGCTCACGCCCAGGCGGGTGAGCTGGTCGAGAATCATGCCGCCGGACTTGCCTTTCCATTCCCAGACTTTGTCCAGAAACGCCTCGCGGCCCAGGTCGTGACGGCTGGTTCCGGCGTCCTTGAGTTGCCTCTCCACGACCACCTGCGTGGAAATCCCCGCGTGGTCCATGCCTGGCAGATACAGCGCCTCGAAGCCCGCCATGCGCTTGTAACGAATCAGGGTGTCAATGAGGGTGTTGTCCAGCGCGTGCCCCAGGTGCAGGTTGCCGGTCACGTTGGGCGGCGGAATCACGATGGTAAAGGGGTCCTTACCGCTGGTCGCATCGGCGCGGAAGGGTTCGTTTCGCCACTTGGCGGCCCATTTCGGCTCGATGCCACTGGGGTCGAACTGGGTGGGGAGGGTGGTGGGCTCCTGGGTAGGGTCGGTCATTTCGTTTGTCTCCTTTGTGGCTTGAGCTTGAGCGGGTTTACCCCTCCGTCCCTGCGGGGCACCTCCCCTAAAAAGGGAGGCTATTTGGCTCCCTTCAAGGGGACTTGCAAAGCTGCGTAGCAGGGCTGTCAGCAAGGCTGACTGAGGGGTAAAACTGCCGAAGCACAGGCAACGCCGCCCCCATCTCCCAGTCCAGCCCAGGCGATTGCAGGTCGGCCCAGCGGAAGGAAAACAGATGCCCGTCGGCGTGGTGCTGCCAGATGTCGGGGAGGTCGGCGGGGGCGCTAAAAGCGTAAGCGTGGGCGATTTGTACGGGGGACTTGAACGCTTCGGGCGGTTCGCCGTGCCAGAGGTAGGAGCAGAGGTAACGTGGCTCGCTCAGACTCAGGCCCGATTCCTCCCACAACTCGCGGATGGCGGCAGCTTCGGGGAGTTCATTCTGCTCTACGCCGCCCCCGACGACCTGCACCCCTGCACCTCCATCTGGAATGTGGTCAAAAACCAGCAACTTACCACCGCGCACGACAAAGCACAGCACTTTTTCGCGCAGCCCATCGGCTTTCGCGGCGGCCCGCGCCTGCTTTTGAGTGTCGTAGAACGTAATCACAGCTTCACCGCCTCTCCTTTGCCTTCTGCCATCAGCCATCGGCCTTCTGCAACAACAAAAACGCCTCGCCCGCACGGATGACTCCGTATGCGGACGAGACGTGAGGCCTTCACTGTCCCGCGTTACCACCGCGCTTCCTGCATGTTCATGCAGGCACTCGCTTTGCGCTATGTCGGGCGCACCCGGACGGGTCTACTCTCGCTGGCGCGATTTCTTCCGTTCTCGCTCACGGGCGACTTTCTCCGGGGCGCATCTGCTCAGGCTTTCAGCCATGACCTGAACTCTCTACTGAGGCGCTTCTCCGGGTACTCCTCCCGGTCACTGCTGCCTGGCAGTGTAGGCCGGGGCGAGGGCGGTTTTCAATCCGCCGTTTCACCTGCTGTGCCGAAACCGAGGGGGGCAGACGTGTGCTGGTGCGTGACCACCCAGCCGCCAGAGAGCCGCGCGAGCACCCAGGTCACGCGCTCCTGCACGGCACGCAGCGGCTGGCCGTCCGTGTTCACGGCCTGAAACTCGATGAAAGCGTGGAGCGTGGCGAGATCGGCGCTTTCGGCGCTGTGCAGCTCCCGGCAGGTGACGACCACCCGCTCGTCGCCCAACGAGCCGAACCACTCGGCTGCCATGTCGCGGAACGCTGCCTGACCGTTCAGGGGCGCGGCACCCCAGGTGTCGAAGGCGTGAGCGTCCGGGGCGTACAGGGCCGTGAAAGCTTCCACGTCCTTCGCATAGACGGCAGCGGCGTAGGCTTCAGGCCATTGGCGGGGGTCGGTCAGGGACATGTCCGATGGTAACGTCAGTAACGTAAACCCTTCAAGAGTTCTGTTGTCTGCAAAACGGGTGTTCAGTTCGGGTCGTGGGAAGCTCCACCTCCGGGCCGCGCGGCGCCAGCGGCCCGGTGGCGGGTTTGTTTTCTGGAAATGCCGCTCAGGGCAGGCCAATCAAGACACTCAGGCGTCGCCGAATTCCAGCAGGCCATTGCCCACCAGGGGCGCGTACAGCTCGGCGGCGGTGCGGGGGGGCAGGCCGGTTTGCTCGACCAGCATCCTCAGCGAGCGGTCCGGGGAAATCAGGCGCAGCGCACGGTACTGGTGCCGGTTGACGGGGTGCTGGTCGGTCCAGCGGGCCGTGAAGCGCAGCGGGCGGGTCCAGTCGGGCAGGGTGCGAATCAGCGGTGCCCAGGCGTCGGCCTCGCCAATCAGCCAGTGCAGCGCGGCGTCCTGCCGCAGGCCCAGGGTGCGTTCCGGCGGGGACAGGCCCGGCTCGAAGGTAAAGGTGCCGCCGTCGAGACTGGCGAGCAGTTGCAGCGCGGCCTCGCCACTCAGGACGCCGCTGCGGGCGTGCAGCAGTTCACCGTGCCCAAACCACAGCTCGCCGCCGCGGGGGTGGTCCACCGTGAGCTGTCCTCCCTTGCCGCTCGCCAGCAGCATTTGCAGCACCGGCAGCAGGGGAAAGACGCTCAGGTCACCACTCATCATGTCAGGTCAGTTTAGCGGGTGCCCCAGCGAATGCGTATCGCCCTGCCGGGGGAAGGTTCCAGTCCATTGGAGAGACCTGGGCGAACAGAAGCACACTCTGGGCCGCCGCCATGCCTTACCCTGACCCCGGTCCTGCGGGACCGAACCTCTTTCGGGGCGGGGCGAAATTCCCCACCGGCGGTGAGTTCTGCTGTGGGCTGGAGCTTTGGCTGTTCTTCGCTCCGCTCAGGTCTGTCAGGGCGGCCTGCCAGACCGCAGCGAACAAGCCCGCGAAGCCCGCGCAAATCGCACCACGCGCCGGCCCGATGCCGTGAGACTCGGCAGCCGACGGTTACAGTCCGGATGAAAGAAGGAGGAGACGCTCAGCTTGCCCCCCGGCGAGCGGCGTTGCCGTATGAACGATTCGGAATACATGGCCCTGGCGCTGGCCGAAGCGCAAAAGGGCGTAGGCCGCACCAGCCCCAACCCGCCCGTCGGTTGCGTCATCGTCCGCGACGGTGAAGTGGTGGGGCGCGGCTTTCACCCGAAGGCCGGAGAAGCCCACGCCGAGGTCTTCGCGCTGCGCGAGGCGGGCGAGCGGGCCAGGGGCGCCACCGCTTACGTGACCCTGGAACCGTGCAGCCACTTCGGGCGCACGCCCCCCTGCGCCGACGCCCTGATTGCGGCGGGGGTGGCCCGCGTGGTGGTGGCGGCGGGCGACCCCAACCCGCAGGTGAACGGGCGCGGACTGCAAAAGCTGCGGGCGGCGGGCATCACCGTGGAAACGGGCGTGCTGGAAACCGAAGCCGAGGCGCAGCAGGCCGGGTTTCGTTCGCTGGTCACGCGGGGCCGTCCCCACGTCGTCTACAAGTACGCGATGACGCTGGACGGCAAGGTCGCCGCCCTGAACGAGGGCAACGGCCCGGTGAGTGGCCCCGAAGCCCGCGCCCGCGTGATGGCGTGGCGGAACGAATGCGACGCCATCGCGGTGGGCGCCCGCACCGCCCTGCTCGACGACCCGCAGCTCAACGTGCGCGGTCTGGAAGGTGGACGCGACCCCCGCCCGGTGCTGTTCGACCCCGAAGGCCACGTTCCCCCCACCGCCCGCGCCATCCGCGAGGGCACCGTGCTGGTGCTGCGCGAGGGCCGCGCCGCGCCGCTGGAAGGTGACCCGCGCGTGACCGTCCTCCGCGCCCACTCGCTGCCGCACGCGCTGGAACAACTCGCCGGGCTGGGCATTTCGACCCTGCTGCTCGAAGGTGGCCCCACCCTCGCCAGTGCCTTTTTCGAGGCGGGTTTGATCGACGAACTGCGCGTCTTTGTCGCCCCCAAACTCCTCGGCGCGGGCCTCTCGCCGCTGCTGTCGCCTGTGCGGAGCATGCACGCGGCGCAGGGACTGGCCGTGCGGAGCGTGGACGTGCTGGGGAACGACGTTTTGATTGTTGCGGATGGCCGATGGCAGAAGGCAGAAGGCGAAAGCTCTTATACGGATTCCGCTTAATTCCTGCACAGTCGGGAAAGCGCCGCCTGTGCATCCATATCGCAGAATCCGTATTTTTTCCTACTCGCATCCGCTCTGCTGCGCAGCTTTGCAAGTCGGATTGAATCTGAAACTACCAGATTCAATCGGAATCCGTATTAGCCATCTGCCATCTGCCATCCGCCATCTGCCGCACCGGAGGTGCGAATGTTTACCGGAATCATCGAACAAATTGGCCGCGTCACGCACGCCGCCGAACAAAATGGCAACCTCACCCTTCGCATCGCCCCCGCGCAGATGTGGCCCGACCTTCAACTGGGCGAGTCCATCGCCTGCGGCGGCACCTGCCTGACCGTGACCGGCTGGGACGACCAGAGCTTCAGCGTTGACCTCTCCAAAGAAACCGTCAGCAAAACCGCCGACCACTGGCAAGTCGGGCGCGAACTCAACCTCGAACGCGCCATGACCGCGCAGGCCCGTTTCGGCGGTCACATCGTCAGCGGGCATGTGGACGGGGTGGGCGAACTCCTGGAGGTGCGCGAGGAACCCGGTGCCTACACCATGCGCGTGCGGGCGCCGCGCCACCTCGCCCGATACCTGACGCCCAAAGGCAGCGTCACGGTGGACGGCGTGAGCCTCACACTCGTGGACGTGGGCGGCCCCGCCGGAAGCCGCAGTGAGTGGCCCGCCGAGGAGTTCACCCTCTGGCTGGTGCCGCACACGCTGGAAGTGACCACACTGAAGCACTGGCGGGCCGGTACGCGGGTCAATCTGGAGGCCGACCAGGTGGCGAAATATGTGGAGCGGCTGCTGGCGCTGACGGGTGCAGAAGGCGGAAGGCAAAAGGCAGAAGGCCAAGTAGAGGGGCAAGCATGAGCGACTCCATCAACCATCGACCATCAACCATCAACCTCTCCGACATTCCTACCCTCCTTGCCGAACTCCGCGCGGGCCGCCCGGTCATCCTCGTGGACGACGAAGGGCGCGAGAACGAGGGCGACCTGCTGATGCCTGCCGCGACCGCCACGCCGCAGTGGGTCAACTTCATGGCGCGGGAGGGCCGGGGGCTGATTTGCGTGACGCTGACCCCCGAGCGTGCCGAGCGCCTCAACCTGCACCCGATGGTGGGCAGCAGCACCGACCCCAACGGCACGGCGTTTACCGTCAGCGTGGACCACAAGACCAACTCCACCGGCATCAGCGCCTACGACCGCGCCGCCACGATTGCCGCGCTGCTCGATGACACGGCGCAACCCGCCGATTTCCGCCGTCCTGGGCACATTTTTCCGCTGGTGGCGCGGCCCGGTGGGGTGCTGCGCCGCGCCGGACACACCGAGGCCGGGTGCGACCTCGCCCGCCTCGCCGGGTTTGCGCCTGTGGGGGTCATCTGCGAAATCATGGGGGACGACGGCGAGATGAGCCGCCTGCCCGACCTGCTGGCCTTCGGGGAAAAGCACGGGTTGAAGGTGGGCAGCATCGAGGCCCTCATCGCCTACCGCATGGAGCACGACCCTTTCATGGAACAGGTGGCGCAGGCCCAGCTGCCCACCCGGTTCGGGGACTTCCGCATCGTGGGCTTTCAGGACACCCTCAGCGGGGCCGAGCACGTGGCGCTGGTGATGGGTGACGTGACCCCGGAGCCGCTGCTGGTGCGCGTGCATTCCGAGTGCCTGACCGGAGACGCCTTTCACTCGCTCAAGTGCGACTGCGGCCCGCAACTCGACGCGGCGATGGAAGCCATTGCCGCCGAGGGCCGGGGAGCCGTCATCTATCTGCGGCAGGAAGGCCGGGGCATCGGCCTGCTCAACAAAATCCGCGCCTACGCCTTGCAGGACGGCGGGGCCGACACCGTGGAAGCCAACGAACGCCTCGGCCTGCCCGTAGACGCCCGCGACTTCGGCATCGGGGCGCAGATGCTGCACCTGCTGGGCGCACAGAAACTCCGCATCCTGACCAACAATCCGCGCAAACTGCACAGCCTGTCGGGGTTCGGCCTCGAAGTCGTGGAGCGCGTGCCGCTGCATGTGGGCGAAGACCCGCACAACGCGGGGTATCTGAAGACCAAGCGGGAGAAACTGGGGCATCTGTAGACGGTGGGCCGTAGCAGGGAGCCGCTTTATCAGCGGTTTCCTGCTTCTCCTTTCTCAAGTCTTACAGCAGAAAAATTTCACCGGATTTATGCGACGGGGGACCCCCATTTGCACCTTGTCAGCAAGGCAAACATCCTGTCAAATAAGAATCATGACGACGAGGTTAAATCAGTTCGGGGGGTGGAGACGCGGCGGCGCTGGGTTGCTGCTCGCTGCGGCGCTCTTTGGTGTTCCGGCGGCGGCCCAGGGCTTGCCCGCACCGCTGCCTCAGGTGCAGCTGGCGCCGCAGGTGGCACAGGCCCGGTTCGCGGTGCTGATTCCCGAGGTGATCCTGCGGCGGCCCGTGCCCGATCCGGCAGCGGAAACCGAGATCATGCGGGCGCTGATCGGCACCGGCTACCGCGTCGTTGATCCTGGCACCCAGAAGCGCAACGCCGAACGCAACCTGCTGCGCGGCCAGGATCTCAGCGCTCTACCGGACCTCAAGTCCCGGCTGGACGCCGATTATCTGGTCACAGGTGAAGCTTTCGCCGAGGAGTATGGCCGGGTCGCCGGGGACCTGCGCGGTTACACGGCGCGGCTTGAAGTCAAGGTGATTGATCTCGCCAGTGGTCAGGTGGTCTTTAGCGAGGCTTTCCAGGGCAGTGGCGTGAGCACCACCGACGCCGTGGCCGGTAAGACGGCCCTGATGAATGTCGGGCGTCAGGCCGGGCAGAAGCTGCCTGCGCTGCTCAATCAGGTGCTCCAGGGTCAGACCGCCGTGGCGCAGCGGGCCTATATGGTCCGGATTCTTACGCCTGCCAGCTTTACGCAGGTCAGGGCACTCTCTACCCGCCTGAAGGCTGCCGGAGCGCGTGAAGTCATGGTCCGCTCGGTGGACGCGGGCGGTGCCCTGCTCGAAGTCGTGGCCGATGGCGACGCCTCCGATGTGGCGACCCTGCTCGAAAGCCAGGGCCTGAGCGTGACCGGCCTGACCGGCAATGAAATCTCCGTCCGCTACTAAGTAGGTCGAAGTTAATCTTTAGATTGACCGAGCGAAGCGAGTACCCGAAAAAAGTACGTCGAACCGGAAATGAAGCGTTTTCGGTTCTGTTCTGAAAATGCGAAATGTTAGGTTCGATGTACTTAACAGTCCCCGGACGCCGCCCTCCCCACCCGCTCTGCCGCTTGTCCCCAGGAGAACTCTATGAAAAACCTGCTGATCGCTTCCGCCCTGCTGTTTTCCGCCTCCGCCCTCGCCCAGACGGCTGCGCCCGTCGCCCCCGCCACTCCGGCCCCTGAGACTCCCGCGCCTGTGACCCCGGCCCCCGCTTCCGCCGCGCCCGTGTCCGTAAGCCCGGCGCTGCCCAAGCAGGTGCACATCGTGGTGGGTGACTTTCAGTGCGGGTCCTACAGCTGCAACGGTCAGGTGCTGGCCGACGCCCTGACCAACGCCCTGATGCAGTCGGGCCGCTTCGCCGTGTATGAGCGGGCACAGCTCAAGCAGGGCCTGAATGAAGGCTTTATCGGTGGTGCCGATGCCGGAACCCAGCTTCAGGGTGCCGACGTGCTGGTGCTGGGCACCGTTTCGGCCTTCGGGCAGAACGCTGGCGGCGGCAACGCCTGCTTTATGGGCGTCTGCATGGGCGCCAAGACCGAGCGCATCACCGCCAACCTCCGCATCTTCGATGTGAAGACCAGCCGCATCATCGGCACCGCGCAGGTCGAAGGTCTGAGCACCGGGGCTTCCGGCTCCCTCAGCATTGCCGGTCTGCAACTGGGCGGCAGTCACAGCAGCGGCATGGACAAGGCGATTGCCGTGATGCTGAACGACGCCGTGCAGAAGCTGACGGCCACCATTCCGGCCCCCTATTACCGCTGAGTTTTCGCCCTTGCCTCTGGCCCGCCTCACCGAGGAGCGGGCCAGTCTCTTGTTCTCTATGCTGAGAAACCCGTGGCAGGTAGCCTGCCCTGAACATTTGCCGTTTCCAGGAGACTCCATGCAAAGAATCGAAGCCACCCTTCTCGCCCACGACCTCAACTTCGCCATCGTCTCGACCCGCTGGAACCACCTCATCGTGGACCGACTGGTGGAAGGGGCCGAACTCGCCTTCGTGCAGCACGGGGGCAAAACCGAGAATCTCGACCATTACCTCGTTCCCGGCTCCTACGAAGTGCCTCTGGTTGCCCGCAAACTCGCCGAGTCGGGCAAGTACGACGCCGTGGTGTGCCTGGGGGCCGTCATCAAGGGCGACACTGACCACTACGACTTCGTGGCGGGCGGCGCGGCCAACGGCATTCTGAACACGTCGCTGCACACCGGCGTGCCCGTGGCGTTCGGCGTGCTGACCACCGATACGGTGGAGCAGGCCCTGAACCGCGCCGGCATCAAGGCAGGCAACAAGGGCGCGGAGGCGGTGCTGGCGATGATCGAAACTGCCAACCTGCTGCGGCAGATCGGGCACCCAAATAAATCGGGCGCTGAGCAGGCATAAAAAATCCGCCCTCTCGGACGGTGATAAGAAAAGAATAGCGCCGTATACAGCCGCTGTCAACCCTATGCGGGCGGCCTGAGACACCGTGGCAGAGGGCGGGATTCTGAGGCGAGGGGAGAAGCGGGCGGGGGACGTGCCTGCTTCTCCCCTCCGCTTGCTTTCCTCTGTCTGCCTTCCGGCTCGCTGCGCTACCCTACGGCGCGAAAAGCAGCGGCACCCGGTGGTGCCCGGAGGAACAAGAATGCTGATTCTGGATGAAATGCAGGCGCGCGGCCACGAGAGCCTGAAGCTGCTGCACCACGCGCCGAGCGGGCTGCGCGGCGTCCTGGCGGTGCACTCGCGGGTGCTGGGGCCAGCCATCGCGGGCGTGCGGCTGCGCGAGGGAGACGAGGAACTGGCGGTGCGCGGCGCCCTGGCCCTTTCCGAGAGCCTGACGCTCAAGGCCGCGCTCGCCGGGCTGAACTACGGCGGCGGTGCCTGCGTGCTGCTGATGCCCGAAACCGGGGTGGAAGACCCGCACGCCCGCGAGGCGCTGTTCCGGGCGCTGGGGCGGCAGGTGCAGCACATGAACACCCGCGTGGTGCTGACCGAGGACATCGGGGTCACGCCCGCCGACATCGCCTTTGTCGCGCAGGAAACGCCCGCCACGCTGGGCATGAACACCGATACCAGTTCGGTGACCGGTTACGGCGTCTACCGGGGCATGAAGGCGGCGGCCAAGCACGCGCTCGGTGCCGAGAGCCTGCGCGGGGTGCGGGTGGCGGTGCTGGGGGTCGGCGCGGTGGGGCGCACCCTGGCGCAGCACCTCAGCCGCGAGGGGGCCAAACTGACGGTGGCCGATTTCCGCCCCGACCGGGCGCGGGCGCTGGCGGAAGAACTCGACCACGTGACGGTGGTGTCGGTGGAGGAACTGTTCGACGTGCCCTGCGACGTGCTCGCGCCCTGCGGCTACGGGCACTCCATCCCGAGCGCCGAGGTGCCCCGGTTGCAGTGCCGCCTGATCGCGGGCGGCGAACACCACCCCCTGACCCGGCGCGGCGAGGAGGCGGTCAAGGAAGCCGGCATCCTGTACATGCCCGACTTCGCCATCAACTCGGCGGGGCTGATCGCGGCGGCCACCGGGGTCAACATGGACCAGGCCGGGGAGCGGGTCTATCAAACGGTCAGCCGCATCATGAGCGTCGCCACGCAGTACGGCAAGCCCCCGCACGTGGTCGCCCGCAAGATGGCCGAGCGCCGTATCGACCTGATCGGCAGTCTGGTGCACGTGTGAGCGGTCCCGGAACACCCTTCGTCATCGGGGTGGCGGGCGGCTCGGGGTCGGGCAAGACCACCGTGACCCGCCGGGTCATCGAAACCGTGGGCACGGGGGGCGTGGCGGTCCTCAACCAGGACAACTACTACCGCGACCAGTCCGATATCCCCCTCCAGTCGCGGCTGCACACCAACTATGACCACCCCGCCGCCTTCGACTGGGCGCTGCTGCGCGAGCAACTCGGCGCGCTGCTGGCCGGGGTGCCCATCGAGATGCCCGAGTACGACTTTACCCAGCACACCCGCGCCGACCACACCACCCGCGTGCTGCCGGGGCGCGTGGTGGTTCTCGAGGGCTTTTTTGCCCTGTACGACGAAGAAATTCGCTCTCGCATGGGCCTGAAGGTGTTCGTGGACGCCGACGCCGACGTGCGCTTTATCCGCCGCCTGCTGCGTGACACCCAGGAGCGCGGGCGCACACCCGAGAGCGTCATCGAGCAGTACCTCGGCTTCGTGCGGCCCATGCACCTGAGTTTCGTCGAGCCGACCAAGCGCTACGCCGACGTGATTATCCCGCACGGCGGCATGAACGAACCCGCGCTGGAGATGCTCGCCGCCCGCATCCGGGTGATGGCGCAGCGCGAGTAGGCGAGTCGAGCAAGGGGGCCACATGCGCCTTTGGTTTGATGTGCATTTCATTCAAGTCGGCTTAGAGCATTTGACAGAAAAAGCGTAGCGTTTCTGTCCGAGCGGAGCGAGTGAATTTCGACGAGCAGGATGGAGAATGGAGCGAGTGGCGGTGCTGTTTCCGACGCACGCGGAATTCGGAGAACTGCTCTAGGATAGGCGGCGTGACCGATTCTGTTCGCTCCTCTGCCCCGGCCGCGCCGACCGGCTCCGGTGGGCCGGGTCTGGTGCCGCCCCCCAACTGGCACCCCCGCACGCCGCTGCTGCTGGGGCTGGTGTTTCTCTCGCTGATTCCGGCGCTGATTCTGACCTTTCAGCGCGTGCAGTTCGAGCAGTCGCGCAAGGTCACGGCCCTGGTGATGGACTACCCGGCGCTGGTCATTCAGGCGCGGCGCTACGGCCTGGAGCCGCAGGCACTGCTCGACAGGTACAAGGCGCTGGGCGTCAACGGCATCGCCCTGTACGAAGACACCATCGCCAGCTTGCAGCAGCGCGGCGAAGTGCTGCTGAAAAACGGCTACGACCTCGCCGACCAGTTTCCCGGCGCCCCGGTGAGGCCCAACGCCGTGTACATGCGTTCGGTGGTGCCCGGCGTGGCCGAGGCGCTGCCTGCCCGCTACACCATGCCCACCAGAACGGTCACGGTGGGCGGCAAAGCCTGGATCGAGTGGCCCACCGACCCCAGCTACCTGCCCGCCGGTCCCAACCGGGCGCAGGTGGCCGAGTTCCAGCGGCAGGGCATGGTCCTCGTCTACCGCCCCTACAACGACGAGGCGCGGCCCATTGCCCAGGTCGGCACCGACTGGCCCGACGTGCCTTTCGTCGCCTTTACCGACGACGCGGTCATCGGGGCACGCACCCCCGAACTGCTCGAACAGGTGGACCGGGCGATGGGCAAGCGCATTCCGGCGGTCATCGAGGGCAACATTCAGGACGGCCTGGAAGACCTCGTGCTCTCGCACGGCGGCGTGCGTCTCTTTGCGCTGGCCCCGAGCTGGCAAAACCAGTTGACCCCCGAGGAAATCGCCAGCAAGTACAACCTCGCCGCCCGCGAGCGCAGCCAGCAACTGCTGTACCTGCGCCCCTTTCCCACCATCAACGAAACGGGCGACATGCTGACCCGCCTTCAGGGGCTGCTGAACAATTCCGGCATCAAGGTCGGCCTGCCCGTGACCACCACCTTCGAGCCGAATCCGCTGCTGCGCTGGCTGAGCGTGGTCGGGCCGCTCTCGGCGCTGCTGCTCGCGGGCCTGAGCCTGCCCCTGCGCCGCCTGGGGCTGCTGGGGGCGGCGGGTACGCTGCTGCTGTGCCTGGGCCTGAACTACGCCACGCCGCTGGCGGGCTTCGCGCTGGTCGCCGCCGTGACCTTCCCGGCGCTGGGGCTGCTGCTGCGGCGCTCGCGCGTCACCGACTGGTTTATCGCCACGGGCCTGAGTCTGGTGGGCGTGGTCTTCGTCTCGGCGCTGGGGGCCACCCCGGACTCCATGCTGGGGCTGCACCCCTTCCGGGGCGTGGGCCTGACCCTGCTGCTGCCGCTGGCGATGGTGGCGGCGAGCTTCCTGCCCAAACAGGACATCCGCAAAACGGTCAGCGACGTGTACAACGCGCCCATCAAGCTCGGTGACATCGCCGTGATGGGCCTGGGGCTGGCGCTGCTGGGGCTGGTGTTCTCGCGCCGGGGCAACGCGACGGGCGGCAGCGTGACCGAGTTCGAGGCCAGCCTGCGCCAGAACGTGCAGGACTCGATGGTCCGCCCGCGCTTCAAGGAAGTCGCCGCGCACCCGCTCGCCATTCTGGGTCTGAGCGGCAAGCTGCCCGGTTACTTCAGCGCCCTGATGCTGCTCGGCGGCGCGATGGGGCAGGCGAGCATCCTCAACACCTTTTCGCACTTCCACACGCCGTTTCTGATTTCGGCCATTCGCTGTTTCCTGGGGCTGGGCCTGGGCCTGCTCATCGGTCTGGGGCTGGTGTGGGCCTTCGGCAAGGTGCTGGAGCTGTGGAACGCGCATGGCGAGCCGCGCCGGGTTCGGGCATGAAGGCCGTCATCAGCGGCTACTACGGCTTCGGCAACACCGGCGACGAGGCGATTGCCCTGGCGATTACCCGCGAGCTGAAAAAGCAGGGCATGGAGCCGCTGCTGCTGTCCAACGACCCGGCGCAGAGTGCCCGGCTCTATGACTGTCAGGCGGTGCCCCGGATGCAGCCGCTCGACGTGGGCCGCGCCCTGCTGCGCTCGAACCTGCTGCTTTCGGGCGGCGGCGGCCTGCTTCAGGACAAGACGAGCAGTCGCACCCTGACCTATTACCTCGCCATCATCCGTATGGCGAAGCTGATGGGCAAACGGGTCTTTGTCTTTAACCAGAGCGTCGGTCCGCTGAGCGAGGCCGGGCGACGGCAGGTGCAGCGCAGCCTGCGCGGGGTGGACGTGATCGTGCGTGACCGGGGCAGTCTGGAACTGCTGACCCAGCTCGGCGTGCCATCAAGGCTGGGCGGCGACCCGGCGCTGCTGCTGCGGCCCTCGGGGGACCTGACACGCGACGTGTCCACGGTGGTGATTGCCCCGCGCGGCGACGTGACCGCCAGCCTCGACCCGCTGCGTGAAGTGGCGGCGCGGCTGCGGGCCAGGGGCCGCCGGGTGGTCGCCCTGAGCTTCATGCCCGGCCACGACGACGAAGCCGCCCACAGCCTCGGAGCCGACGAGGTCATCAGCACCCAGGACCCGCAGCTCGCGCTCGACACCATCGCCCGCAGCGGCTTTGTCATCGGGGTGCGGCTGCACGCGCTGATTCTGGCCGCCGCCGCCGGGGTGCCGTTTGCCGGGGTGGCCTACGACCCCAAAGTCCAGGGCTTTTGCGACGACGCCGGGGCGCGGGTTCACCCGGTGTCGCCCGACCCGAGTGTGCTGGCGACCCACGCCTACGAGCGGGCCACCCCCGACTGGAGCGCGGTGGAAGACATGAAGTTCCGCGCGATGGAAAGCTTCGCCTGGCTGTCGCAGCGGGGTCGGTCCTAAAAGGTGGGCGCAGAGGGGCGGGTGCAGAAGGCATGAGTGCAGTGCTCCGTCTCTTCGACCCTCCTCCGCTTCGGGACACGCTTTGCCGCTGAGTTTCGCGCTTCCGGCTTCACGCCCTGGCCGAAAGACTTACGGGTTCTGACTAACAACGTCCCCAGGCTCCCGTGCCGTCGTTGCCCGCTGGGACGGGAACTATTGCCCCAACATGAAGGCGTGCGTCCGCTCCGGCGTGGTGCCGAAACGGTGAGAGGCCGTTTCTTAAGGTGCCTTCATGCGTCTGCCCCTCACCGCGTTCCTGTCCGTTTCCGCCCTGCTGCTCGCCTCCTGCGGGGGTGCGCCCGTGCCCCCGGCCACCCTGACGGGCGTGGCGACTCCGGCCCTGGGTGCCCAGAGCGTGCCCGGCGTGCGTCTGCCCCCGGCGGGCACGCTGGCCTGGGACTGGCAAATCGGCGCGGAAACCGAAGCGAAAGTGGCGGTGCCTGCGGGCGTCACCCTGATGGACCTCGACGGCTTCGAGACCTCGGCGGCCAAAGTCGCTGAGCTGAAGGCGCAGGGCATCTACACCGTGTGCTACCTCAACGCAGGCAGCTACGAGAGCTACCGCCCCGACTCGGCGGAGTACCCCGAGTCCCTCAAGATTCAGACCGACCCCAACTGGCCCGACGAGAGCTTCGTGGACATCCGCGACGTGTTCCGCGAGGGCAGCGTGCTGGCGGGGATCCTGGACCGCCGCCTCGCCATGTGCGCCGACAAGGGCTTCGACGCGGTGGAACCCGACAACCTGCAAAACGACCAGAACGTGACCAGCGGCGTGATTACCCGTCAGGACCAGCTCGACTTCAACGGCTGGCTGGCTGACCGCGCCCACGCGCACGGACTGGCGATTTTTCAGAAAAACGGCCCCGACTACGTGCTTCAGGCCGACCGCCAGGGCCGGCTGATGGTGGACCTGTTCGACGGCACCCTCAACGAGAGCTGCCAGCGTTACAGGGAATGCGGCCCGCTGGCCGAGTACGTCCGCCGGGGCAAACTCGCGCTGAACGTGGAATACCGCAAGGCCGACCTGAACTGCGCGGCGATGAACAGCCTGGGCGTCAATTCGATATTCAAGGACCTGTATCTGGTCGGCAAGCTGCAAAAGGCCTACAAGCGCGTGAGCTGCACCGGCTGAGCCACATCCCCTGAATGACCTGCGCCCCCGGCCTGAAGCGCGCGGGGGCGTTCTTTCTGTGGGTTCAGCCCTTCAGCCACTGCTCCAGCCAGCCGAAATACTCGTTCAGGCGCGTCAGCCGTCTATCGGGGCGGCCCGAGCGAGAGAGTTCGTGGTCTTCGCCGGGAAAGCGCACGAAGCGCACCGGAACCCCCAGCTTGTGCAGCGCGGCGTACCACTGCTCGGCCTGCTCGATGGGGCAGCGGTGGTCAAGGACCGAGTGGATGATGAGGGTCGGCGTCTCGACCTGCTGCACGTATTTCAGCGGCGACATCTCCCACAGCCGCAGCGCGTCGTCCGGGCGGGTGAAGTCCAGCCCCAGTTCGTCGTCCCAGAAGCGCAGGCCGATGTCGGAGGTGCCCGCAAACGAAATCAGGTTGCAGATGGAACGGTCGGTGATGGCCGCCCCAAAGCGGGTGGTGTGCCCGGTGAGCCAGTTGGTCATGAAGCCGCCGTAGCTGCCGCCCATCACGGCGGTCTTTTCGGCGTCCAGGCGCGGCACCGTCTCCAGGCAACTGTCGAAGAAATTGAGCAGGTCAGCGGCGTCCACCGTGCCCCAGCGTCCGTGAATGGCGTCCACCCACGCCTGCCCGTAGCCCACCGAGCCGCGCGGGTTGGAGTAGCACACGCCGTAGCCCCGCGCCGCCATCAGTTGAAACTCGTGGGTAAAGCCGTAACCGTAGTCGGTATGCGGCCCCCCGTGAATGTTGAGCAGCGCCGGAACCTGCGCCTCCCCCTCCGGCAGCAGCACCCAGCCTTCGCCCTCGCCGTGTTCGGTCTGAAAGGCCACGCGCTGCGGCGTCTGCACCGCGAAGGGAAAGCGGGCGTGCAAGTCGGTCACGCGCTTGCCGTTCAGTTCCACCTCGGGAAAGCGGGTGGCCGACTCCCGAATCAGGGCGACGCCGTGTTCGTTGGCGGTAAACGCCGAAATGACGCCCTGCGGGTCATGGTCGTGCGCCCTGACCTCGCCGCCGAGGGTCGCCGTGAACAGGCCCACGCTGCCGCGCACGGTGGAGGAAAACAGCAGCCGCTCGCCGTCGAGCCAGGCGGGCCGCTCGGGCATGGCCCCCACATGGCAGTCGCCGCCCACCGCGCCGCCGACCGGGTGGTCGTGGCCTTCGTCCAGGCGGCGCACCTGCTCGCCGTCCACCAGATACAGGTGCGCGTGTTCGGTGTTGCCCTGTCCGGCAGGGCGGCCCACCAGTGCAAACCGCTTGCCGTCGGGGTGCGGGGCCAGGCCGTGCGCCGCCGAGTTCCAGTCCAGAATCTTCTGCGGCGCGGCGGGTGCGTCGGCGGTGGGCCGCGGCAGGTCGTACACGTCCTGCTGCCACTGGCTCGCCTTCCAGTGGTTCCCGCTCTGGGTCAGCAGCACCCCCCGCGAGTCGGGCCACCACGCCAGCGCCCCGATGCCGACCTCCGGCGCGTACCACTCGCGCAGCTCGTCCTGCTCCACGTCGTAGAGCCACAGCGCGGCGGGCTGTTCGGGCAGCCAGTCGGCCCCGTTCGCCCGGTACACGGGCCGGGTAATCACGCGGGCCTCGCCGCGTTCGTCGCGCTTGTCCTCCCGGTCGCCCCCGGTGAAAAAGGCGAGATAACGCCCGTCGGGACTCCATTGCAGGCCGCTGACGCCGTTTTTGAAATGCGTGACCCGCCGCGCCTCGCCCCCGCCCAGTGGGAGCAGCATCAGCGCCGCCTTGACCTCGCCCACGCTGCGGACGAAGGCGAGCGTCTGGCCGTCCGGCGACCAGCGGGGGGACGAGTCGCCGCGCCCCGTTTCACCGTGCGTCAGTTGCCGCGCCGCGCCGCCGTCCGAGAGCCACAGGTGCGAGCGGTAGCGCGGGCGGGTGAAGTCCGGGTCGGGCTTTTGCCGGTCTTCTTCCTCCACCTGCGCCAGCACGAAGGCCACCCGCCCACCGTCGGGCGAGACTTGCGGGTCGGAGGGAAAAGCGAGCGCGAGCAGGGTCTCCGCACCGGGCACGGTGGGGCGCGGGGCCGTTTCCGAATTGTTCATCCGGCGTAGTCAAGCACAACTGCGCCGCCCGTGCCGAATTACACTGGGTCCATGAATTTCGAACAGGCCCAGCAGGAAGTGAACACCCTCTCCAAAAAACCCGGCAACGACGTGCTGCTCAAGCTCTACGCCCTCTACAAGCAGGGCAGCGTGGGCGACGTGGAAGGCAAGCGTCCCGGCGGCTTCGACTTCGTGGGCGGCGCCAAATACGACGCCTGGGCCGGGCTGAAGGGCAAGACCCAGGAGCAGGCCCAGCAGGAATACGTGGCGCTGGTCGAAGAATTGAAGGCGAAAGACGGGCAGTAAGTCCTTTTCGACTTCGGCAGAGCGGAGGCTTCCTGCGGGAGGTCTCCGCTTCTGCTATTCCGCCCCCAGAAAGGAATCCAGCCCGCGTGAGATGCCGCGCGCCTGCACCTCTGGCCCCAGGCTGCCCGCGAAGCCCAGCACGGCGAGGGTGCAGCGCTCGCCCTGCTCGCTGATGCCCTCGGCAGCGGCTTCGGACAGCAGGCGGCTGAGGTCGCGGGCGAGGCGGCGATACCGTTCGGGCGTCAGGTGCAGCGTGAGCATGTCGGCGTGGGTGGGGTGGGGAGCATCCGAGGGAAGAGGCGGAGACGGCACGAGGTCGGCGGGGCGCTGTGGGGTTCCGAACCCGAACACGTCCTCCTCGCCCGCTCGCGTCTGCGCCCAGCATTTTTCGTAGGCCCGCAGAAAGCCCGCGCTCAGGCGCTTCATGGTGGCCTCGCCTGGAAGTTCGCCAGCGGGGAGCAGATGACTCGGCACTCTAAATTCCCAGGTGGCGAGCTGGTAAAAAAGTTCCGATTGATTCGGTGCTTTTCCGAGACAATCCGAGCGGATGCGAGTGGGAAAGAAAAGCGTTCCGGGCGTGGAGTCTGCAAGGCAGTTCTGTTCTGGCTTGGGTAGTTGGGTGGAACTATGACCGACAGGGGTTGAAAAGGGAGCGCCCGGAGTCTATCTCTTGTCATTCCCCAAATTAGGTGCGAGCTAACTTATACCCCTCGACATAGACCTGAAGCATATTCATTCCCTCCCACAAGGCCTGCCACCCTGGCAGGCCATCGCTTTTTCGGTTCATATGTCCTCCCAACCTTCCCAATGCCAAAATGACGTCCTGCACAGTCTTCAGTTGCCGTTTCAAAACCTTGCTCAGCACCTGAAGTTCGACGGCACTCAACCCAGCGCTCTGAGCTGGATCATTTGGGCGTTCTCGTGAATCCTCGCGTAGCGCGAGTAACCTTGTGGCCACCACACTCATCATCGAAATCATGGCTTTGAGACGCTGACCCGCTTCCAACTGGAGCCGCTCTGCTCCCAGGCCCGTCTTCAACCCTTTATGAAACTCTTCCACCAGCCAACGGGCCTGGTACTGAAGCGCCACTTCGTGCGCTTCCTCAAAGGTCTCAATGTCGGCATCCGTGAGCAGCATCCATTCCAACGGTTCTTTCACGTCATCCGAAGGCTTTTCTGCCACACGAACAATGCTGACCCGTATCCCTTCCTGACGAGGTTTACCTTGACCACCCGCCATTGGTGTCGGCCAAAGGTACGCACGAACAACACTCACTTCAACGTGTGCAGCACGTGCTTTCTGACCTTTTCTCCCTCGAAGGTCTATGGTGTAACTTCCAAGCGGCGAGGCAGCCCTGGCTGCCTCAAAGACATGCCCAATGCACTCCCGTGTGCGGGCATTCGGATCAAGAAGCCGCCGGTTTTGGGCTGCCCTGACAACGAAACCCTGTCCTTGAGCGATGACGCCACGCATAAAGACCTCAATATCTGCCCCTCTGTCACAGACTCTGACCCATCGAACGTCTTGGTCGTCCGGCCCTTTTCCGATGCGTTCAGTTGCTCTTGTCCACAACGCACTTTCCTTGTTTTCCCGCTGGCGTCGCTCAGCGTCGCTCTCTGACGCTGTGGGTGCGGGTTGCCGGAGGTAATACTCCTGATCGAGTATGCCCAGAACCTGAACGGGAAGCCGTTGCCCACTTTGCTGATGGGGTTTTTGCCATTTCACAGCAAGTGTCGTGTGGAGGGTAAACCCCTGCCGAACCGGGGATCTGAGATCCCCGGTCCGCCCAAGGCCGGGAGTCTCCTGATGTCGTGACCAGATGAATTCGCTGCTGTCTTCAAGCAGCAAGAAGGTTCCTGCCTGCCCCAGTGCTGCGCGTACATGGTTGCGGTGAGGTGTTTGAAGGCGCTCAGGGGTTGCCTCCTTGCGTGACATGAAGGTATACGCCGCTTTGACATCTGCTCTACGGTCAAAAAGCTTGGGGATGGACTTCCCGGATCGGGAAGCCATCCCCTGCGCAATGCGTACTGCTCGTTGATTTCTACGCCGATCTCCAAGATCCACAGCACCAAAGTGCTTCAGTGCCCATTGCTCTGCCTGTAGCGGGTGAAAGGTCGTCACCTACATAGACTGCCTCAATTTGGGGAATGACAAGAGTCTATCTCCGGGCGTGTTTTCATCTCTCCCGCTCGACAGTTTCGTGTGTCAAACCCCTCATTGTCCAGACTTCCATCAGTCAGGGCGTGACAACGTCAGGCTCAAAAAGCTCTATGGCCCTGAACAGCGTCGTCTCCTCCGGTGTCGTACCTGTGGCACCAACTTCAGCGAGACCAAGGGGACACCGTACTGGGGAAGCAAATTGTCTCCTGCACGTGTCGACAGCATCGTTGACCATCTCACTCACGGCAATTGCTTTTCATCCACAGCATCCCTCACCGGCTGTCATCGCACGACCGTTGCTCGAATCATGCGTCAAGCTGGTGTCCACTTACAGCAGTTCCATAACCAGCATGCTCGTGACCTCAAGGTCACGAGCATGCAAGCCGACGAGCGCCATAGTTTCGTCGGTGAGAAAGCCGAGCAAGCCTGGGATTTCACCGTTGTAGACCCCAGAAGCAAGTTCGTCATTGAAGGGCAGGTCGGCACGAGGACGACCGAATTGACGAAGATTCTGCTGATCGGGGCAAAGGAACGGCTTGCCGCTCCCCAGAATCTCGTGCTGTTCACAGATGGATATTTGCCCTACCAGAGCTTATTTCCAGAACTGTTCGGCACGGCGTGGCAACCACCGAGACAGGGAAAGCGTGGACGCTTTCCACAGCAGGCTTACCGAATCCCACGGCGTCTGGCCCACGTCCGCATCATCAAGGAGTACAGCGGAAAACGGGTCGTGGGCGTGAGGACAGAAGTTGCGGCTGGAACGCAGAAACGGGTCAATCAAGAGTTACAGAGTCTCGGTTACACGACGCCAAATACCTCAGCGGTGGAGCGCCAGAATGGAACAGCCCGGCGAATGAACCCACATCTGGCGCGCAAAAGCCTCGCGTTTGCGAGGCTTCCCTTTCATCGAGTCACATTGGCTGGGCTGGTTCAGGGCGTCTACAACTGGTGCAGGACGCAAAGGGGACTGCGCCAGTCGCTGGTAAAGCCAGTAGGACGACGAAAATATGCTCAGCGCACACCAGCGATGGCGATTGGGTTGACTTCGCGGTGCTGGACAATCCGAGAACTGCTCAGCCTGCCCTGTGGTGCTGCCTGTCGGTCATAGTTCCAGCCAACTACCCTGGCTTGCGGACGGAACAGACGGAATGCTGCTAAAAGACCTTGCCTCCCTCGCGCCGCTGTTCTTGCAAGAGGCCCAGGTCAGCCAGCTTGCGGGCGTGGTGGTGGGCCAGATTCGCTGCCATGCCTGCCCTTTGTGCCACGTCCGAGGGCGAAACGGGAGCGGTAAACAGCGACAGGAAAGCGGAGTCCTGCCGCAGAGCGCGGGCGGCGGCGGGGTCGGTGACGGTCAGATGGGCGGGAAGGTCAGTCATGCGGCCCAGTCTGAACCGCACGGTTTCAGCGGGCCAGGGCGCAGGCTGAAGGCCCCGACCTGCCGCCCCTGTCCTGTTAATCTGCCCGCATGACCCCCGACCCCTTCTCGGCTGCCAAAGTCAGAATGCGCGAGTTGGCGGCGGCATACGGGGCCGGGTTGCCGGGACGCGACACCCACAGCCTGATGACCGGGCTGCCGGGGGTGGAACTGCGGTTTCTTTCGCTGGGCTGGCGCGACGGCGCGTTCGACCCGGAACACAACGTCATCGTCATCAATTCGGACGTGCGGCCCGAGCGGCAGCGGTTTACCCTCGCCCACGAAATCGGTCACGCGCTGCTGCTGGGTGACGACGACCTGCTCTCCGACCTGCACGACGCCTATGAGGGCGATGAACTGGAGCAGAAGATAGAAACGCTGTGCAACGTGGCGGCGGCGGCGATTCTGATGCCTGAACCCGTCGTCGCCGAGATGCTCGAACGCTTCGGTGCCACAGGCCGCGCCCTGGCCGAACTTGCCAAGCGGGCCGAGGTCAGCGCGTCGTCGGCCCTCTACGCGCTGGCCGAGGCGACCCCGGAACCGACCATCTACGCGGTGTGCGCCCTGGGCAAGCCGCCGCGTGAAGCGCTCCCCGCCGACCCGGACTCCCCGAGCGGCGAGAAAGTGCTGTCGGTGCGGGCCAGCAGCTCGACCCGCGACGTGAAATACACCCTGGCGAGCGGCACCCCCATCCCGGGCGACCACCCGGCAGCGGTGGCCTTCGAAACCGGCATGGAGGTCAAGGAAAGCAGCTACGTGCCCTTCCGCTCGGGCAAAAAGATGAAGGCGTTCGTGGCGGCCTACCCCTCGCGCGGCCTCGTGACGGTCAGTTTTCAGCTCGACGCCGCCAGACTGGGCAAAAAGGAAGACCGGGCGTGAACTGGGCGCAGCGTCCCCACCGGCTCACTTTCGGTTTTCCCGTCCCCGGCGCAGAAAAAACTGGGGAAGGCTGGGCGCTGCGCTGGGCGGGCTGCCGGGTGATGGGCATCCTCAACGCCACGCCCGACAGTTTCAGCGACGGCGGGCGACACCTGGGGCTGGACGCGGCCCTCGCCACCGCCCGCCGGATGCGTGACGCGGGCGTATTCATGCTCGACATCGGCGGCGAAAGCACCCGCCCCGGCGCGGAACCGGTGGACGCCGCCACCGAGCTTGACCGCGTATTGCCGCTCATTCGCGCCCTGACAGGCGAAAACGTCCTGCTCAGCATCGACACCATGAAGCCCGAAGTGGCTGCTGAGGCCCTGAAAGCCGGAGCACATCTGGTCAACGACGTGACCGGGCTGCGCGACCCCGACATGGTGCGGGTCTGTGCCGGGGCGGGGGCCGCCGCCTGCATCATGCACATGCAGGGCGAGCCGCGCACCATGCAGCACCAGCCGACATATGGCGACGTGGTGGCCGAGGTTCACGGTTATTTGCGCCAGAGGGCCGCCGAGGTGAAGGCGGCGGGCGTGCCCTCGGTCCTGCTCGACCCCGGCATCGGCTTCGGCAAGACGCTGGAACACAACCTCAGCCTGCTGCGGGCGGTGGGCGACCTCGCCAGCGGCCCTGACCCCGTCTTGATGGCCGCCAGCCGCAAAAAGACCATCGACCTGATTGCGGGGGTGCCGAACGCCGCCGACCGCGACCCCGGCAGCTTCGCCCTTCATCTGCACGCGGCCCGGCAAGGCGCGGCGCTGGTGCGGCTGCACGCGGCGGGGGAGATGGTGCAGGCGCTGCGGGTGGAAGCGGCGCTGGCGGTTGATGTTGAGAGTTGACGGTTCCGCTTCGCTGATGGTCGATGGAGCGGGCAACCCAACATCTTTGAGTGCAGAAGCTGGGAAGGGAGAGGAAATGTTCCCTTTCCCCTCTCCTCTTCACCCTCTACCCTAACCTCATGTCCAAAATCGTCCTGCAAGGTCTGGAATTTCACGCCCATCACGGCGTTTTTGCTACCGAAGGTGTGCTGGGGGCGCGGTTCGTGGTGGACGCCGAACTGCACTACCCCTTTGCCGGAATAGCCGACGACCTGGACGAAGCGGTGAACTACGCCGCCGCCTACGTCGCCATTCGTGAGGAAGTGACCGAAAAGACCCACCAACTGATAGAAGTGCTGGCCGACCGCATCGCTGACCGCCTGCTGAGCGACTTCCCGAAGCTGGAGCGCGTGCGGGTGCGGGTTCACAAGCCCTTTGCGCCGCTGCCGGGGATTTTCCGCGACGTGTGCGCCGAAATCGAAAAGGGACGCGAATGACCACCGCATTCATCGCGCTGGGGGCCAATCTGGGCGAGGCCGAGGCGACCTTGCGCGCCGCGCTTACCGGACTCCGCAGCCTGGGCGAAGTGCGCGGGGTGTCGGCCCTTTACCGCACCGCTCCTGTCGGCGGCCCCCCCGGACAGCCCGACTACCTCAACGCCGCCGCCGAACTCGAAACCGACCTCTCCGCGCCCGACCTGCTCGCCGCCCTGCACGCGCTGGAGGCCACCGCCGGACGCACCCGCGAAGTGCGCTGGGAGGCCAGAACCCTCGACCTCGACCTGATCGTGTACGGCGACCTGACCTCGGACGACCCGGCCCTGACCCTGCCGCACCCCCGCGCCTGGGAGCGGGCCTTCGTGCTGGCCCCGCTGAGCGACCTCGCGCCCTCCCTCGCCCACCCGCGCACCGGGGAAACGGTGGCCGACGCCCTGGCCCGCGCCAATCCCGAAGGCATAGAACGCCTGAGCGACCACTGGGCCGATGAATAGCCATAAAAAACCCCCCAACAAGGGGGTCTTTCTTCTTGCCCTCTGCCTTCAGCCTTCAGCCATCGGTAGCGTCAGCCTTATTCGTCGTCCCCCGTTTCCTCCGCCACGCGCTTGCCCGCCATCCATTCCAGACCCGCCCACATCAGCTCGTCGAGGTCGCCGTCGAGCACGTCGTCGGGGTTGTGGGCCATCAGGCCGGTGCGGTGGTCCTTGATGTACTGCTTGTCGAGCACGTAGGAGCGCATCTGGCTGCCCCACTCCACCTTGGCCTGCTGACCACGCGCGGCGAGTTCTTCCGCCTCGCGCTTTTTCATCTCGATGTCGTACAGGCGCTGCTTGAGGATTTGCAGGGCGAGTTCGTGGTTCTTGATCTGGCTGCGGGTAATCTGACACGCCACCGCGATGCCGGTGGGCAAGTGGGTGAGACGCACCGCCGAGTCGGTGGTGTTCACGCCCTGCCCGCCCGCGCCCTGCGAGCGGAACACGTCGCGCCGCAGGTCGGAATCGGGAATGTGGATGTTGATTTCTTCTTCCGGCACTTCCGGCACCACGTCCACACTGGCAAAGCTGGTCTGGCGGCGGTTGTTGGAATCGAACGGCGAGACGCGCACCAGCCGGTGCACCCCGTGTTCGGGGGCCATCATCCCGAAGGCCTTTTCGCCCCGGATGATGAATTCGATGCTCTGGTATCCGGCCTGGTCGCCCGCCACCTCGTCCAGAATGTCCACCTTGTAGCCCCGGCGCTCGGCCCAGCGCATGTACATGCGGGCCAGCATTCCGGCCCAGTCCTGCGCCTCGGTGCCGCCCGCGCCGCCCTTGACGCGCACGATGGCGGGGGTGTCGGCGTGCTTCATGGTAAAGAGCGTCTCGCGGTAGAGGTCGTCCACGCGCTTTTGCAGCCCGGCCTGCTCCTCTTCCAGCATGGCCCGCTCTTCCTCGTCGGCGAGTTCCAGCATCTCGCTCAGGCCCTGGGCGTCGGCGCTCAGGCCGCCGTATTCCTCCACGATTTTGCGCACACTCCCGGCTTCCTGCGTGACCTGCCGGGCGCGGTTCTGGTCGTTCCAGAGGTCGGGGTCGCTGAGTTCGCGGTCGAGTTCGTTCAGCCTGCGCGTTTTGCCGGGAATGTCAAAGGTACTCCCGGAGCGACGCGAGTTTTTCCAGCAGTTCTTGCATGGTGCGTGTCTCCTTTCCGCGCGGCCTGTGTTCGTAGGCGTAACCCGTTGGGCGGGGTGCGGACTGTGCCAAGCGGACAGTATAGCCGCCGGGCGCCTGCCGGGACGGTGCCGCCGCCGCTTTCCCCGCCGCTTTCCCACGCCGCGAGTGCTCGCGTGGCCCTTGCCCCCAGCACCGGATGTCTGGTACCCTGACCTTTAGTGTCTCGCGCTTGGTAGGGCCGAGATGACCGGGTGGCTTTCCCGGACACGGACGTTCTTCCCCCCAGAAGCGGGCCGTCGTCGCCAGCCAAATCCCCCTTTTTACGGAGTCTCAAGGTGAAAACCTACATCCCCAAAAACGACGAGCAGAACTGGGTCGTGGTGGACGCCTCGGGCGTGCCCCTCGGCCGCCTCGCCACCCTGATCGCTTCGCGCATTCGTGGCAAGCACCGCCCCGACTTCACCCCCAACATGATTCAGGGTGACTTCGTGGTGGTCATCAACGCCCAGCAGGTGGCCCTGACCGGCAAGAAGCTGGACGACAAGGTCTACACCCGCTACACCGGCTACCAGGGCGGCCTGAAGACCGAAACCGCCCGCGAAGCGCTGGCCAAGCACCCCGAGCGCGTCATTGAGCACGCTGTGTTCGGCATGCTGCCCAAAGGCCGTCAGGGCCGTGCGATGCACGCCCGCCTGAAGGTCTACGCGGGTGAAGCCCACCCCCACAGCGCCCAGAAGCCGCAAGTTCTTAAGACGCAGCCGCTCGAGGTCAAATAATCATGGCGATTCAGCAACCTGAACAGTACTACGGCACCGGCCGCCGCAAGGCCGCTGTCGCCCGCGTGTTCCTGCGCCCTGGCGAAGGCAAGATCGTCGTCAACGGCAAGGAGTTCCAGACCTACTTCCGTGGCCTGCTGCGTGCGGTCAACGCCCTTCAGGGCTTCCGTGAAACCGGCACCGCTGGCCGCTTCGACGCGGTCATCACCGTGACCGGTGGCGGCCCCAGCGGCCAGGCCGACGCGATCAAGCTCGGCATCGCCCGCGCCCTGCTCAAGGTCAACCCCGACTTCCGCGCCCAGATGAAGCCCAAGGGCCTGCTGACCCGCGACCCCCGCGAAGTCGAGCGCAAGAAGTACGGCCTGAAAAAGGCCCGCCGCGCCCCCCAGTTCAGCAAGCGCTGAAGCTCGCTGCCCCCATGGCCCCTTCCCAACCGGGAGGGGGTTTTTTGTGGTCCGCCTGCCGCGCGTTAAACTGCGTCTCGTGCGCCGCCTCCTGCTTCTGAGCTTCCTGCTGCTGCCGGTGGCCCGTGCCCCGCAGGCCCAGTCCGCACCGCCGGTGGTCCCGACCGTGACCCTGGAACGCGAACCGGGGCCGACAGGTGCCCTGGCCCGGACCCTGACCGGGGTGCCGAGCGGCGTCCGCACCGCCCTGCTGGTGCGCGACCTGAACACCGGAAAGGTGCTGGCCGCGCTGGAACCCGACCGCCCCCTGATTCCGGCGAGCACCATCAAGCTGGTCACGGCGGCGGCGGTGCTGTACGACCGGGGCGGCGCGGGCGGCTGGTGGAGCACCGAACTGACGGTTCCGGCCACCGAAGCGGGGAGGAGCCGGGTCACGGTGCTGACCCTGCGCGGCAGTGCCGACCCCACCCTGAGTGTGGAAGGCACCCCCAACAGCCTGCGGGCGCTGGCGGAGCAGGCCCGCGCACGCGGCGTCCGGGCGGTGGGCGCGGTGCGCATCGATACCCTGCCGCTGGACGCGACCAGTTTCGAGGCCACCGAACTGGGCCTGCCCATGCCCGCCGTGCGGCTGCGCGAGTGGGAAGACCGCCCCCCCACTTCCGCCGCCGAGGCCCGGCGCCGCCTGGGGGCCACCCTGATCGCCGAACTGCGCCGCGTGGGCATCACGGTGGGCAGCGAGGAGGTCACTTCGGCCCCGGCGTACCGGCCTTATGTGCCGCCCCCCCGCCAGGACGAGAAGGGACGGCCCCTGGCGCCCGAATTGCTGATTCCGCTGGAGCGGCGCCCCGAACAGGGGGTGGCGAGTGTGCGCAGCGGTTCGCCGTTCGCTTTCCTCGCCTCCACCCTGCGCCCGAGCGACAACCTGCGGGCCGAGGCGCTGCTCGCCACCGTCGCGGTGCGCCCTGGCGAGACCGGCACGCTCAGGAGTGCCCTGAAGCGCGAGCGGGCCATCTTGCAGCGCATGGGCCTGGACCTGTCCGGCGCGGTGCTGGAAGACGGCAGTGGCCTCGGGCGCGGCAACCGCCTGACCCCCCGGCAACTCACCGGCCTGCTGGGGGTGATGTACGTCCTGCCCTATCCCGTCGCCGGAAAACAGGGGCGCACACTGCCCCCGGCGCTCTACCGCGCCCGCCACAACGCCTTCGCCGAGGCGCTGCCCCAGGCCGGAACCGGCGAGGACGTGCCGGGGCGCGAGGGACGCGGCGGCACGCTGGCCCTGCGCCTCCTGGGGTCGGGGCTGGACGTGCGCGCCAAGACCGGCACCCTGCCCGGCGTGAGTACGCTGGCGGGATACATGACGTCGAAAAGCGGGCGCCCGCTCGCCTTCGCCCTGATGATGAACGGCCCGGAAGACAGCCCCATCCTGACGCTGAGGGCCTTGCAGGACCAGGCGGTGCGCGACATCGCCGCCGCCTTCTGAGGGCCTCTGCCGGGTTTCCGACACGGAGCAAGCACCTCTTGACCTACACTGTCAGGCAAGATGCAGCGGGAAACGGGGCGGGGACGGCAAATCAGGCGCGTGGTGGTCGCGACGAGCAATGCAGGCAAGGTGCGCGAGCTTCAGGAGGCGCTCGCGCCGCTGGGGTGGCAGTGCGAGGGCCTGGGGTCGGTCACGCTGCCCGAGGAAACCGGCAGCACCTACGAGGAAAACGCCGCCCTCAAAGCCTGCGCCGCCGCGATGGCGACCGGCCTGCCTGCCCTGGCCGACGACTCGGGCATCGAGGTGCTGGCGCTGGGAGGGCAGCCGGGGGTGTACTCGGCCCGTTTCGGCAACGTGGGCAGCGACGTGGAGCGCAACGTCCTCTTGCTCGAAAAGATGCGCCACAAGACCGACCGCCGCGCCAAGTTCGTGTCGGTGCTGGTCCTGGCCTACCCCGACGGCAAGCTCGAAGAGTACCGGGGCGAGGTGACAGGCCAACTGCTCGAAGGCCCGCGTGGGGAGGGCGGCTTCGGCTACGACCCGCTGTTTCTCCCCGACGGCTCCGCGCTGAGCATGGGCGAGATGACGCTGGAGCAGAAGCAGGCCATCAGCCACCGGGGCCGGGCGCTCGCGGCACTGCTGGCCGCCCACGGCGCATGAAGGCCGGTGCGCCGAACGCTTTGTCAGCTAACATAGACCGACTGTGAACACCCCCCCCGACCTGTCCCCGCCCGATGTGGCCCCGCCGGAGCTGTCTGCACCCGCCGACCTGCTCACGGTGGACGTACACGCGCAGTTGCTGGCAGGCGACGAGGCGGCGTGGCACCGCTTCATCAGCGAGTACGAGGGCCGCATCTACGGCTACCTCTACCGCCTGGAGGGCAACAGCGAGGATGCCCTGGACCTCACCCAGGAAGTGTTTTACCGGGCGTGGCGCTCCATTCGGACCTTTCGCCCCGGCGAGCGGGCGCTGCCCTGGCTGTACCAGGTCGCCCGCAACACCCAGATCGAGTCGCACCGCCGCAAGCAGCACGCCCGCTTCAGCCTGGAAGAAGCCCGCGAGGACATCGGCTTCGAGGTGCCCAGTGACGCCCGCTCTCCGGTGCAGGCCGCCGAGAGCGAGCAGGCCCAGGACCGCGTGCAGCGGGCGCTGATGCAGCTGGCCCCCGAATACCGCGAAGCGGTGGTGCTGCGCTTTGTCGAGGACCTCACCTACGACGAAATCGCCCGCATTCAGGGGGTCGCCACCGGCACCGCCAAGAGCCGCGTGTTCCGGGCCAAAGAACAACTCGCCGACCTGCTGGCCGACGTGTCGGACGTGCACTGATAAGTAGCTCCCGGCTACAGTTCCGTGTGTCCGGGAAAAGCACCCGAACCCCCTCCACTTCCGCCCAGAGCTACTTTTGCCTTCTCGCTCCGCTCGGGGCAATGACCTAGTCATCACCCGGCAGCTACTTACCACTTTGAAAAATAGATTGCCTATAAAATCTATTTTTCCGAGCAAGGCGAGTGGAAGAGAAGGCGCGGATGCACTTCGGGTTCTGGCAAAGAAAAAGAGCAGAGAAGCCTTTGCCTCGGCTCCCTGCTCTCTTCCCTCTTTCCTCAGCGCGGCAGCACGCTCGTCCCCATCAGGAACTCGTCCACCGCCCGCGCCGCCTGCCGCCCCTCACGGATGGCCCACACGACGAGGCTCTGGCCCCGGCGCATGTCGCCCGCCGCGAACACGCCCGACACGGTGGTCGCGTAGCCGCCCTCGACTTCGGTGCCCGCCAGCGCGTTGCCGCGCGGGTCTTTTTCCACGCCGAAGGAGTCGAGCACGCTCTGCATGGGGTTGGTAAAGCCCATCGCCAGCAGCACGAGGTCGGCCTTGTGGGTTTCCTCGGTGCCGGGCACTTCCTCCAGCTTGCCGTCTTTCAGCTCCACGCGCACGGTCTTGACGCCCGTGACCTTGCCGCCCTTGCCGATAAATTCCTTGGTGGCGATGGCGAATTCGCGCACCGCGCCTTCCTCGTGGCTGGTGCTGGTGCGGAGTTTCATGGGCCAGTAGGGCCAGGTCAGCGGCTTATTTTCCTGTTCGGGGGGCTGGGGCATCACCTCGAACTGGGTCACGCTGGCGGCCCCGTGGCGGTTGCTGGTGCCCACGCAGTCGCTGCCGGTGTCGCCGCCGCCGATGACCACCACATGCTTGCCGTCGGCGCGCAGCTGACCTTTCAGTTTGTCGCCCGCGTTGACGCGGTTTTGTCCCGGCAAAAACTCCATCGCGAAGTGAATGCCGCCGAGGTTGCGCCCCGGTGCGGGCAGGTCACGCGGGGTTTCCGCGCCGCCCGCCAGCAGCACGGCGTCAAATTGCCCTTGCAGTTCGGCGGGGGTCACGCGCTCGGTGCTGAGGTTGGTGACTTTGCTCGCTTCGTCCCAGTCGCCCACCAGCACGCCGGTGCGGAAGGTGACGCCCTCGGCCTTCATCTGCTCTACGCGGCGGTCGATGTGCGACTTTTCCAGCTTGAAGTCGGGAATGCCGTAGCGCAGCAGGCCGCCTGCGCGGTCGTTTTTCTCGAACACGGTCACGTCATGCCCGGCGCGGGCGAGTTGCTGCGCCGCCGCCAGCCCAGCGGGGCCGGAGCCGACCACAGCCACCTTTTTCCCGGTTTTGACCTGCGGGGGTTCGGGCGTGACCCAGCCTTCCTGCCAGCCGCGCTCGATGATGGCGAGTTCGATGGACTTGATGCCCACCGGGTCGCCGCTGATGTTGAGCGTGCAGGCCGCCTCGCACGGCGCGGGGCAGATGCGCCCGGTGAATTCGGGGAAATTGTTGGTGCTGTGCAGCGTCTCCAGGGCCGATTGCCAGTCGCTCGCGTAGATCAGATTGTTAAAGTCGGGAATCAGGTTGTTCACCGGACAGCCGTTGTTGCAAAAGGGAATGCCGCAGTCCATGCAGCGGGTCGCCTGCAAGCGGGCCGAGGCCGGGTCGAGCGGCAACATGAATTCGTGGTAGTGCTTCAGCCGGGCATCGACGGGCGCGTACTGCTCCTTGATGCGGGGTTGTTCCAGAAAACCGGTGATTTTGGACATGTGGTGTCTCCGGGGTGGAGAGGTGAGCGGGTCTGGACGCGCCCCCCTCCCCAAGCTTTTGCAAGGCCCTCCCCACCTGCGGGGGAGGGTAAAAACTCTGAAGTGGCGGTTTGTGGAGAGAGGGGATTTACTTCGTCAGTGTTCCCTTGCCGCCGTACTTGTTCTCCGGCTGGCCGGTCTGCATGCGGGTGGTGTCTGCGGCCTGCACGGTTCCCTCGTGGGCCTGGGTGCGTTCCTTCAGGGCGCGGGCGTACTCGTGGGGCATCACCTTCACGAATTTCGTCAGGGCGCTCTCCCAGTCGTCGAGCAGGTCGCTGGCGGTTTGCGACCCCGTCCAGCGGTGGTGCTTTTCGATGAGTTCGCGCAGTTGGGCTTCGTCGGCGCGGCCCATGTGCAGTTGCCAGGGAATCGCGCTCTGCATCTGCTCGTCTTGGGGCTGCACGCGCTCCAGGCCGACCATGCTGAGGTTGCAGCGTCGCTCGAAGGTGCCTTCGGGGTCGTAGACATACGCCACGCCGCCCGACATGCCCGCCGCGAAGTTGCGTCCGGTGGGGCCGAGGACCACCACCGTACCGCCCGTCATGTACTCGCAGCCGTGGTCGCCTGTGCCTTCGACGACCGCCGACGCGCCCGACAGACGCACCGCGAAGCGTTCGCCCGCCACACCCCGGAAGTACGCTTCGCCGCTGGTCGCGCCGTATAGGGCCGTGTTGCCGATGATGATGTTGTTTTCGGCCTTGCCCCGGAATTCGATGCTGGGCCGCACCACCACGCGCCCACCGCTCAGGCCCTTGCCCGCGAAGTCGTTGGCGTCGCCAATCAGGTAGAGCGTCAGGCCCGGAGCCAGGAACGCGCCGAAGGATTGCCCGCCCGTGCCTTCCATCTGGATGAACACCGTCTGGTCGGGGAGGCCCTGGGGCCGGTGGCGGATGAGTTCGCCCGAGAGCATCGCGCCCACCGAGCGGTTGACGTTGCGCACGTCCTGAAGGAAATGGACGCGCTCGCCCCTTTCGATGGCGGGGCGGCACTTCTCGATGAGCGTCAGGTCGAGTGCCCGGTCGAGTTCGTGGTCCTGCGTGGTCAGGTGACGCGTGCCGACCTCGGCGGGCACTTCGGGGCGGTAGAACACGCGGCTAAAATCCAGCCCCTGCGCCTTCCAGTGCTCGATTCCGGCGCGGGTGTCGAGCAAATCCGAGCGGCCAATCAGCTCGTCGAAGGTGCGGATGCCGAGCTGCGCCATAATCCGCCGCGCCTCTTCGGCCACGAAGAAGAAGTAGTTGATGACGTGTTCGGGCTTGCCGGTAAAGCGGGCCCGCAGCACCGGGTCTTGCGTCGCCACCCCCACCGGGCAGGTGTTGAGGTGACACTTCCGCATCATGATGCAGCCTTCGGCGACCAGCGGCGCCGTCGCAAAGCCGAATTCGTCGGCGCCCAGCAGCGCAGCGATGACCACGTCGCGCCCGGTCTTGAGCTGCCCGTCGGTTTGGAGGCGGACGCGGTCACGCAGGCGGTTGAGCACCAGCGTCTGCTGCGTTTCGGCCAGGCCCAGTTCCCAGGGGCTGCCCGCGTGCTTGATGCTGCTCCAGGGACTTGCGCCCGTGCCGCCGTCGTGCCCCGCCACCACGATGTGGTCGGCCTTCGCTTTCGCCACGCCCGCCGCAATCGTGCCCACGCCGACTTCGGACACCAGCTTGACCGAGATGTCGGCCCTGGGGTTCACGTTCTTGAGGTCGTGGATGAGCTGCTTGAGGTCTTCGATGGAGTAGATGTCGTGGTGGGGCGGCGGCGAAATCAGGCCCACACCCGGCACCGAGTGACGCAGGAAGCCGATGTACTCGCTGACCTTGCCACCGGGAAGCTGCCCGCCCTCGCCGGGTTTGGCCCCCTGCGCCATCTTGATTTGAATCTGGTCGGCGCTGCTGAGGTATCCCGCCGTGACCCCGAAGCGGCCCGAAGCCACCTGCTTGATTTTGGAGCGCAGGCTGTCGCCGCTTTGCAGCGGGTAGTCCACTTCCACACGCTCCTGGCCCAGGATGCTCGCCAGGGTTTCGCCCTCGCCCAGCGTCTCGCCGCGCATTTCGCGCTCGTAGCGGGCGGGGTCTTCGCCGCCTTCCCCGGTGTTGCTCTTGCCGCCGATACGGTTCATGGCGACGGCGAGGGTGGCGTGCGCCTCGCTGGAAATGGAGCCGAGGCTCATCGCGCCCGTCGCGAAGCGCTTGACGATTTCGGCGGCGCTTTCGACTTCCTCGAGGGGCACCGGGGTCGCGCCCGCCGTCTTGAACTCGAACAGCCCGCGCAGCGTCATGTGGCGCTTGCTCTGGTCGTTGATGATTCGGGCGTACTCCTCGTAGGTGCTGAACTGCCCGCCGCGCACCGCGTGTTGCAGCTTGGCGACGGCGTCGGGCGTCCACATGTGCTCCTCGCCGCGCGTGCGCCAGGCGTACTCGCCGCCCGCGTCCAGGTTCTTTTCGAGCAGCGGGTCTTCGCTGAAGGCCGCCTGGTGTGTCCGCAGGGCTTCTTCGGCCACCTCGAAGATGCCGATGCCGCCCACCTGACTCGCCGTGCCGTAGAAGTACTTCTGCACGAAGCTTTCTTGCAGGCCCACCGCTTCGAACAGTTGAGCGCCGCAGTAGCTCATGTAGGTGCTGACGCCCATCTTGGACATGATTTTGCTCAGGCCCTTGCCGATGGCCTTAATGTAGTTGTAGATGGCCTTTTCCGGCGTAATCGCCGAGAGGTCGGGCATCCCCGGAATCGGCGCGTGCAGGTCGGTGACGGTTTCCAGCGCGAGGTAGGGGTGAATCGCCTCGGCCCCGTAGCCCGCCAGCGCCGCGAAATGGTGGACTTCGCGGGCGTCGCCGGTTTCGACGACCAGCCCGGCCTTCATCCGCAGCCCCTTTTTGACGAGGTGGTGATGCACGCTGGACAGCGCCAGCAGCGCGGGAATCGCTACGCGGCTGCGGTCCACCCGCTTGTCGGTCAGGATGATGATGTTGTGGCCGGACTCGATGGCGTCCACCGCCCAGGCGTTGATGGTCGCCAGCTTGGCCTCGATGCCGCGTGCGCCCCAGTCGGCGGGGTAGGTGATGTCGAGGTCGAAGGCCTTGAACTTGCCCCGGGTGTGCGCCTCGATGTTTCGGACGCGGGCCATGTCGTCGAAGTCCAGAATGGGCTGCTCGACTTCCAGGCGCATGGCGGGGTTGACCGCGTTGATGTCGAGCAGGTTGGGGCGCGGCCCGACGAAGGAGCGCAGACTCATGACCACCGATTCCCGGATGGGGTCGATGGGCGGGTTGGTCACCTGCGCGAACAGCTGCCGGAAATAGTTGTACAGCGGCTTGGAGCGGTGCGAGAGCACGGCCAGCGGGCTGTCGTTGCCCATGCTCCCGATGCCTTCTTCGCCCGTCTTCGCCATCGGCCCCAGCAGGAACTTGAGGTCTTCCTGGGTGTACCCGAAGGCCTGCTGGCGCCGGAGCAGCGACTCGGCGAACTCGTCCACCGTGCCCGTTTCCTCGGAGTCGTCGAGGCGCAGCCGGGTGTTTTCGACCCACTGGCGGTAGGGCTTGGCCTGCGCGAACTGCATTTTCAGCTCGTCGTCCTCGACAATGCGGCCCTGTTCGAGGTCGATCATGAACATCTTGCCGGGTTGCAGGCGCCACTTCCTGACGATTTGCGACTCGGGAATGGGCAGCACGCCCGACTCGGAGGCGAGCACCACCAGCCCATCGCGGGTCTGGAGGTAGCGGGCAGGGCGCAGGCCGTTGCGGTCAAGCATCGCGCCCACCTGCCGCCCGTCGGTAAAGACCATCGCGGCGGGGCCGTCCCAGGGTTCCATCATGGAGGCGTGGTACTCGTAAAAGGCCCGGCGGCGGTCGTCGAGCAGCGTGTTCTGCTCCCAGGCCTCGGGAATCATCATCATCGCGGCCTGCGCCATCGGGTAGCCCGCCAGGGTCAGCAGTTCCAGCGCGTTGTCGAAGGTCGCCGTGTCGGACTCGCCCTCGAAGGAAATCGGGTAGAGCTTGTTCAGGTCGTCGCCGAACACCGGGCTGCTGAGAATCCCTTCGCGTGCCCGCATCCAGTTGAAGTTGCCCTTGACGGTGTTGATTTCGCCGTTGTGGGCGACCATGCGGTAGGGGTGCGCCAGCCGCCACTCGGGGAAGGTGTTGGTGGAAAACCGCTGGTGAACGACCGCCAGCGCCGACACGACCCGCTCATCCTGCAAATCGAGGTAGTACTCGCCCACCTGGTCGGCGAGCAGCAACCCCTTGTAGATGATGGTGCGGCACGACATGGAGGGCACGTAGTATTCCTGCCCGTGCGTGAAGTTCAGGCCCAGAATCGCGTTGCTCGCCCGCCGCCGGATGACGTACAGCTTGCGCTCCAGCGCGTCGGGCACCAGCGTGTCCGGCCCGGCACCGACAAAAATCTGCCGGATGACCGGCTCTTTTTCCTTGACCGCCGGACTCATGGGCATGGCGTGGTTGACCGGCACGTCTCGCCAGCCGAGCACCACCTGACCTTCCGCCACCACCGCCCGCTCCAGTTCCTGCTCGCAGGCGCGGCGCGAGGCGATTTCCTTGGGCAGGAAAATCATGCCCACGCCGTAGTCGCCGGGGGGCGGCAGTTCGACGCCCTGCGCCTTCATCTCGGCGCGGTAAAAGGCGTCGGGAATCTGAATCAGCAGGCCCGCGCCGTCGCCCATGAGGGGATCGGCGCCGACGGCTCCGCGGTGATCGAGGTTTTCCAGGATTCTCAGGCCCTGCGTGATGATGTGGTGCGACTTTTGCCCGCCGATGTGGGCGACCATGCCCACCCCGCAGGCGTCGTGTTCGGCCCCTGCATACAGCCCGCGCTGCGCGGCCCGTGCAATGCTCTGAGGCGAAATCGAAATGTCGTGTGGTTGCGGTCCCGCTGCCGGGGTTCCCCGCTGGTCGTGTGTCTCCATGTCTGCACCCCTCGCGTCGGCAACTCGCCTGAAGTCCTCGCAGGCTGTTAGACTCAGGTTACCCACCTTGCAACTTCATGCAGCGCCGTTGTTTATAACGCGGCGGAGTTGACCCCTGTTTTTCGACGAAAACTCGGCATTTTTCCGGATATACGGATTCCGATTGAATCTGGTCGTTTCAGATTCAATCCGACTTGCAAAGCTGCGCAGCAGAGCGGATGCGAGTAGGAAAAAATACGGATTCCGCGATATGGATGCACAGGCGGCGCCTTCCCAACTGTATAGGCCCGACTGTGCAGGAATTAAGCGGAATCCGTAGATACCTCTCCAGGCACAGGGGTTCCCCGCGTTGGGGAGACGGGGCTGTCTGCACAGACGGTGCATAAAGATGTAAACGGGCAGGTATAAATGGGGGTTGGGGCAGTGTTAGGCTGCCTGATATGAACACCGACCACCTCACGGCTTCCGGCGCGTATCCCGGCCTTCTGGTCACGCTGCACACCGAAGGCGAAAACAGCGGGGTTCTGGAAATCGTCATCCGCAACGAAAAGACGCTCAACAGTGTGGACCGCCAGGGGCACGCGGCCCTCACGCAAATCTGGCGTGACATAGACGCGGCGAGCGGCGTGCGCTGCGTGCTGATTCGCGGCGAGGGACGCGGCTTTTCGTCGGGCGGCGATTTCGCGCTGATTGAGGAAATGGCGAGCGACTTCACCGCGCTGGCCCGGGTGTGGAAAGAAGCCCGCGACCTCGTGTACAACGTGGTCAACTGCGGCAAACCCATCGTGAGCGCCATTCACGGTCCCTGCGTGGGCGCGGGGCTGGCGGTGGCGCTGCTCGCCGACGTGAGCGTGGCGGCGAAGTCAGCCCGAATCCTCGACGGCCACGTGCAGCTCGGCGTGGCGGCGGGCGACCACGCGGCCATCATCTGGCCCCTACTGTGCGGGCTGAACAAGGCCAAATACCACCTGCTGACCGGCGAGAGCGTGAGCGGCGAGGAAGCCGAGCGCATCGGGCTGGTCAGCCTGTGCGTGCCCGACGAGGAGCTGCTCGACCGTTCGTGGGCGGTGGCCCGCAAGCTGGCCGCCGGCAGCCCCACCGCCGTGCGCTGGACCAAGTACGCCCTGAACAACTGGCTGCGGGCGATGGGACCGACCTTCGACGCCTCACTCGCGCTGGAATTCCTGGGCTTTACCGGCCCCGACATCCACGAGGGGCTGGCCGCCAAACGGGAAAAGCGCGAACCGAAGTTCATGGAGGACGCGCCGATTTGAGGCCTGCAGCTCTCCCCACGCGCACTATCCTGCCTTTCATGTCGTTTTCCCTGTGGCTCTGGGTGGCGCTCGGCGGGGCCGCCGGAGCGGTGTGCCGTCAGGCGACGGTGCTGCTGCTCGCGCCGCTGGTGGCCCGCAGCGGGTTTCCGGTGGCGGTGCTGCTCATCAACGTGCTGGGGTCTTTCCTGCTGGGCCTCACGCTCAGTCTGGTCGGGCGCGGCGTGTGGCCCGACGCGGCGCGGCTCGCCTTCGGGACCGGGGTGCTGGGCGCGTTCACCACCTTTTCCACGTTTGCTGGCGAACTCGACGCCCTGCTGCTGCGCGGCCAGGGCGGGCTGGCCCTCGTCTACGCGGCGCTCAGCGTGGGCCTGGGAGTGACGGCGGCGGTGGCCGGGCGGCTGCTGGGGGCGCGGCTGTGACCGATTCCAAGTCGCCAGCGAAGAAAAAACGCGCCGGGCGCAAGAGAGCGGAGGCGGCGCGCCCGCCCGAGCACTTTCTGGAACTCTCGGAACTGCTCGACTACGTGGGGCAGGTCATCGCGCGGGGGGTGCCCGGCGGCGTGTGGGTGCGGGCCGAAATCGCGTCGCTCACCGACCGGCGGCACCTGTACCTCGACCTCGTGCAGGCGGGCGAGAGCGGCGAGGTCGCCAAGTGCCGGGCGACGGTGTGGGCGCGCGAGCGCTTCGCGCTGGAGGCCAAATTCCGGGGGGCGACGGGCGGCGCGGCGCTGGGCGCGGGGCTGAAGGTGCTGCTGTTCGGGACCGCCGAGTTTCACCCGCAATACGGCTTTTCTTTCAACGTGCTCGACATCGCCCCCGAGTACACCCTGGGCGACGCGGCGCTGCGGCTCGAAGCGATGCGGGCCGAACTGGTCGCCAGTGGGGTCTACGGCCTCAACCGCCTGCTGCCCGTGCCCGGCGACTTTGCGCGGGTGGCGGTCATCGCCCCACGGGAAGCGGCGGGCCTGGGCGACTTCCGGCGCGAAACCGACCCGCTGGAAGCCGCCGGGCTGGTGGAGTTTCATTACCTCGAAGCCACGTTTCAGGGCCGCGAGGCGGGCGCGAGTCTGCTGCGGGCGGTGCAGGCGGCGCGGGCACTGCACGACCAGGAGCCGCTCGACGCCCTGTTCGTGATTCGCGGCGGAGGCGCGGTGACCGACCTCGCGTGGCTCAACGACCTGCCGCTGGCCCGCGCCCTGGCGACCTTTCCCGCGCCCGTCGTGACGGGTCTGGGCCACGCCCGCGACGACACCCTGCCCGACGAGGTGGCCTGCGTCCGCACCGACACGCCGAGCAAGGCCGCCGCTTACCTCGTCCGGACGGTGGTGGAGGCCGCCGCGCAGGCGCAGGAGGCCGCCCGCACCATTCGCGCCGAGGCCGCCCGCGTGCTGGTGGAGGCCAGGGCCGCCGCCGACTGGGCACGCGACCGGGCACGGACGGGAGCGGTGCGCCGCCTCGACGCCGCCGACGCCGAGGTGGACGCCCTGATGCGGCAGGCCCTGGGGCTGACCCCGCAGCGCACCCTGGCCCGGGGCTACGCGCTGGTGCGGAGCGCGGCGGGCCAGCCGGTGACGCGGGCAGCGGGCGTAGAAGCAGGCGAGCGGCTGACCCTGGAATGGAGCGACGGAACCGTGACCGTGCAGGTGGACGCCCCGCGCCCGAACCCCTGACCCTGCTGCGCCTTCAGCCGCCCCTGAGCACGTCCAGCACCGCCCGGACGCGGGCCAGGACTTCGCGCCGCTGTACCTTCAAGCCGCTGCGGCCAGTCACGTCGCGGGCGTTCAGGCCCACGACGTCGAGGCCGCGTGCCCGCGCCAGGAACATGGCCCGCTGGTTGTGAAACGGCTGGCTGATGACGGTGAATTCCCGCAGCCCGAACACCTCGTCGGCGCGGGCCACGCTGTCGAGGGTCCGCAGGCCCGAGCGGTCGAGCAGCAGCCGCTCGCCGGGTACGCCGCGTGCGGTCAGGTCGCGGTACATGGCCCCCGGCTCGTCGTAGCCGTCGCTGCGCCCCTCGCCGCTGAGCAGCAGCACCTGCACCTTGCCTGCCCGGTACGCAGCTTCGGCGGCGTCTATGCGGTAGAGGTAGTAGCGGTTCGGGCGCCCGCTCGCCAGCACGTCACTCGTGCCCAGCACCAGCCCGACCTGCCTTGCCGGGAGGTCTTCCGGGCGGGCAAACAGCCGCCCCCGCGCCGACAGCGGCACCAGCACCTGCGGCAGCAGCGCCCCGGCGAGGAGGAGGCCCGCTCCCCGCACGGCCCAGCGCCCGCCCGGTGCTCCGCGCTTCACGGCCCCAGCCGCCGCTCGAACCGGGCGACGAGCCAGGGACCGGCCTGCACCACGTCCACTTCCCGGAAGCCCGCCGCCGCGTACAGCGCCCGCAACCGGGGCCGCGCCGCCGCCGTGTCGAGCCGCAGAAAGCTCCGGCCCAGGGCGCGGGCCTCCGCCGCCGCATGGTCGAGCAGCGTGCGCGAAAGGCCCTGGCCCTGCCACGCGGGATGGACACCCAGCTTGTGCAGGTACGCCGCCTCGCCGGGCGGGTCGTCGGGCCAGAAGAAGGGGTCGGTCATGAGCAGCGCGTAGGTGCCGACCACCTCGCCGCCCTGCCGGGCCACCCGCCAGCTCTCGCGGGGAGAGTGCCGCTCCAGACGCTCGGGCGTCAGGCTCTCTGCGGACCACAGGTCCTCGCCGCGCTCTTTGAGGTCCCGCGCCACTTCCCGCCGCAGCGCCGAGGCCGCGTCCAGGTCGCCCTGGGCATAGCTCAGACCCTGGCCCGTCTCCCCCTGGCCCGTCACGCCCAGACCCCTACCACCCCGGCGCCCTCACACCCTCACAGCCCCGGCACACCGATTTTGGCGAGTCCGGCATTGAACCGCGCCGTGTCCAGCCCGCCCTGGTCGATGTGGCGCACCACCCCCTGCGCGTCGATAAAGACGGTGCGCGGAATCCCCGTGACCTGATAGGCGATGGCCGTTGCCACGCCGGGGTCCTGGAGGTTGGGGTACGTCAGGCCGTACTGCCGGGCGAAGTCGCGGGCGTCCTGTGGCCGGGTTTCGTTGAACAGGATGCCGACCAGCGCGGGCGCGTCCGGGCGGGCGGCGAGCTTGGCGAACAGGGGCGCTTCCTCACGGCAGGGGCCACACCACGACGCCCAGAAGTTCAGCACCACCGGGCGGCCCCGGTAGTCGGCCAGCGCCACCGGTTGCCCGTCCAGACCGGCGAGCCGGAACGCGGGCGCCGTCTGGCCCACCAGCGGCCCGCCCGCCGCCTGGTCTGCGGGCCGCAGCAGCGCCCAGCCCAGACCCCCACCAGCGCGGCGGCCAGCAGCGGCGGCACGGCGCGGGTCCAGGCGGGGCGGGCAGGCGGGGCGGGCGGGGCGGGCTGGGTCATGCTGTGGCGAGTCTACGGCGCGGGGGAGGGGGCAAACTGCCTTCCCGTTTCCGGGGCGGCCAAGGGCCGGGCAGAGTAGAGTCCGGAAGATGACTTCTTCCCCTTCTTTCGACGAACGCCTCGCCCGCTACGCCGAACTGCTGGTCAAGGTCGGCGTCAACCTGCCCGCAGGCGGCAAGCTGCTGGTCAACGCGCCACTCGACGCCGCGCCGCTGGTGCGTCTGGTCGCCCGCGCCGCGTACCGAGCGGGGGCGCTCGACGTGCGGGTGAACTACCACGACGAACACCTCGGCCTCGCGCTGTTTGAGGACGGTTCCGACGAAGCGGTGGGCTTTTTGCCTGCCTGGGTCGCCGAAGAAGCGGGGCACATGGTGGAGGACGGGTACGCCCGGCTCGCCATTCGCGGAGACGACCCCGCGCTGCTGCGCCACGTCAACCCCGAACGCATTGCCGAGCGCAGCAAGCGGACGGCCCAGGCCATGCGCGAGGTGTCGGCAGCGGTGAGCGGCTTTGCGGTCAACTGGACGGTGGCCGCCATGAGCACCCCCGCCTGGGCACGGACCGTCTACCCCGACCTGCCCGAAGCCCAGGCCGTCGCCCGGCTCTGGGACGACATCTTCAAGGTCACCCGCGCCGACCTGCCCGACCCGGTGGCCGCGTGGCAGGAGCATGTGGCGGCCCTCGCCCGGCGCTCGGCATACCTCAACGCCAAGCAGTACGCCGCCGTTCACCTGAAATCTGAGCTGGGCACCGACCTGACGGTGGGACTGGCCGAGGGGCACATCTGGCAGGGCGGCGCAGAGGAAGCCAAAAACGGCGTCGTGGGCGTGCCCAACCTCCCCACCGACGAGGTGTTCACCATGCCGCGCCGCGACCGGGTGGAAGGCTGGGCCGTCGCCAGCAAGCCGCTGAGCGTGCGCGGGCAGGTCGTGGAGGGCATCCGGGTGCGTTTCGAGAACGGCAAAGCGGTCGAGGTCAGTGCCGAGAAGGGCGAAGACACCCTCAGAAAACTGATCGCCACCGACGAAGGCGCCGCGCACCTCGGGGAAATCGCGCTGGTGGCCGCCTCCGCGCCGGTCGCGCAGACGGGAACCTTGTTCTTCAACACCCTGTTCGACGAGAACGCCGCCAGTCACATCGCCCTGGGGCGCTGCTACGCCACCAACGTGCAGGGCGGCGAAGACCCGGAGCGGCTGAAGGCGGCGGGCGGCAACGACAGCCTGATTCACGTGGACTGGATGATCGGCACGCCCGGCACCGACGTGGACGGCGTGACCGCTTCCGGCGAGCGCGAAGCCCTGATGCGCGGCGGCGAGTGGGTCATCTGAGAGCAGGTGCGGCTACAATGCCTGCTATGAGCGACCTCTACGCCGCCGACGGGTTTACCCAGACCCCCTACCTCAGCACCGAGCGCCAGACCAAGTTCACCCAGGCCCCCGAACTGGGCGACGCCATCGAGCCGGGCAAGGCCTACCGCGCCGTGCTGGAAACCAGCAAGGGCCGCATCGTGGTGGAGCTGTACCCCGACGAAGCGCCCGTGACCGTCAACAGCTTCGCGTACCTGCTGCGTCACCGCTACTACGACGGCATCAAGTTCCACCGCGTCATCGACGGCTTCATGGCCCAGACCGGCGACCCCACCGGCACCGGCATGGGCGGCCCCGGCTACCGCTTCGAGGACGAGTTCGCGGGCAACCCCCACCGCCACAGCGGCAAGGGCGTGCTGAGCATGGCGAACGCCGGCCCCGGCACCAACGGCTCGCAGTTCTTCATCACCTTCACCGCCACCCCGCACCTCGACGGACGCCACACCGTGTTCGGCAAGGTCGTGGAAGGGCTGGACGTGCTCGACCGCCTCACCCGCATTCAGCCGGGCATGGGCGGCACGCCCGACGTGATCGAAACGGCGTACCTCGTCGAGAAGTGACCTACTCCCCGGCCAGCAGGCTCCGGCACGCGCCGGGGCTTTTTCTTTTTGTCGCTTGGTCCTTTTCCCTGTCCCCTCCACTACACTGGCCCTCATGTCAGACGCACCTCTCACGCTGGAAATTGAAAAACTCGTTGCCGGGGGGCTGGGACTTGCCCGCGACGAACGCGGCGTGGTGCTGGTGCGCGGCGCCCTGCCCGGCGAGCGCGTCACCGCCGACGTGCGCAGCGGCAAAGGCGTGCGCCAGGGCACGGTGCGCGAAGTGCTGCGCCGCAGCCCCGACCGGGTGGACGGCCCCGAGCTGCCCACCGCCGACCTTGCCTTCGCCTCCTACGCGGCGCAGCTCGGGTACAAGCGGGCGTTCGTGGAAGAAGCCCTCTCGCGCATCGCCAAGCTTCAGGCCCCGGTGGGAGAGACGGTGCCGAGTCCCGAGCAGTGGCACTACCGCAACACGGCGCAGTACCTCGTGACGCCCCAGGGCCTGGGCTACCGCGAGCGCCGGGGCCACAGCGCCCAGCTGTTTCAGGGTGACCCCCTCGTGATGGAAGAAATCGCCGCTGTCGTCGCCAAACTCGACCCCGAGCGGCTCGACCCCGCTGGCGAAATCGCCTTTCGCGCCAGCCGCCTGACCGGAGAAGTGGTGGCGGCGCTGATCGGCACCGGGGAGCCGCGTGATTTTCTGCGGGCCAGTGACCACCTGCTCGACGCGGGCGTGGTGGGCGTGTCGCTGGCGCAACCGGCGGGCCGCCGCTTCAGCGCGGGCGTGCGTCTGATCGCGGGCGAAAGCGAGATTCAGGAGAGCTTCGGCGACGTGCAGGTCAGCATCAGCGCCACCGGATTCGCGCAGGTCAACCCGGCGGCGGCGGGGCTGGCCTACCGCCGGGCGGCGGCGCTGGCAGGCCGGGGCGAACACGCGGTGGACCTCTACGGCGGCGCGGGCGCGATTGCCCGGCACCTCGCGCCCCAGTTTCGCCGCGTGACCGTGCTGGACACCTCCGCCGAGGCGCTGAGCCGGGGACGGCAGGACGTGGCGCGGGGTGCGGCGCAGGGGGCAGGCGAAAAGAACGTGTCCTTCCGGCAGGGCGACGCCTCGCGCCTGGGTGACATCGGCGCCGACGTGCTGGTCGTGGACCCGCCCCGCGCCGGACTGGACGACGAGGTGCGGGGCGAGATTCAGGACAGCACCGCCGACCGCCTCGTGTACGTCTCCTGCGACCCGGCGACCTGGGCGCGGGACGTGGGCGACCTCGTGCGCCGGGGCTGGAAGCTGGGCGAGGTCACGCCGCACGACTTTTACCCCCAGACCTCGCACGTCGAAATCGTGAGCGTGCTGGAGCGCTGATGCGGGGGCTGCGGTTGATGCGGGGGCTGTGGCTGCTGCTGCCGCTGCTGCTCACCGCCTGCCAGGACCGCGAGGCCCGCGCCCAGAACGCCGAACTCTCGCGCCGGGTGGCGGCGCTGGAAGCCGAGGTGCAGGCGCTCAGAAAAGACCGGGCGTCCCCGCCCGCGCTCACCCCGCCCGCCGACGCTGCCGCCGTGACCGCCCGCGCCGCTGCCCGCAACTGCGCCACCCAGCTCGCCCGCACGCTGGAGGACTACCGCCGGGGCAGCCTGGAAGGGCGATACCCCGGCGCGGCGGAGGTGTCCCTGCCCCCGCCCTGCCAAAACCAGACGGTGCGCTGGCAGACCCGCACCGCCCAGGCCTATGCCTTCAGCGTGGTGGGTGAGGACGGGCAGGTGCTGGCGGGGGGAGAGGGGCCTTAGAGCAGTTCTCCGAATTACGTGATGCGCGGAACGGCACCCCGCCTCACTCCATTCTCTCCTGCGGAGCTTTGCAAGTCCGCCCTGCTCAGTGTTTTGCACTCGCTCTCTGCGAGCTGTCCCAGTCCGCTCGCCAAAAAGACGTTACGTCTTTTTGTCAAATGCTCTAAGCCAACTCCGCCAGCACCCGCTCGACGACCACCGCCACCCCGTCCTCCTCGTTGCTCAGGGTCACTTCATCGGCGGCGGCCCGCGCTTCGGGGTGGGCACCTCCCATCGCCACGCCGCGCCCGGCCCAGGCCAGCATCTCGGCGTCGTTGGGGGCGTCCCCGAAAGCCAGGGTGTCGGCCTGCGCCACGCCCAGTTTCCCGCACAGCAGCGCCAGCCCCGCCGCTTTGGTGAGGCCCTCGGCGGCCACTTCCACGAACGCCGCGCCGCTGTGGGTGGCGTGAAAGCCGCCCAGTCCCAGCCCGCGCACGGCGGCGAGCAGCTCGGGCGGGGAAACGTGGGGGTGACGCAGCACGAATTTCAGGCTGGGGCCGCTTACCACTTCTTCCAGCGCGTAGCGGCCCATCGTCGCCGGGTCGCGCTTGTGGTCCGTCTCGGCGGCGAGGTCGGCGTAGTCGCCCTGCGCGTAGAAGCCCTCGCCCGCTTTCCGGATGCTGGCGAACACCGTGCCCGGCACCGCTTCGCGCATTGCCTCGGCCAGTGAACGCTGCACCTCCGGCGCGAGGTGGCGCTCGAACAGCACCTCGCCCGTGCCCAGGTGAATGCCGAGCGCCCCGTTGCTGCACAGCGCCCAGCCGCCAAAACCTGCGCCCTCGGCAATCCGCCGCACACCGATCGGCTGCCGCGCCGTGACGGGGACGACGTGGATTCCCGCCGCCCGCGCCGCGTCCAGCGCCCAGCGGGTACGGGGGCTGACGCTGAGGTCGTTTCGGAGCAGGGTGCCGTCGAGGTCGGACGCGATGAGGCGCAGGGGCATGGGGATTACGCTACCGCTCACCCCGGCAGATGACATACAGACCCACTCCAACGAAATCTCATCCTGTTGCGCCCCGGAGAGAACACAGAGATGGAGAAACCCCCGCCTGCCGAGCTTCGGCCCAGGCAGCGGGGGTGGTGACGCGCGGCAGCGGCGCAGCCCGGCTCAAGCTCAGCCCTCGCTGTCCACCTCGTTCTCGTATTCCAGGTAAGTGTAACCCAGCAGTTCCTCGCCGTAGTCCTCCAGCAGCTCGTGCTCCTGCTCCTGGGTCAGCGTGCCGCGCCCGATGGCGGCGTCGGCCTGGTCCTCGATGGCGTCGCGCAGCATCGGCTCCTCGTAGCCCATGGACTCGATCATGCGCCGCGCCTTTTGCCCACGCACGAACAGGTCGATGTTGAACTTGCCGCCGGGCCGCACCGTCACGTGCGCCTCGCTGACCTTGCCGAACAGGTTGTGGGCGCTGCCCAGCACGTCCTGGTACGCACCCATCAGGAACGCGCCGAGGTAGTAGGGGTCACTGCCGGGTTCGTGCAGCGGCAGGGTGGATTTCACGTCGCGCAGGTCGATAAACTTTTCGATCTTGCCGTCGCTGTCGCAGGTGATGTCCACCAGCGTGGCCTGCCGGGTGGGTTTTTCGTTCAGGCGGTCGAGCGGCACGATGGGAAACAGTGCGCCGATGGCCCAGTTGTCGGGGAGGCTCTGAAACAGGCTGAAGTTGCAGATGTACTTGTCGGCCAGCACTTTTTGCAGGTCTTCGAGTTCGTCAGGCACGTACTTTTCGCCCTGAATCAGCCTCGCGATCTTGCGCAGGATGGCGTTGAACAGCGCCTCGCCCTTCGCCCGGTCGCTCAGCGTCACGTACCCGAGGTCGAAGAGGTTGTGCAGCGTCTGTTTGTCGCCCACGGCGTCGTTGTACGACTCGCGGTAGTTGCGCATGGAGATGTTTTCCAGCGTCTCGTACATCTCGCGCACGATCTGGTGGCTGTCCTCGCCGGGCACCGTCAGTTCCTGGTCTTCGAGGTTGCGGGTCGGCCCGGTCACGTCCACCACCGGCAGAATCATCACGGCGTGGTGCGCGGTCAGGGCCCGGCCCGATTCGGACACGATGACCGGCTCGGGCACCTCGCGGGCCTTGCACACTTCCTGCACGGTGTACACGATGTCGGCGGCGTACTCCTTGACGGTGTAGTTCATGGAGGCGTAGAAGGTCGTTTTCGACCCGTCGTAGTCCACGCCGAGGCCGCCGCCCACGTTGAGGTATTTGAGGTCCGCGCCCGCTGCGATCAGGCCCGCGTAGGTCTGCGCCGCCTCGCGCACGGCGACCTTGACGCGGCGAATGTCGGTGATCTGCGACCCGATGTGGGTGTGAAGCATCACCAGACTGTCGAGCATGTTCTCTTCTTTCAGCCGCTCGACCACGCGCAGCAGTTCGTAGGCGTTGAGGCCGAACTTGGCCTGGTCGCCGCCCGATTCTTCCCACTGGCCCGAGCCGCGGGCGTGCAGCTTGAAGCGCACCCCCACCGCAGGCTTGACGCCCAGCGTCTTGGCCTGCTTGAGAATCCGGTCGAGTTCGGTGAACTTCTCGATGGTGATGACCACGTTCTTGCCCAGCGTGCGGCCCCAGAGGGCGAGCTTGATAAAGCCGTCGTCCTTGAAGCCGTTGCAGCACAGCAGCGCGTCGGGGTGCATCTTCTGCGCGAGGCACAGCGCGAGTTCGGCCTTTGACCCGGCTTCCAGGCCGTGTGCGTAGTCGTATCCGGCGGCGGCCACCGTTTCGACCACGGCGCGGCGCTGGTTGACCTTGATGGGAAACACGCCCTGGTAATGCCCGGAGTAGTTGTACTCGTTGATGGCGGCCTGAAACGCTTCGTTGAGGTGCTTGACCCGTCCGGCGAGCACCTGCGGAAAGCGCAGGATGACCGGCAGGCTCTCGCCCCGGTCCACGATTTCGTCCACGATGGCGCGGAGTGAGGCGTGCAGACCGGGGGCGGGCGTGGCTTCCATCAGGCCCTTGTCGGACACGCGGAACCAGCCGCCCGACCAGTTGGGCACCTGGTACAGTTCGGCGGCGTCGGCGGGGGTAAAGCTGATATTGAGCGGATTGGCAGTCGTCATAGCGCTCCTCCTGTGGGTAGGTAGGCTCGCCGTGCGCGGGGTTCGGAGTGCGGACAGCCCACTCAACAAAACGCCGTGCGAAACCGGGGGGCATGATAGGACATGGCGCGGGGGCCGCGTGTCAGAACTTTAACGTCTTGGCCGGATGGGGGGTCACCGTGAATCCGGCGCGGCGGGTGTGGCCCTGTTCCCAGCGGGTCAGCTCCTTATACGGATTCCGATTGAATCTGGTAGTTTCAGATTCAATCCGACTTGCAAAGCTGCGCAGCAGAGCGGATGCGAGTAGGAAAAAAATACGGATTCCGCGATATGGATGCACAGGCGGCGCTTTCCCGGCTGTGCAGGAATTAAGCGGAATCCGTATTACTCGGCCCGCCACGCCCGCACGAAGCGCTCGCGCCCGGTTAGGTCGGCGTGAACCTCCGTTGCCCAGCCCGCGCCGCGCAGCTCGGCGGCCAGCGCAGGCGCGTTGCGCGGGTCGAGTTCGAGCCAGAGCGTGCCGCCCGGAGTCAGCCGCGCCGCCGCTTCCGCCGCCAGGGGTCGGGCGAGGTCCAGGCCGTCCGGCCCGGCGTAGAGGGCCAGGTCCGGGTCGTGCCTCACTTCCGGGTCGGCCGTTTCACGGTCGGCGGACGGCAGATAGGGCGGGTTGGACACGATCAGGTCGAACGGCCCGTCCAGCCCGGCGAGCAGGTCGGTTTGCACGAAAGTCACGTCCAGCCCGTTCAGCGCGGCATTTTCACGGGCAAGCGAGAGCGCGTCGGCGCTGAGGTCGCTGGCGGTCACCTCGGCGTGCGCAAAGGCGGCTTTCAGGCCCAGCGCGAGCGCCCCCGTCCCGGTGCCCACGTCCAGCACGCGGGGCTGGGACAAAGACTGAAGCTGCTGCGACGCGAGGTGCAGCAGCCACTCGGTTTCAGGTCGAGGCACCAGAGCGCGGGCGTCGGATTTCAGGCGCACGCCGCCCCACTCCACTTCGCCCAGCAGGTGTTGCAGGGGGACGCGGGCGGCCCGGCGCTCTATCCGCGCCCAGACGCGGGCTTCGGCCTCCGGCGCGACTTCCTCACCGCCGCGCAGCAAAAGGGCGGTGCGGCTCAGGTTCAGGGTGTGTTCGAGCAGCAGCCGGGCGTCCGGCTCCGGGGAAGAAACGCCCGCTGCGGTCAGCCGCTCGGCGGCCCGGGTCAGCAGGTCGCGGAGCTGCACCGCCGCCTACCCGTGCCGGGGCCGGATAATCAGCCGCCGCGCCGCGCCCTCGCCCACGGACTCGCTCATCACGTCGGGGTTTTCCTTCAGGGCGATGTGAATCACGCGCCGCTCGGCCGGGGGCATGGGCTGCAACTCGTGCGCCTCGCCGCTCTTGGCGACCTGAATGGCGAGGCGCTCGGCCAGCTTGGTGAGGGTGTCGGCCTGCCGCTTGCGAAAGCCGCCCACGTCCACCCGCACCCGCAGGTCGCCGCGCCCGGCGTGCTTGGCGAGCACCGCGTAGGCGATGACCTCGATGGCCCCCAGCGTGCGCCCGTCACGTCCGGCGAGGCGCCCGGCGTTCTCACCGCTGATTTCGGCTTCCAGCGCGTCTTCGGTGTCGCGCACCTGAACCTTCAGGCTGGGGTCGATGCGGGCGATCAGCTCGTGCAGAAAGCGTTCGAGGACCACGCGGGGGTCTTCTTCCGTGCTGGGCAGCGGTGCCGACACCGGGGCCGCGTCGGGTGCAGGCGGCGGCAGGGCGCTCTCGTCGGCGTCGCTGATCCCCAGCCCCGCGAGGTAGTCGTCCAGGTTGGTGCGGTTGTCCATGAGAAGCAGTGTAGCGCCCTGTTCCCGCCCGAACCGGGCGTGCAGGCCCTCAGTCCTGCGGCCCGCGCTGCTCCAGCACCACCACCGCCGAGGCGTGCTCGCGGGTGTGGGTCAGCGTCAGGTGCACCACCCAGCCGCGTTCCTGCATCTCCCCGGCAATCGGCGGCGCGAACCCCAGCACGGGCGCCGCATAGGGAAAAGGCCCGTCGGGTGTGCGCTCCCGCTCCACCCACACGTCGCGCCAGCCGTGCGGACGGGGCCAGACCTTCTGAAAGGCTTCCTTGGCGGCGAAGCGGGCCGCCAGGCTCGGCGCGGGGTCGCTGTGGCGGGCGGCGTAAGCCAGTTCGCTCTCGGTAAACAGCCGCTCGGCCCGCTTGCCCTCACGCTCCAGCATCCGGCGAATCCGGGCAATCTCGATCAGGTCATGGCCGACAGCGACGATCACGCCGGGCAGTCTAGAGGCTAGGGCAGTACGTCTGGGCCTGCGCTCTGGGCCGCAGCCGTTCCCCAGGGGTACGGAGGGCCGATACACTCGGGTCATGACCGCCCCCCTCTTTCCCGACCTGCGCCTTCAGACGGTGGCGGCGCTGCTGCGTGGCGGGGCCGGGGACTGGCGCCCACTGGGGGTCACGCGGATTCGGGTCTTCGGCAGCGTGGCGCGGGGCGAAGCCGACGCCGCGTCGGACGTGGACCTGCTGCTCGACTTCGCGCCGGAGGCCGGGGTCGGCCTGCTGCACCTGATGCGGGTAAGGGCGGTGCTCGAAGACCTGCTTTCGCGCCGGGTGGACGCCGTGACCGAGGCGAGCCTGCGCCCTCCCCTGCGCGGTGAAATCCTGGCCGACGCGGTGGACGTGATGGACGTGCCTGCCGCTCCTGCCCCCACGCACCGGCCCAAACGCTGGCGCTGGCGGCTGTTCGACCTGCTCGCCACGCTCGACCGCCTGAGCGAGCTGACCGCGCCGCTGACCCTGACCACCTTCCAGATGCGGGGGGAGGTGCAGGACGCCGCACTGCTCGGGCTTCTGCGGCTGGGCGAAACGACCAAGTACATCCCCCAGAGCGTGCAGGACCGTCATCCCGAAGTGCCCTGGGCCTACCTGCGCGATGTCCGCAACCTCATCGCGCACGACTATTTCAGCATCGAGCCTGCGCTGGTCTGGCGCACCGTTCGCGAGGAATTGCCGGCGCTGCGCCCGCTGCTGCAAGCGCTGGCCGACAGCCCCGAACTGGACCTGATTCCTGGCCCTGGCCCGCGTTCAGGTCCAGGCGAGGGCTGAGCGTTCCTGCCAGTAGGTTTCCGGCGGCTGCGCGAGCGTCCCGAGGGCAGAAAGGTCCACGTCCAGCTCAAGTGCCCGCAGGTTCTCGCGCAGTTGCTCCGGCGTGCTCGCCCCGCTGAGCACCACGTCGGCCCACGGCTGGCGCAGCGCGGCGGCGAGGGCCACGGCGTCGGGGGTCACGCCCAGTCGCCCGGCTTCGGCGGCCAGTGGCGCGGGCACGTCGCGCCCCCCAGTCAGGCCCCGCGCACTCAGGCGCCCGTTGGCGACCCCTTCCTTGACCACCACCGTCCAGCCCGCCGCGTGCGCCTCAGCCAGCGCTGCTCCCGCCGAGGGGTCCAGCAGGTTCCAGGTCGCCTGCACCGCCTGAAAGGGGCACACGCCGCCTGTGCGCGTCTCCAGCGCCCGGCGCAGCGTCTCGGCCTGCCGGGGGCCACTCGTGCTCAGGCCCACGCGCACGCCCCGCGCGGCCAGTTCGGTCAGCCGGGCCAGCACCCGTTCGTCGTCCAGCACGCCGGTGTCCAGGGTGGCGGAGTGAATCAGGTAGAGGGCGGGAGCGCGCCCGAGGGCCTGGAGCGTTTCGGGCCACTGCCGCTCCAGCGTGGCGAGCGAGTGGTCCTTGACTTCATGGACCGGGGCGTCGCTGCGCCAGTCGGCCACGTAGGTGTAGCCCCATTTGCTGCCCACCGTCAGCGTGCCCGGCGTGTGTCCCCGTGCGCCCAGCCAGCCGCCCAGAAATTCTTCGGCGCGGCCATAGCTGCGGGCAGCGTCGAAGACCCGCACGCCCGCCGCCCACGCCTCGTCCAGCATCGCCCAGGTGTGCTCACGCAGGGCGTCCACGCTTTTTTCGGTGCCCGTCTCCTTGCCCAGGTCGGCGCCGTGCCCCAGGTTGAGGTATCCGGGGCGGCCCAGTGCGGCGAGGCCCAGCCCCAGACGGGGCGCACCCCGGCGAAAAGCGTCGGAAGGGGAGAGGGTCATGCGGCCATTGTGCCGGAGCACTCTTCGGGCGTGCCCGGGTGCTGCGCGTCTGCGGGCGAACCTGCCCATACAATATTCGGTGTGACCGACCTCTCTGATTCCCGCCCGTCGCGGACCGCCGCCAGGGTCGCGCAGGTCGCCAGCGGCGTGGCGCTCGCGGCGCTGCTGCTGACCCCGCTGGCCGCGCTGGGCCGCACCTTCGACGCTGCCCCGGTGCTGCTGCACCTGTTCGGTGGCCTGCTGAACCTGGGCAGCAGCACCGACCTTCGCCTGCCCGACGCCGGACCGACGCGGCTGCTGGGCCTCACGTCCTTCGTCCTGCTGCTCGCCACCTTCTTCGGGGCGCTCCGGCGCGAGCGCTGGTTCTGGATCACCGGCCTGCTCGCCACGCTGGCTTCGCTCGCCGCCGTGCTGCTGCTGGGCCGCGCCCTGGGCGACGAGGTGGCCCGCGTCGCCGCCGACACCACGCTGCGCCGCCCGGTCAGGATTCGCCTGCGCAGCTTCTACGAGGGCGGCGGCATGAACCTCGGTCTCTTTCTTTCGCTGCTGGGCGGGCTGGTCGCCGCCGGTGCCGGTCTGAGTGCCCGGCAGGTCTGGTGGGACCGGTTCAACCGGCTGCGCGGGCTGCTCGTGCCCGCCGCCGCCATTGCCCTCGCCATCGCGGTGGGCGCGGTGGTCGTGTTGCTGGTGCAGCCGCCGATCAACCAGACCGGCGCGGCGCTGGGGACCTGGGGGGCGTGGCTCTCGCGTACCGACCTGGTGTATTTCGTGTACTCCACGCTGTTTGCGCCGGTCACCAGCCTCAACCCCTTCCTGGACAGCCTCAAGCTCGCCACCCCGCTGATTTTCACCGGCCTGTCGGTGGCCTTTGCCTTCCGCACGGGTCTGTTCAACATCGGCGCTCCCGGTCAGCTCACCATGGGGGCCATCGCCGCCATGCTGGTGGGGGTGTACGCCCCGGCGAGCCTGGGCTGGCTGCTGCTGCCGCTGTCCGTGATCGCGGCGGGTGCGGGCGGGGCGCTGTGGGGCGCGATTCCGGGACTGCTCAAGGCCCGCTTCGGGTCCAGCGAAGTCATCAACACCATCATGCTCAACTACATCGCCGCCGGGATTTTCGTGTTTCTTATCGGCTCCAACGAGTTTCCGTTCCTCGGCAAGACGTACAACCTGCCGTTCAAGGCTGAGGGCTACGAGGCCCAGAGCGCCGAGCTGCATGAGGCGGCGCGGCTCCCCACCATGCTCGACCTGCTGAACGTGGGCAAGGACGGCGCGACGGTCATGAGCCTGGGGTGGCTGTTCGCGCTGGGCGCTTATCTGGTGGCCCGGTTGCTGCTGCGCCGCACGCCTCGGGGTGGGCTGCTCGCGCTGGCGGCGGCGGCGCTCGTGGGGTTCCTGACCTGGCGAATCGGTGTGCCGATCAACATCGCGGGCAGCCAGCTCAACGCTTCTTTCCTGCTGGCGCTGGTGTGCGTGGCGCTGTTCGGCACCCTGATGTGGCGCACCGCCACCGGCTACGCGCTGCGGGCGGTGGGCCTGTCGCCCCGCGCCGCCGAGTACGGCGGGATCAGCGTGGCACGCGGAACCATTCTCGCCATGACCATCGCCGGGATGTTCGCGGGTCTGGCGGCCACCCACTACGTCCAGGGCGGAGCGCTCGACGACTACCGCCTCAAGCAGAATATTCCGGTCAACGTCGGCTTCGACGGCATCGCCGTGGCCTTGATGGGCCAGAGCACCCCGGCAGGCGTGGTCGCCTCCAGCCTCCTGTTTGGCACTATCGACACCGGGGGCATCGACGCCGACCTGCGCCTCGACGCGATCAACAAGGACATCGTGACGGTGCTCAAGGCGCTCATCGTGCTGTTCATCGCCGCCGGGGGCTTCCTCTCGCGCCGGTTGACCGATCCGCCGCCCCCGCAGCTCACCGGGCCGGGGGGCGCCGCGCCCAACGCGACCAGCAGCCTGCCCCAGGTTCCTCAGGCGGACCTGACCCAGACCGGCGGGAATCAGGGTCTCAACGGCCTGCACACTGACCAGACGTCCGCCGGGCAGAAGGGGAGCAACTGATGGACATCCTCAACCAGATTCTGAGCACCACCTTCCTGCTGATTTTCATTCGCAGCGTGGTGCCGCTGCTGCTCACGGCGCTGGGCGGCCTGTTTTCCGAACGCAGCGGTGTGGTCAATATCGCTCTCGACGGCCTGATCATCTTCGGGGCGCTGTCGGGCGCGGTCGTGACCCTCGCCACCGAGGAGCAACTCGGCAGCTTCGCGCCCTGGCTGGGCTGGCTGGCCGGGGCCGCCGTCGGGGGGCTGGTGGCCTGGATTCACGCGGTCCTGAGCATCAAGTACCGCGCCAACCAGGTGATTTCCGGCACCGCCATCAACCTGCTCGCAGCGGGGATGCCGCCCGTCATCCTTCAGGCCTTTTACGCCACGAGCACCGAGTCGCCCAAGGTGCAGCACGCGCTCCCGCTGTGGGGCATCGGGGACTTCAAGTTCTCCCCGCCCGTCTACTTCGCGTTTCTGGTGGTGGCGCTGACGTGGTACGTGCTCTACCGCACCCCCTACGGTCTGCGGCTGCGGGCCACCGGGGAGCAGCCCGGCGCGGCGGCCAGCATGGGGGTCAACGTCCAGCGCATGCGGTACTCGGCGGTCATTCTCTCGGGCATCCTGGCGGGGTCGGCGGGCGTGTTTCTCAGCATCGGCAACCTCAGCGCCTTCACCCGCAACATGAGCGCGGGCCTGGGCTTCATCGCCCTCGCCGCGCTGATTTTCGGACAGTGGAAGCCGCTGGGCGTGCTCGGCGCCACCCTGCTGTTCGGGCTGCTTCAGGCGATCAGCATCGCGCTGGGCGGCAAAGACCTGCTGCCTGATCCCCTGATCGGCGCTTTGCCTTACCTGATTACCATCCTGGCGCTGATTTTCACGGGCCGCAG
>NZ_CP049357.1:0-25000 GCF_011067105.1 Deinococcus wulumuqiensis R12 | reverse complement strand
GCAGGGCAATCCCAACGAAACCTTCCTGCGGCTGGCGGGCGACCTGAAACTCGACCCCGGCAAGTTCAAGGACTGCCTCGCCCTGCGCGGCGGGAAGGCGGCAGTGGACGCCGGTCTGGTCGAGGCGCAGAGGCTGGGGCTGAACGCCACCCCCACCGTTTTCGTCGGCGGCTACCGCGTGGTCAACCCCTACGACCCGGCGGAACTGCTGCGCCTGATCAATCTCGCCCGCGCCACGCGCTGAGGAGACGTCCGGCGGGCAACGGGGCCAGGGGGCAGCTTCCCTGGCCCCGTTTGCCGTCAAGATAGGGGGATGACGACGTTCCCGATTGTTCGCCCCGCCGGAGGCCCGCTGTGGAAGGGCTGATGCTCAGCCGCGTGGTCGAGCACCTCGCCGCTTTCCTGCCCGCCCGCAACCTCGGCTGGGCCTTTCCCGACGAAACCACCGCCGCGCTGCTGCTGGAGGGCGAAGGCGGTCAGCCGCTGGGCAACCTCGTGCTGGGCTACCGCCCGCCACAGCCGGTGCTGTTTCTCAGTCGGGAACGGCTGCGCGGCGACCCCCACAACCCCTTTCAGCGCCTGCTGGCGACCCGCGTGCGCGGCGAACTGCTGAGCATCGAGCAGTTCAAGCTCGACCGGGTGGTGGCGCTGCACTTCGGTCCCGCCGAGGGCTTTATCGACCAGCCCCCCGCGCGGCTGCTGTTCGAGGTCACGGGCCGCAACGCCAACCTGCTGGTGATGGAGGAGGGCGAAGGCTTCGCGGGCCGCATCACCCTGGCCGCCCGCGAAATCACCGGCAGCCGCAACCGCTTCCGCACCATTCGCAGCGGGGGGCCGTACACGCCGCCGCCGCCCTACGACAAGTTCGACCCGCGCACCATGACGCCCGCCGACGCCCAGACGCTGGCCGGGGTGCCGTTGGGCGAGTGGCGGGGCCGGGTGGACGGCCTGGGGCCGCTGCTCTCGGCGGAACTGGCGCGGCGGGCGGGACTGCTGCCCTCCCAGGCTCCGGGCGAGGGCTGGGAGCGGGCCTACGACGCCCTGAAATCGCTGGTGGCCGACCCCAGCGTGAGCGAAGGCACCCTGAGCGAGGGAGCGCGGGAAGCGGCGAGGCAGGAAAAGGCGGCGGCGCTGCGCAAGCTGCTGCGCGAGCCGCTCGAAAAGCGCGTGACCCTGCTCGAAAACCAGCTGGGCGACGTGACCCGCGCCGAGGAAGGCGTGGAAATCGCCGCCCAGGACCGCGCCGAAGCCGACCTGCTGATGGCCTACGCGCACGCGGTGGAACCGGGCGCCGTGAGTGCCCTGCTGCCCGCCTTCGACGGCGAGGGCGACATTCCGATCAGTCTGGAACCCCACCTGAGCGCGGTGCAAAACGCCGAGAAACGCTACGCCCGCGCCCGCCGCCGCGACGAGGTGTACCTGCGGCTGGCCGAACGCGAGGGCACCATCCGCACCGAACTGGACGCGGCCCGCGAGCGCCTCGCCCGCCTCGACCGCGCCGAACTCGAACAACTCGAGCAGCTTGCCAGCGACCTCGAACGCGAAAAGCCCGAGCGCAGTCCCTACGGCGCCCGGTTCGTGACCCCCGGCGGACACGAAGTGCTGGTGGGCCGCAACAACAAGGAAAACGCGACGCTGACCCACCGCATCGGCAAAAGCCTGGACTGGTGGTTTCACGCGCAGGGCTACCCCGGTTCGCACGTGCTGGTGCGCTCGGGCGGCAAGGACCTCGACCTGCCGGACATCCTCTACGCCGCGCAACTTGCCGCCGCCCATTCCAAGGCGCGGGGCAGCGGCAACGTGCCGGTAGACTACACCCGCATCAAGCACGTCTGGCGGCCCCGGGGCGCCCCCGCCGGACAGGTCCACTACACCGACCAGAAAACCGTGTTCGTGGACGGCGAAGTGCCGGGCTGAGCGGCTGGCCCCTTGCGCCCTTTCCGAGCAGCCGCTAGGATTGTTCTTCGCTGCACTCCGCAGCGCAGCGGGCGATTAGCTCAGCGGTAGAGCGCTCGCCTTACAAGCGATTGGTCGGGGGTTCAAATCCCTCATCGCCCACCAAGCAGTCCTCCGGCCCACGCCGGGGGATTTTCCTTTTGCTCGGGCAGAGAGGCACAAAAAAAGAAAACGCCGCGTAAAAACGGCGTTTTTCTCTGGTGGAGGCTTAGGGATTCGAACCCTAGACCCTCCGCTTGCAAAGCGGATGCTCTCCCGCTGAGCTAAGCCCCCTCAGCGAGTTGCGAGACTAACAGAGCGCGGGGCCATCTGGCAAGCCCCCCAGGGCCAGCGTGACCGCTACAATCCGGCGGTATGTCACGGGTCTTTTCAGGAATTCAGCCGACGGGCGACCCCCACATCGGCAACTACTTCGGGGCGATGCAGAACTACGTGCGCCTGGGCGAGCAGTACGGCAAGCAGAGCCTGTACTGCGTGGTGGACCTGCACGCCATCACCAACCCCGGCGCCTTCGACCCGCGAACGCTGGCTGAGAAGACCTTCGATATGGCCGTCGCCAACTTCGCCATCGGTCTGGACCCCAGCCGGGTCATCTTCTTCGTGCAGTCGCATGTGCCCGAGCATCAGGAACTCTCGTGGATTTTTACCTGCGTGACCCCGGTGGGCGAACTCGAGCGCATGACGCAGTACAAGGACAAGTCCGCGCAGTTCGAGAGCGTGCCCAGCGGCCTGCTGATGTACCCGGCGCTGATGGCCGCCGACATCCTGCTGTACAAGGCCGACACCGTGCCGGTGGGCGAGGACCAGACCCAGCACATCGAGCTGACGCGCGAAATCGCCCGCAAGTTCAACCACAACTTCGGCGAGACGTTCACTGAGCCCAGAGCCGTCTACAACCAGGGCGCCCTGCGGATTCCCGGCGTGGACGGCCAGGGCAAGATGAGCAAGAGCAAGGGCAACACCATCGGGATTCTGGAACCGCTGGACGACATCTGGCAGAAACTCCGGGTGGCCCCCACCGACCCCGCCCGCGTGCGCCGCACCGACCCCGGCGACCCCGACAAGTGCCTCATCGGGGATTACCACAAGCTGTTCTCGCCGCCCGAGACGCTGGAGACCGTCTACCAGGGCTGCCGCACGGCGGGCATCGGCTGCGTGGACTGCAAGAAGATGCTGATGACGCATCTGGGCGCCCACCTCGAACCCATTCAGGCGCGGGCGGCAGAGCTGCGCTCGGACCCCGACTTCGTGCGTGACGCGCTGCGCCAGGGCGCCCAGGAAGCCCGCGCCATCGCCAGCGAAGTGATGAACGAGGTGCGGGAGAAGGTGGGCTTCCTGAAGCTGTGAGCGGGCCGCAGGGCAAGGAGCGGACAGAAGGCAAAGGGCAAAGGGCAAAGAGCGACGAAAAGACGGCTCCTGGCTTCCGGGTCGAGCTGCCGGTCTTTGAGGGCACCCTGGGGGAACTGGCCGCCGCCCTCCGCGCCGAGCGGGTGTTGCCGGGCGAGGTGCCGCTGCTGCGGCTGACGCGGGAGGTGCTGGCCTGGGCCGAGCAGGTGACAGGGCAGAGTCCCGCCGCGTTCGCCGACGCGCACCCGGACCTGCTGCCCACGCTGGCGGGCGTGATTGCCCTCAAGGCGCGGCTGCTGCTGCCCCGGCCCGAACCCGAGGACGCGCCGGACGACTGGAGCGGCGACTGGAGCGGCGACTGGGGCAGTGACGACGGCCTGGGCGAAGTGCTGGAAGGCGTCGAGGCGCTGGCCGAACTGGACACGCTGGTCGCGTTTCTGGCGGCGCGGCGACAGGCGCGGGAGGGACTGCTGCCCGCCCGTCCGGCCCCGGTCACGCTGCCCCGGCGCGAGCGGCCCCGCAACCCGCAGGGCAGTCTCGCCAAGCTGGTCCGCGCCGCGCAAAACGCCGTGCGGCAGGTCGAGGTGCCGCTGCTCGCCCGCGAGCGCCTGAGCCTCGCCGACGCCCTCGCGGCGCTGCGGGCCTTTGGGACACGGCTGCGGGTGTTCGGCTTCTGGACGGTTCACGCGGGCGACTGGGGCGAACGCACCACCTATTTCGCCGCGCTGCTCGAAGGCGTCAAGGAAGGCAGCTTTCAGGTCGAGCAGCCGGAGATGTATGGCGAGATTCGGGTCAGTGCGGCGGGACAGGTCGAGGCCGGACCAGACGAAGAAACAGGCGGGGAAGCTCCCTCACCTGTTTCCTGAACGGCTGAATATCAGTCCTCAGAGCAGGCCGCGATGGTCCGTCAGCATGCAGCGGTCCTGCACCACGTCGATGCCCGCCTCATTCAGCGTGCGGGCCACGTCCTCGTTGCGGATGCCCTGCTGCATCCACACCAGCCGGGGCGCGGGCGACATGTTCAGGATGTCCTGCAGGTGGTCGTGAACCTTCTCGCTGCGGCGAAACACTTCCACGATGTCCACCGGCGTGGTGATTTCGGCCAGCGTGGAGACGGCCCGCTGCCCGAAAAAGCTCTGTCCGCGCGCGGCGAGGCTGGGATTGACGGGAATAACGGTGTAGCCCTGGCGGCTGAGGTACTCGGGCACGTAGTGGGCGGGTTTCATCGGGTCGTGGTGAAACCCCACCACGGCGACGACTTTGCTCTGGCTCAGGGCCTGAGCAATCTCGGACGATTGACGCAACTCGGTCACGATTCGACTCCTTCAAAGGCCTGTGCGGCGGCTTCCAGTGTGGCGCTCAACTCGGCCTCGCCGTGTGCCGCACTGATGAAGATACTTTCAAACTGAGACGGTGCCCAGTAGACGCCGCGCGAAAGCAGGCCCTGGAACCACGCGGCGAAGGCGGCGGTGTCGCTGCGGGCCGCCGCCGCGTAGTCGCGCACCGAGCCGTCGGGCGCGCCTTGAAAAAACACCGTCAGCATCGAGCCGATGTGGTTGATGCTGACCGGCACCCCGGCCCGCGCCGCCGCTTCACGCAGGCCCGCTGCCAGCCGGGTGGCATAGTCGTCGAGTTGCCGGTACAGGTCGGGGTTCGCCTTCAACTCGCGCAGGGTGGCGATCCCGGCGGCCATCGCCAGCGGGTTGCCGCTCAGGGTGCCCGCCTGGTACACCGGCCCCTGCGGAGAAACGAAGTCCATGATGTCGGCGCGGCCCCCGTAAGCGCCCACCGGCAGGCCGCCGCCGACAATCTTGCCCCAGCAGCGCAGGTCGGGGTCGAGGCTCAGCAGGCCGGTCGCCCCGCTCAGCGAGAGGCGAAAGCCCGTCATCACCTCGTCGGCAATCAGCACGGCGCCGAAGTCGCGCACCCGGTGCAGCGCGGCCAGAAAGTCGGGCGTGGGAATCAGCACCCCGGCGTTGCCCACCACCGGCTCGAAAATCACGGCGGCAATTTCCTCGCCACGCGCAGCCATAAGCGCGTCGAGCGCCTCGGGCGCGTTGTAGTCGAGCACCAGCGTCAGGCCCGCGTACTCCTCGGGCACGCCCGCGCTGCTCGGGGCCGCCGCGCCGAGTTCGCCCTCGGCGTTGGTCATCAGGCCGCTGCCCGCCTCGACGAGCAGGCCGTCGGCGTGCCCGTGGTAGTTGCCCCGGAATTTGACGATGTACTTGCGCCCGGTGTACCCCCGCGCCAGCCGCAGCGCACTCATGGTCGCCTCGGTGCCGCTGCTGACGAAGCGCACCCGCTCGGCGCCGGTCAGCCCGACAATGAGTTCGGCGAGGTCCACTTCGCGCTCGTTGGGTGCCCCGAAGGACGTGCCGCCGGCCAACGCCTGGGTGACCGCTTCGCGCACCGCCGGGTGGTTGTGGCCCAGAATCATCGGCCCCCACGAGCCGATGTAGTCGAGGTAGCGCGTGCCGTCGGCGTCGGTGAGGTACGCCCCCTGCGCCGAGGCGATGAAGCGCGGCACCCCGCCCACGCTGCGAAAGGCCCGCACCGGGCTGTTGACCCCGCCGGGGGTCACGGCTCTGGCACGGGCGAACAGCGCCTCGGACTGCGCGGTGGAGTGGGGTTGAGAAGTCGTCATGTTCTTCAGGCTAGCGAACCCGCGTGAGGGCAAGCGTCTTTGCGGTCAGCTTCGGGGGTTGACCTGGCCTTGAGACACGGGGGTCACAGACCCAGCAGCCCCGCCGCTGCCGAGGCCCGCAGCTCTTTGTCGAAGGGGGCGACCAGCGCCTTTTCCTGCGCGGTGGCCGGTTTGACGGTGGTGTTCAGGTCGGGAAGCTGCCCGGTTTGCAGGCCCTCGGCGGCTTTCACGAGGTCCACCGACGGCAGGCCCAGCGCCCGGTTGACCCCGGCGCGGACGACGGCGTACCGCTCGTTGCTCAGGCCCTCTCTGGCGAGTGCGGCCTGCTGGGTCTGGCGGGCGGCGCCCACGTTGCCTGCGGTCTGGCGCATGACCGCAGCGAGCTGAATCAGGTTGGGCGACTGTCCGGCCTGAATGTCCTGCCACACCCGCTGCAGGTCGCTGAAGCTGGTGCCCAGCGCCACGCGCACCTCACGGCGCACCCGCACGAACTTCTGCACGTCGGCCTGGGTCAGCGGCGCGTTCACGTCGCCCTGGGCTGCCGGGGGCCGGGCCGCCGCGCTCTGCGTGGGCGGCGTCTGCCAGCCCGCCACGAAATCGCGGGCGGGTTTGACCACGAACGTCCAGGCCCCAAAAGCCAGCAGTGCCAGCACCAGCAGCGAAGTGCCGCCACATCCGAAACATCCACAGCCTGGTCCACGCCTCGTCATCACACCGGAGCATACGGGGTCGGCGGCCCGGCAGTTCCCAGGAAGTGCAATCCGGGTCACGAACGCGGGGCCGATCAGGAGGCCCAATAGGGGCTGCTCCTTTCAAAATCCGCTGCACGGCTTGCTGCCGGGCACACGCCCCACCCCCGCTGGAGGTTCCTATGTCGCGCTCCGCTTCTCCCTCGCCCCGCCGCAGTTCTGCCCGCCGCGCGCCCTGGCTCGCGGCCCTGCTGCTCGTTCCGGCACTGCTCACGGGCTGCGCTCCACTCGGCTCCGTGCCCCAGAAGCGCCTGCACGACACCCGCACCTTTACCCCGGTGACCCCCACCCTGACGGCGCAGCCCGGCGCCCGGCTGTACCAGGGGCTTTACCCGGGCATTCAGGGGCAGGCGGCGTTCGCCGTGGAGGTGCCGGAGAACTGGAACGGCACGCTGGTCATGTACGCGCACGGCTACGCGGGCACCGGAACCGAACTGAGGGTGCAGACGCCCCCGCTGCGGGACGCGTGGCTGGCGCAGGGCTACGCGTGGGCCGCGAGCAGCTACTCGAGCAACTATTACGACGTGCGTGCCGGCCTCGAAGACACCAACGCCCTGGCGCTGCTGTTTCCGCGCATCACCGGGCGGGCCGCGCCGCGCAAGACGGTGATTGTGGGCGTGAGCATGGGCGGACACGTCGCCAGCGCCGCCGTGGAGGAAGAAACGCGCCGCACCGCCCGCTGGAAGGTGAACTACGCCGCGTCCATGCCGGTGTGCGCCGTGCTCGACCCTGCCTACCAGTTTCAGTGGCTCGGGGACTATACCCAGGCCGCCGCGCAGCTCGCCGGATACGGAGGCAGCTACCCCAACACCGACTTCCAGAAGAACCTCCCGGCCATTCAGGTGGCGCTCTTTACCTCCACCGAGGGCCAGCTGTGGCAGGAAAATGCCGGAGCGGGCGCCGCGCTGCGCGACCTGAGCCGGCAACTGACCGGCGGCGAGCGCCCGGTGTTCGAGCTGGGATTCCGGGTCGGCGCCCTGCAAAACGCCGTGCTGGGCACCGGCGGCCGACCCGGCGACGTGGACGGCATCCTGGCCCGCAGCCTGTACGACAACCGCGCCGTGACCTACCGCTGGACCTCGGGGGGCGCCCCCACCCCCGCCGAGGTCGCCTTCAACGCGGCGCTGCCCCGCGTGGCCGCCGAGCCGGGCGCCAACCCCCGCCTGCCCGGCAGCGTGCGCTGGCTGCCGGTGGTCGAGGGCCGGATGAACGTGCCGGTGCTGACCCTGCACACGCTGGGCGACTTCTACGTGCCCTTCAAGCACGAGCAGAACTACCGCCGGGCCGCTCTGCGCCAGGGCAACGAATCGCGGCTGGTACAGCGGGCCATCCGGGCACCCGGACACTGCGACTTCGTGGGGGCCGAACTGGCCGAGGGCTTCCGCGACCTGATGGCGTGGGAGCAGGGCGGGCCGAAACCGGCGGGCGACGACGTGCTCACCGCGAGCGTGGTGGCCGACCCCCATTACGGCTGCGCCTTTACCCGTCAGACGCGCCCCGGCGTGGCGGCGTGTCCGGTGAAGCCCTGATACGGATTCCGATTGAATCTGGTCGTTTCAGATTCAATCCGACTTGCAAAGCTGCGCAGCAGAGCGGATGCGAGTAGAAAAAAATACGGATTCCGCGATATGGATGCACAGGCGGCGCTTTCCCGACTGTGCAGGAATTAAGCGGAATCCGTATGAGAGACCCCTCAGCCTGACCAGAGCGCCGTCACCAGCGCGTGACCGCTGCGCAGTTCGGCACGCACCGGCCCGGCCCCTCCCGGCTGTCCCCGCGTCTCGTTGCTCAAGGTCCAGCCGCTGCCGAGGGGAATGTCGGCCCCTGCCAGCGGCCAGCGCACCCCGCTCAGCGTCAGGCCACCGAGGTCCGTGCAGGCGAGCACGCTGAGGGTGATGCCGGCGGGAACATCCAGCTCAAGCGCCCGCCCCGGCAGCAGCGGCCAGGCCCATTCGTCGCCGCTGCTCAGCGTCACTGTCAAGCCCTCGCGCGCCAGCCGCACACCGCCGAGCAGCAGCGCCGCGGCGTGGTCGAAGCGCCCGCCGAAAGCCCCCACGAACACCAGTTCGCCCGCCCCCTTCTCGCGGGCAAGCGACACCGCCAGTTCCGCGTCGGTCTGGTCCTTGGCCGCCGGATGCACCTCGCGCGGCGCGTCCAGCTCCACCCCCGCCGAGGAATCGAAGTCGCCCACCCACAGGTCCACCCCCACCCCCAGCGCGGCGGCGTGCCGGGCGCCCCCATCCGCCGCGACGACCAGCGCAGGCGCAGGCAGCGCGGCGAGGGCGGGGGTTGGGGTCAGCCGTCCGCCGACCAGAATCCAGGCGAGCATGGGCAGGAGTGTAGAGCGCGGGGACGTCAGGGCAGCCGCCTCAAGACGCCGTGAAGCTCTGTTATCCCCCGCTACACTTTCCCGCTCTCGCCTGGCCTATAAAGGCAGGATGGAACGCAACACGCCTGACCTCAATGAACTGATGGCCCGCATCGACCTCGGCAAGTTGGGGGCGCTGGCGGGCAAAGTCGACCTCGCCGGCATCCTCAACGCGGCCAGCAACATGAACGACAAGCAGCTCAAGCAGCTCAGCCGGGCGCTGGGCGTGGGCGGCAGCGGACGCCAGCGGGTGCTGCCCGCCGCCGACGGCGACTACTACGACTACCTCGACACCCTGACCGACACGCAGGTGGAGGTGGCCGGGCGCGTACACGACTTCATGCGGGCCGAAGTGCTGCCGATCATGAACGAGTACTGGAGCCGCGACGAGTTTCCCCGCGACCTCATCGGCAAGATGCGCGACCTTGACCTGCTGCGCTCCATCTGGAACGAGGACGGCACCCGCAAGCCCGACGCCACCCTGATCGAGGGCGTCGTCATTCTCGAAGCCTGCCGGGTGGACGTGTCCACGGCGGTGTTTTTCGGGGTGCACGGCGGACTCGCCACCGCGTCCATCGCACTCGGCGGCGACGAGGAGCAGAAGAAGCGCTGGCTGCCCGATATGCTCGACATGAAAAAAATCGGGGCTTTCGGCCTGACCGAACCCGAGGGCGGCTCGCAGGTCAGCGAGGGCATGCGGACCACCTGCCGCCGCGACGGGGACGCCTGGGTCATCAACGGCGAAAAGAAATGGATCGGCAACTCCACCTTTTCCGACTTCACCGTGATCTGGGCGCGTGACGAGGACACGAGCGAGGTGCGCGGCTTCGTCGTCGAGGCGGGCACCCCCGGCTACGAGGTCGAGAAGATTCAGGGCAAAATCGCGCTGCGGATGGTGGAAAACGGCCACATCACCCTCAGGGACTGCCGCGTGCCCGACGCCAACCGCCTGCAGGCCGTGCAGGGCTGGGAAACGGTGTCGCAGGTGCTCAAGCTCACCCGCGCCGGGGTGGCGTGGCAGGGCGTGGGCTGCGCGATGGGTGCCTACGAACTCGCGCTCGCCTACGCGCAGACCCGCAAGCAGTTCGGCAAACGCATCGGCGAATTTCAGCTGATCCAGAACCACCTGACCCACATGCTCGCCGACGTGACGGGCATGCTCGGTATGGTCATGCGCCTGTCTCACCTCGCTGACGAGGGCCGCATGGACGACGCCCACGCCGCGCTCGCCAAGGTCCACACCGCCGCCCGTTGCCGCGAGGTCGTGGCCCGCGCCCGTGAGGTCTTCGGCGGCAACGGCATCCTGCTCGAACACGGCGTCGCCAAGCATTTCTGCGACACCGAGGCCATCTACTCCTACGAGGGCACCAACGAGATCAACACCCTGGTGGTGGGCCGCGCCATCACTGGCCTGAGCGCCTTCGTCTGAAGCCTCCCAAGGAAAGCGGCGCCCCCTGATACGGGACTGAACTCTTTTTCAAAGCCGTATCATACGGATTCCGCTTAATTCCTGCACAGCCGGGAAAGCGCCGCCTGTGCATCCATATCGCGGAATCCGTATTTTTTCCTACTCGCATCCGCTCGGATTGAATCTGAAACTACCAGATTCAATCGGAATCCGTATCACTCACCTGGGGCGCCGCTTGCTTTGCCGCATGGCAACGGGCAAAGATGAACGGCCTAAAAGTCAGGCTCGCCGTCGGCCTCGTCCAGCCCCGGCAGCGGCACCACCACGCCGCCCTCGCCCACACGCCGCCGCTTGCGGAGCATGGCGGGTTCCTTGTCCAGATTAAAGACGAAGTGCCGGGGCCGCCGCTCACGCAGCCAGGTCTCCAGCGCCACCAGACGCGGGCGGAAGCGGATGAACTCGCGCAGTTGCCGGATGGGAATAAAGCGGGCTTCCTGCACGTCGCGGTCGGGGTCGCGGGGTTGCAGGCTGCCGCCCACCTCGCGCCCGGTGTAGAAGAACTGGAGGTGATGCCCCCAGGTCTGCGCCTGAAACTCGACGATGAAGGCGAGGTCGCGCAGTTCGACGACCAGCCCGGTTTCCTCGAAGGTTTCGCGGCGTGCGCCGTCCTGAATCAGTTCGCCCGCTTCGAGGCCACCCTTGGGCAGCGACCAGCGTCCCCGCTCGCGCACCAGCAGGATTTCCTCGCCGCGCAGCACGATGCAGCCCACGCCGATACGCGGCTCGCCGGGGGTCTTTTTCTGCCCCCGTTTCTTGGGCGCGGCGGGCACCGGCACGGCGGTGGTGTTGGTGACCTGTCCGGGGCGCGGCGTCTGGTTCGGCGCGGGTGGAGAGCGGCGGCGCCTGCGTCTGCGCTGGCCCCCGTTCTGGGTTTGCGTTTTGACCTGATCTCCCGCCATTACATCCCCTCCGGCGCCAGGTCGTTGAAACGGACGTGTGCGCTGTGAAATTGAAGCTTGACCGTTCCCACCGGGCCGTTTCTCTGCTTGCCGATGATGATTTCGGCAATGCCCTGCTGGTCGGTTTCCTTGTTGTAGTACTCGTCGCGGTAGATGAACATCACGATGTCGGCGTCCTGCTCGATGGCCCCCGAGTTGTGGCTGACCAGACCGTCGGCCAGCCAGGACGCGGGGCCAGGAACGGTGAGGTCGTACACGGTTTCCTCGCCTGCCGGTTCGATGCTGACGATTTCGTCCCAGTACAGGTCGCTCTGTGCCCACTCGCGCAGCACTTCGTCTTCGAGATGTTCGGCGTAGTCCAGCACCGTGGCCCGCGAAGGCGCGAAGCGAAAGTGCGAAGTGCCGCCGTAGCTCGTCCCCCGCGCCGCCGCCATCTGCCGCTGCGACAGGCCGCGCCCCTGCATGGTCGCCCCCACGCGCTGCCAGACCTCGGTGGGCAAGGTGTCCACGTTGGTGTTGCCCACGCGGTTTTCCAGCAGGGCACGCAGTTGTTCGCCCGCTGCCCGGCGGGGGCCGAAGGTGCCGACCCGTTCCAGAAAGGCGAGTTGGTCGGCCGTGCCCGAAACGTCCACGTTCCACAGCGGACGGCCCTCGCCGTGCAGTACCCGCAGACGGGCCACGATGCCGAAACGCAGCAGCAGCGCCGCCACGTCCCGCGCCAGCCCCCCGCTACAGGTCGCGAAGTAGACCCGGCTGCCGCCGCCCGTTTCACGCACATGAATGCAGCCGTCGGTGGCCCAGAGGTGCCGGAGCAGCGCAGCGACGACGGGAAGCGGCTGCCGGAAAGCGGCGACAGGCAAGCGCTTCTCGTGCGACCTCTGCCCGGAGACACCCAGGCCCTTGAGCCACGCGCCCACGCCCGCCGCCTGCCAGCGGGTGCCGTTGCCGGAAATCAGAAGCTGATGCCACTGCCCCCGCCCGGCGTACCGCGTGACGGTCGAGCCGAGTTCGGCAGCGGCGGCGGCGACAAAGGCGCTGTTTTCCTCGCTGGCGGTGGCATAGCGCAGCGGCTGGCCCTTCAGGAAACTGCCGTCCCCGATGAGCTGACCGAGCAGCCCGGCTTCCTGCTGGCTCCAGGCGGCCTGCGAAGCGACGGGTTCAGGGACGCGCCGCGCCAGAGCGACCCTGTCGCCCACGCTCACCTCGCCCAGCGTGACCCAGCCGCCCAGCCGGTAGACGCGGTGCCCGCCCGTCGCCCGCAGGGTGCGCCCGCTGCGGGTCGTGACCTTCAGCACGGGTCTGGGGCCGACTTCCCACACCAGGTCGCTCTGGGCCGCCACCACGCGCCCGCCCTCGGCCATCGCCAGCACTTCGGGGGTCTGGCCGACCAGTTCACGAATCGGCACGCGCCGCCCGTCGGCCAGCATCACCAGGGTGTCACCCGTCACGCACTCGCGCAGGTCCGACAGCATCGGCCTGTGGTTGGGCCGCTGCTCCACCGCACGCGACAGCTGCGAGAGCACGATGACCGGCACCTCCAGCTCACGCGCCAGCCCCTTGAGGCCACGCGAAATGGTGCTGATTTCCTGCTGGCGGTTGTCTGAGCCGCCCGACGATTTGCCGCCCGACATCAGCTGCAGGTAGTCGATGACGACCAGCCCGAGTTGTCCGTGCTGCGCAGCAATCCGGCGGAGCTTGGAGCGCAGGGCGTTGAGGGTGAGGTCGGGTTCGTCGTCGATGACCATCGGCGCTTCGGCCAGCCGCCCGGCGGCGTGGGCCAGCCGCTCGAAATCGCGCTCGTTGAGGTGTCCGGAGCGAATTCGGTTCATGTCCACCCGCGCCTCGCTGCACAGCATGCGCAGGGCGAGCTGCACGGCGGGCATTTCCAGACTGAAGACCGCCACCGTCTTTTCGCCGCGCAGGGCGACATTCTGGGCGATGGACAGGGCGAACGCGGTTTTTCCCATACTCGGCCGAGCCGCCAGCACGTTCAGGCTGCCTTTCTGCAACCCCGAAATCTGTTCGTCGAGGTCACGAAAGCCGCTGCTCACGCCGTCGGGAATGCCCTTGTTGGCGTGCAGCAGGGTGATGTACTCGAACGTGTCCGAGACGACCTCGTTCATGGCCTGGAACGCCTCGCCCTTTTTCTTCTGCTCGGCGACCTCGAAAATCATCTTTTCGGCCTTGTCCAGCAGGTCTTCGAGGGGCAATTGCTGCTCGTAGGCGAGTTGCATGGCCTTGCCCGACGCCTGAATGAGCTGCCGGAGGGTGTGTTTTTCCTGCACGATGCGGGCGTAGTGCTCGGCATAGGCGGCGGTGGGCACCTGCTCGGACAGGCCGATGAGGTACGGAATGCCGCCCACGTTGTCGAGGTCGCCCGACACGCGCAGATGCTCGGTGAGGGTCACGAGGTCCACCGGCTCGCGCTGCTCCTGAAGGCGGCGCATGGCGGCGAAAATCTTGCGGTGGCCCTCGCGGTAGAACATCTCGGGCGTCACCGTGTCGCCCAGAGCGGCGAGGGTGTCGTTGTCCAGAAGAACGCTGCCCAGCACGCTGATTTCGGCGTCGTTGCTGTGCGGCGGCACACGCGGGGTGTTTTCCAAGGCAGGTGGCCCCTTTCCCGGCCAGGGCAGCGGCAGGCAGGCCCAAAGCGGGAGGCCGCAGCGCCAGGGATGAAATGAAGTGGTTTGGGAGACTCTGCCCGGAGCAGCTTCTCTATTCGCCTGCTTCCGCACCAGGGGCGAAGGCGGGCCGAACTGCCCGGCAGCATAGCACCCCGGCTCTGGCCTTGCCCTGGGCTGTCCGGCCTGGGGGGGGTCAACGTGAAGTAAAGCCGCGTAAGAGAAATGTTAGAAATCTCGCCTTACTCTACGGCCAAGCAGGAACGGGAGACACCCGCCACTGCCAACGCCATAAGTAGGCAACGCGGGACCATACATACCTTATCCGCCGCGCCGAACCACGGAGACCACCATGAAGAACGGAACCCAAGGCTTCACCCTGATCGAGCTGCTCATCGTCATCGCCATCATCGGCATCCTGGCCGCCGTGCTGATCCCCAACCTGCTGAACGCCCGCAAGGCCGCCAACAACACCGCCGCCGCCACCATGGCCCGCAACGCGGCCACCGCTGGTGAAGCCTACCGCGCCAACGGTGGCACCCTTGTCACTAGTGCGACTGACTGCTCCGACGCAACGACCTTGAACATGAGCGGTTACGGCGCGAATCAGAGCGTCGTAGCTTGTAAGTTCTTCCAAGACGCTAACGCTACTTACACGGCCACCAAGAGCAGCGACGGCAAGATCTACACCTTTGATGGCACCACTGTCAAAGGCCCGCTCACCACTGCACCTGCTAGCTTCACTGGCCTGTAAACTCTTTACCTTTTCAAGCGTGACTACCATCGGGTAGTCACGTTTTTTGATTAGTTGAATGATAAGTATGGTCGAAAAACAGCATCTTTCCCCTGCCACCATCCTGACGGGAGCGGTGCTTATTCTGGCGGCAGCCGCCTTCCCCTCCGACGATGCCCGCTTCACTTTTGCTCAAGGCCGAGTCTGGCTGGCCATCCTGACTTTGATCGCCATCATGCTTCTTCACCTCACCCGGTGGCAGGAAGTGTGTCAGGCGGTCCGGGTCCTTTTCAACCGGGAACGGCCTTTCAACGGGGCATTGCTGGTCTGGTGGACATGCGTTTTGCTCAGCGACCTGTCGGCCCCCAATGCCCTGCTCGCTCTCAAAGGCTCCGCTTGGGGGCAGATGGGCGGTGGGCAACTGGGCCTGTGCGTGGCGCTGTTTTATCTGGGACAACTCGCCAGGCTGGAGGACCGGCACTGGCGGGTTCTGGGGGGCGGGCTGGGCGTGATGGTCGTGCTGGCCCTGTTTGAAGCGGTGGGCCTCCGCCCACTGTTCTGGCTGCCAACGGCGGAACCTTACCCGGCGACCACCATCGGTCAGCGCGGACATCTCGCTGGCCTCTTTGCCGCAGCGGCTGGTTTTGCCGCCTACCGTCGCGCTTTCTCAAGCTTGGTGCTGGCTGGCCTGGGCCTGGCCCTGTGTAACAACACCAGTGCGCTCATTGCTTATATAGGTGTTGTTCTGCTGGCATTGCTGATGGAACGGGGAAGGGACTGGCGGGCTTTAGGTGGCGCTCTTGCAGTAACTGTCGGGGCTTTCTTAGCTGTGCCGAGCCTCACCAAAGCGACTTGCACGGCTCTGAAACAACCTGCCTGCATCTCGACCAAGAAGATCGGCGTCTCCGACGCCCCGTCCCTTGGTGTTCGCCTGCAGTTCTGGCAAGCCAGCTGGGGGATGATCTTAGAGCGGCCCTTGCTGGGCTGGGGAGATGAGCAGTACGAGGCCCGCTGGTTGAATTACCTTCCAGTCGAAGAACAAAGGCGCATGATAGAAGCCATAAGCGGCGTGCCCAACGACGCGAAACTCATGGGCACGTTCCCGGATTATTTCTATGTGTCGCCCAGCAAGGGCATGGGCCTCGTCAACGTCTCCAACATTCACCCACATAACGTATACGTAGAAGAACTTCAGAATCACGGTGTCGTGGGATTCCTGCTGTTGGGCAGCTTCACCATTTTGCTGCTGCGTGCGAATCGGCGGATTGTCCTCGTGCTCAGTGGGTACGGTATTTACCTGGCAGCGTGGTTTTTCTTGTTTGCCGTGCTCCCCATCTATGCTCTTCTGCTGGGCACCATCGTGACGTCCAGTTTGCCCACATCGTTACGACAGGAGGTATGTTCGGTATGAACGCCCACTCACAGGGTTTTACCCTGATCGAACTTCTCGTCATCATGGCTATCATGGGGATCCTGGCAGCCCTGTTGGTTCCCAACCTCCTTTCGGCCCGCCAAGCCGCGAACAACAGTGCCACGCTGACATTCGTTCGGAACGTAGCCAGCCTGGCCGAGGCGCAACGTGCAGCGAACAACGGAGTAACGTCGTTTGCCACCCTCACCGCCTGTACACCGACGCTGGCTCCCAACTTGCCGGGCAACGTGGACACCTGCGAGTTTTATCAGGACGCCAACAGCACATACATCCTGGCAAAATCAAAGACAGGTATGTTCTTCCAGTTCGATGGAGTAAGGATGCTGGGGCCGCTAGCGTCCGCTCCCACATCCTGGTAACCCTCCGGACGAGGTCAGATCCCATACCCACGCGAACTACTTTTCAGAGCGGTATTAGAAGGAACCTGCGGAAGTGAAAACACCTTCGCTTACGACCAGAATGGATTCAGAGAACTCCCCTGACCACCACCACCAGCCCCAGCCCCAGCAGAGCCAGCCCCGCCGCCATTCCCAGGCGGCGGTCTTTTTGCCAGCCTGTGACCAGCACCCACAGCGCCGCCAGCACCGGCACCAGCCCCACCCAGGCCACGCCCCACACGGCCAGGTCGGGAAACAGGACCCCGGCGGCCAGCAACAGGACCGCGACCCAGAAGCCCGCCGGGTACAGCCATGCAGGGAGACCCGCAAGTTCGGTGTCGGGTGTGCGGTCAGGGCCGGTCATGCGTGCCCCCAGTATTTCCAGAGCAGTTGGCCCGCCGTAAAAATCAGCAGCAGGCTGAAAAACAGCTTGAGCTGCGCGGCGGGAATGCGACTTTGGAGGCTCGCCCCGGCTTTGGCCCCCAGCAGCACGCCCAGGGCGACCCCGGCGGCGAGCTTGACATCCAGCAGCCCGCCCGCCTGATAGACCAGCGCGTTGCCCACAGCGGTCAGGCCCATGATGAAGGTCGAGGTGGCAATGGCCTGACGAATCGGCATGCCCTGCAGGAGGTTGAGGACCGGCACCTGCACCGTGCCTCCACCAATCCCCAGCAGGCCACTCATGACGCCCGCGAAGGTCATGGCGGGCGGCACCAGCCGCGACGGCTCACGCTCGACCTCGACCCGTTTCAGGCCGCGCAGGAGGTTGTAGGCGGAGTACAGCAGCAGCAGAGCAAATACGGTCGCCACCGCACGGGCGGGCAGCACCAGCCCCAGGAAACTGCCTGCCGCCCCTCCGATAATGGTGTAGGGCGAAAGCAGGTAGCCGGTGCGGGCGCGGACGAGGCCCTGTTGCAGGTACGCCGCCGCGCCGCTCAGGCCCACCGCCAGCACCCCGATTTGCGACACAGCCACCGCCTGACCGATGGTGATGTCGTGCCCGAAACGCGGCAGCACGAATTCCAGCGCCGGAACGACCACCACGCCGCCTCCCAGACCCAGAATCGCGCCCAGGACCCCGGCCAGCAGCCCCACGCCGATGACTGCCAGCATCATTGCCGAAATCATCTGTTTCTCACGCCCCGGAGCTTACTTCATGCGGGCGCCGCTCAGTTCTCGACGGGTCAGTCCTCGTCGGGGTAGACCTTGAGTTCGGTGATGTGGGCGCGGTCCGGGCGCGAGAGAATGTGCGCCACGCTCTTGGCGAGGCCGCGCGGGTCGATCATGGCGTCCCATTTCATGCCCTCGTCCCGGTTTTCGGGGGTGTCCACCACGCCCATCGGGTACAGCACGCAGCCGCGCACACCCTTGCCCTTGAGTTCGTCGTGCAGGCTCAGGACATAGGCCGCCACCGCCGCTTTGCTGGCCGTGTACAGCGCGGCTTTGGGGCCACTGAGCCGCGCGGCCTGCCCCGCGCTGACCGCCAGAATCTGCCCGTCCTTCTGCTTGAGCATGGAGGGCAGTACCCCCTGCACCGCGTGGAACAGGGTCAGCATGTTGGAGTCGAACATGTCGCCGTACTCCTCGGCACCGGCTTTGTGAATGTCCTGCGTCGCGTAATGCCCGGCGGTGTGGACCAGGGTATCCACCTTGACCTTGCGTAGCGTCTCCACGCTGGCCGGGTCGGTCAGGTCGAGGTCGAACACTTCTTTGGCCGGATAACGGTCGGCGGCCCAGGCGAGGTCTTCGCCGCGCCCGACGAGCACCATCTGGGCGCCCGCATCTTCGAGTTCCTGGGCGATGGCGTTGGCGAGTGAGCCGCCCGCGCCGGTAAGCATCACGGTAGAGGAACTGAGGTTAGCCATGTGTTCAGGGTAGCGGCTGCGCGGCCCGCAGGCATCCGGCAGAGCTTAATGCGCTGTCCGTTACCCTGGGCCATGCCCCTGCTGCTCGGTCACCGAGGTTCCCCGCACGAACACCGCGAAAACACCCTGGCCGGGTTTCAGGCCGCCCTAGACGCCGGTCTGGACGGCATCGAACTCGACGTGCGCCGCCTGGGCGACGGCACGCTGGCCGTGCATCACGACGCCGCCCTGCGGGGTGGGCCGGTGCTGGCCGGGCTGACCCGCGCCGAGTTGCCGACGTGGGTGCCCACCCTGCCCGACGTGCTGGCCTGGGCCGCTGAAACGGGGGCTTACCTCAACATAGAACTCAAATGGGAAGCGTGGGCGCCCGACGACCGCGTGGCCCGCACCCTGGGCAGCATCCGGGCGCACGGCCTGTCGCGCCGCGTCCTCCTGAGCAGCTTTCACCCGCTGCTGCTGCGGGCGGCCCGCGAGCTGGCCCCGGACGTGGAGCGTGGCCTGCTGTACCACCGGCCCTACCGCTCCGGCCCGCTGAACCTGCCGGAGGTGGTGGGCCGCTGGGTGGACTGCGCGGCGCTGCATCCCCACCACACGCTGATTGACCGTGACCTGCTGGCCCTGGCGCGGCGGCGGGGCTGGCGGGTGAACGCCTGGACCGTCAACGAGGAGGCCGAGGTGCAGCGGCTCGCGGCGCTGGGGGTAGAGGGCCTCATCGGAGACGTGCCCGCACACCTGCTCACCGCCCGCCGGGGGAGAAAATGACCGTGTTCGTCGGCACGGCGGGCTGGGGCCTGAGCCGCGAGCAGCAGGCCCTCTTCGGACCCGGAGGCAGCTTGCTAGAACGCTACGCCACCCGGCTGAGCGCCGCCGAAATCAACTCGTCGTTCTACCGCCCGCACCGCCGCAGCACCTACCAGAAGTGGGCCGCCAGCGTCCCGGAGGATTTCCGCTTCAGCGTCAAGGTGCCCAAGGCCGTCACCCACACGGCCAAATTGCGTGAATGCGCGGGTCTTCTGGCCGACTTCATGGAAGGCGTGAACGGACTGGGGGACAAACTCGGCGGCCTGCTGGTGCAGTTGCCGCCGAGTCTGAAGTATGAGCCGGACGTCGCCGCCGATTTCTTCGCCGCCCTGCGCCAGGAAACCCCCGTGCCCGCCGTCTGCGAGCCGCGCCACGCCACCTGGTTCGGTGGGGAAGCCGACGCCCTGCTGCGCCAGTTCCACATCGGGAGGGTGGCTGCCGACCCCGCCCGCGTACCGGAAGCCGCCGGACCGGGCGGTTTTACAGGGACCGTCTACTACCGCTGGCACGGTTCGCCGCGCATGTATTACTCCGCCTATTCGGAGGCGCAGTTGGCCCAGTTGGCCGAGCAGGTGCGGGCGCAGGCGGGCGACGTGTGGGTCATCTTCGACAACACGGCGAGCGGGGCCGGGGTGGAAAATACCCTCCGGCTGCGGGAACGGCTGACGCCAGCCCCTTAGAGCGTCACGTGATAAACGACGATAACGGGAACGATAAACAGCGACCCCAGCACGAAGGCGAGCGCGAGATTATGTTCGTCCACCAGTTCGCGGCGCAGGTAGCGCGAGATGGTTTCCCCCTGACGCCGGGCGAGCGTGCCGAACACGAGCCAGGTGCCCAGGGTGAACAGCAGCAGCGCAATGCCCACCGCCACGCCGAGCCAGCCGAACGCCTCGGCCCAGGACAGGTCGTTCATGGACGCGGGCGTGCCCACCAGGCGGCTGAACAGCAGGCCGAACCCCAGCGAGGCCCAGAAGAAGATGGCCCCCACCGCCGCCGTCTGCCGCTCCTCGATTTCGCGGGCCAGTTCGTTCAGGCGGATGCCCAGCACGCCCCGGATAAAGAGAAGGCTGAACACGGTGGTCGGCACCCAGACGGCCAGGTTCCAGCCGATTTCGGTCAGGAGCAGACGGAAAAAACCCATGAAATCCATGCGCTCAGTGTAGACGGCTGCCGGGAGGGTGTCCCCCGCCGCGTCAAGGCGGATGACAGGCCCACCGTTCCAGTCAGGTTGGGGGAATGTCTCTAGAGCAGTTCTCCGAATTATACGGATTCCGCTTAATTCCTGCACAGTCGGGAAAGCGCCGCCTGTGCATCCATATCGCGGAATCCGTATTTTTTCCTACTCGCATCCGCTCGGATTGAATCTGAAACTACCAGATTCAATCGGAATCCGTATTACGTGATGCGCGGAACGGCACCCCGCATCACTCCATTCTCTCCTGCGGAGCTGTCCCAGTCTGCTGCGGACTCGCAGAGCTGCCCCGCAGAGCTTTGCAAGTCCGCCCTGCTTAGTGTTTTGCACTCGCTCTCTGCGAGCTGTCCCAGTCCGCTCGCCAAAAAGACGCTGCGTCTTTTTGTCAAATGCTCTAGGCCCGCATCCCCCCTCCACTCCCCTGCTGCCGCTGCATCCACGCTGGGGCCTTGGGGCCAAATTTGTTCAGGATGGTCTGCTGGTCGTAGGCCAGATAAGCGTTGGCCCAGGCGAAGGTCTGGTTCAGTTCGCGCATGGCCCCCGCCCCGCCCATGGCGTGGTCGAGCTGGTACACCACGAACTGTTCCGGCGTTTCCAGGCGCAAATAGGTGGGCAGGTTGCCCGCGTGTTCGTCCAGCACACTCTGAAAGTCACCCAGGGCGTCTGCGCTGGCCGTTTCGAGGTCGATGGTCACGTACATGACCTTGGGCACCTCGCCCAGTTGCTCGATGCTGACCACTTCCTCGGCAATGGCCCGCAGGCCGCCGTCCTCGGCCTCCAGTTCCACGATGACCAGTGCGGGGGTGTCGTTGAGCAGCTTCGGCTCGACGCGGTCGTAGGCGCGGGAAAAGGCCACCAGTTCCATCTGCCCCGACTCGTCGGCCAGGATGAAGCGGGCCATCATGCCGCCCGATTTGGTGGGCTTTTTGACGACACTTTCAATCATGCCCGCCAGCACCGCTTTCTGCCGCTTGCCGGGGGCCACGTTCAGGCCCGTGAACCAGTTGTCCAGGTCGGCGATGCGGCAACTCGCGGCCTCGCGCAGCCCTTCATGCTGTTCCAGCGGGTGCCCGGAAATGTAGAGGCCCAGGGCTTCTTTCTCGATGGCGAGGCGTTGCAGGTCGGTGAACGGTTCCACGCCTGCCCTGAGCTTCGGCTCGGGGGCAGTCTCGCTCATGCCGAACAGGGCGTCCATGCCGCTGCTCGCCATCGCCGCCGCGCCCTGCGCCCAATGCATCGCTTCCTCCAGCGATTCGAGCAACTGCTTGCGTTCCCCGAACCCGTCGAAGGCCCCCGACTTGATGAGAGATTCCATCGCCTTGCGGTTGCACACCTTGTTGCCCAGGCGGGAGCAGAAGTCGGCGAGCGACCTGAACGGCCCGGCTTTCTCGCGCTCCTCCAGAATTCGCAGCACTGCGCCTTCGCCCAGGCCCTTGATGGCGTACAGCCCGAACAGGATTTCCTCGCCCTGCACGGTAAAGTCGCTGCTCGAACGGTTGATGTCGGGCGGCAGCACATGCAGGTCCATCTTGCGGGCGTCGCTGACGTATTCGGCTACTTTGTCGGAGTCGCGCCTTTCCACGGTGAGCAGCGCGGCCATGAACTGCACCGGGTAATTGGCCTTGAGCCACGCGGTCTGGTAGGTGATGACTCCGTAAGCCGCCGAGTGGGACTTGTTGAAGCCGTAGTTCGCAAACGCGTCCAGCAGGTCGAACAGTCGGTTACCCTCTTCCTGCGGCACGCCTTTTTTCTCCGCACCCTCGACGAACATCGCCCGCTGGCGTTTCATTTCCTCGGCGTCTTTCTTGCCCATCGCTCGGCGCAGCAAATCCGCCCCGCCCAGCGAGTAGCCCGCCACCTCGGAGGCAATCTGCATGATTTGCTCCTGGTACACGGGAATGCCGTAGGTTTCGGCCAGAATCTTTTCCAGCCACTGCTTGGCGTGCGGGAAGCCGTCCTTGTCGTAGTCCACGTCCTCGACGCCGTGGTGACGGCGCACGTAGGTCGGGATGTTTTCCATCGGCCCGGGGCGGTAAAGCGCCGAGAGCGCGATGATATCGGCCAGACGCCGGGGCTTGAGGCGGCGCGAGGCGTCGGAAATGCCCGCGCCTTCGAGCTGGAAGACTCCTTTGGTGTCGCCGCGCGAGAGCAGGTCGAAGGTCTTTTCGTCGTCGAAGGGAATGTCGTCGAAGGTGCCGTACTTTTCCTCGAAATCGGCCCCCGACTCCTTCAGGATGCGCTTGGCTTCGTCGAGGAAGGACAGCGTGCGCAGGCCCAGGAAGTCCATCTTGATCAGGCCGATGTCTTCCACGGCCTTCATGTCGTACTGGCAGACCATGCCCTCGCCGGAGGTGTCACGCATGACCGGCACCAGGTTGGTCAGCTCCTCCTTGCCGATGACCACGCCCGCCGCGTGAACCGAGGCGTGCCGGGTCAGGCCTTCGAGCTGCTGGGCGAATTCGTAGGCCTTGAGCAGTTCGGGGTCTTCGGCCAGAAACTGCTGGATGTCCGGCACCGCTTCACGGGCCTGTTCCAGCGAGTACGACTTGCCGAACTTGATGGGAATGAGCTTGGAAACCTTGTCCACCTTGGCGTATTCCAGGCCCATCACGCGGGCCACGTCCTTGAGACAGGCCTTACTCGCCATCGTCCCGAAAGTGGCGATCTGGGCGACTTTTTCTTCACCGTATTTTTGCTGCACGTACTGAATGACCTCGCCGCGCCGGGCGTCGTTGAAGTCGATATCGAAGTCGGGCATGGAAATGCGGTCAGGGTTCAGGAAGCGCTCGAACAGCAGCTCGAATTCCAGCGGGTCGAGGTTGGTGATGCGGATGGCGTAGGCGACGAGACTGCCCGCCCCCGACCCGCGCCCCGGCCCCACGCTGATGTCGTGATCTTTGGCCCAGCCTATGTAGTCGGCCACAATCAGGAAGTAGTCGGGAAACCCCATGTTGTTGATGACGCTGAGTTCGTACTCGGCGCGGCGCAGGAGGGTCAGCGCGTGGCGGTGGTGGCCCCGCGTGGTTTCCTCGTCATCCCCTGCGGGGTCGAGTTCGATACTGGTGTCCGAATCGCGCCCGGTAGCGGCGCGGCAGTCCGCATGGGCGTAGGCGGGCAGCGCCCCGGCTTCGGCTTCGCGCTCCATCTTTTCCAGCGCGGGGTAAGGCGTGTACTTCTCGCCCGCGTCCTTGCCCCGCGCTTCCCACTCGCTGCCCATAAAAGCCAGGAGGGTATAGAGCGTGCCGAGGTCGCAGGTGGCCGGGTCGCAGCCGTTCACGCGCCCCAGCACCCGCGCCGCGTCCGCTTCGCCCAGTTCTTTCAGCGAACGCTCGGCGTAGTCGCGCAGCACTCCCCCCGTGAGGTGCGCCGGGTAGCGTTTGACGGCCCCCGCGTAGGTCTGCACCCGCAGTTCCTCGGCCATCGTGCGGCCCTCGGGAATAGGGAGGGCGGGCATCTGGTACACGCGCTTTTTGCCCACCGGGAGGTCCACGGTGCACATCTCGGCCACCAGCGCCGTGTTGTCGAAGGGCTCCTCGCCCCACTCGGAAACGGGCAGCGCCGCCTGCATTTCTTCCAGATTCTTGACGTAGAACTCGTCGCACGGGAACTTGAAGCGGTTCTCGTCGGCCAGGGTCGCCTTGGTCTGAATCGCCAGCAGGGTTTCGTGCGCGGTGGCGTCGGACTTCTTGACGTAGTGCCCGTCGTTGGTCGCCACCATGCCGATGCCGAGTTCCTGCGCCCAGGCCCGCAGAATCGGGTTGTTCTTCTTCTGCTCGGGCAGTCCGTGATCCTGAATCTCGATGTAGTAGTTCTCACCGAACAGGTCGCGGTACCACAGCAGCCGCTGCTTGGCATCGTCCTCACGCCCCTGCATCAGCAGTTGCTGAACCTCCGACCCCAGGCAGCCGGAAAAGGCGATGACGCCTTTGTGGTGCTCTTGCAAAAGCTCGTGGTCGATGCGCGGCTTGTAGTAGTAGCCCTCGGTGTAGCCCCGGCTGCTCAGGCGGCAGAGGTTCTGGTAGCCCTCGAAGTCGCGGGCGAGCAGCGTCAGGTGGAAGATCCCCTTTTCCCCGTCCTGGCCGCGGCTGCGGTCCCGGCGGGTTCCCATCCCCGGCACCACGTACGCCTCGTAGCCGATGATCGGCTTGACCTCCATCCCCATCGCGTAGTTGTAGAAATGCACCGCCCCGTGCATGTTCCCGTGGTCGGTCATCGCCAGCGCCGGGGTCTGGCCCTCCGGCGTGACCTGTTTGGCCCACTTCAGCAGGTCTTTCAGCTTGGCCGCGCCGTCGAGCAGGCTGTACTGCGTGTGCTGGTGCAGGTGCGCGAACTTTTTCGGCGCGCAGCAGGAGCCGTCGGGGATATGGATATGGGGTTTTACGGCTGAAACATCGTCGGGGGGCGTCACCCTGGGAGTTTAGGCCGGGGCCGGAATCTGGACAGTGGCGCGGAGAACTTGACAGAGAAATTCAGCGTCTCAGCCGCGTTTCAAAAAATTTCTCCTGAAAGTGGACAGCTTGCCAGATTTCTTCGTCTGTCCAGTAG